>DATFWA010000023.1:0-30233 GCA_035259825.1 Candidatus Methylomirabilota bacterium | reverse complement strand
CGGTGCTGGGTCGGCGCCCGGTGGGGATGATCGCCCGCTAGTCATGCGGGCCCAGGTCTTCCACGGTCCGGGTGACCTGCGCTTCGAGGAGATCCCGGTTCCGGATCCCGAGCCGGGCGGGCTCGTCGCGCGAGTCGACGCAGCGCTGACCTGCGGCACCGACGTCAAGACCTTGCGGCGCGGCCATCCGGTGATGATCCCGCACGTGCCCACCGTTTTCGGCCACGAGCTGGCCGGCGTGGTCACCGCGGTCGGTCGCGAGGTCCGGGGGATGAGGGAAGGCGACCGGATCGTCGCGGCCAACTCGGCCCCGTGCGGGGCCTGCCGCTTCTGCCTGGGCGTGCGGCCCAATCTCTGCGAGGACCTGCTCTTCGTCAACGGCGCGTACGGCGAGCACATCGCGCTGCCCCAGCGGCTCGTCCGGCGCAACGTGGTGCCGATCGGCCCGCGGCTTCCCGCCGCCATCGCCGCCTTCGCCGAGCCGCTCGCGTGCGCTCTGCTGGGCGTGGAGCGCGGAGGCGTCCAGCCGGGCATGACGGTGGCCGTCTTCGGCCACGGCCCGCTGGGCTGTCTCCTGGCCATGGCGGCCCGGCAGCGGGGGGCTCAGGTGATCATCGTCGGCAAGCCGGGCTGGCGGCTCGAGCAGGTCCGGGGCATGGGCCTCGGGCACTGTCTCGAGGGGCCGGCGGCGCCCGATATCGGGGCCCATCTACGCATGCTGACCGGCGGCCGCGGGCCCGAGGTCACGGTGGATGCCACCGGCCGCCCGGAGGTGTGGGAACAGGCCATAGATGGCGTGGGCCGTGGGGGGTGCGTGGTATTGTTTGGAGGTTGCGCCCCGGGTACTTCGGTGCGGGTAGATACGCGTCGCGCCCACTACGAAGAGCTCATGCTGGTGGGGGCGTTCCACCACACGCCGGCCACCATCCGACGCGCCGTGGAACTCCTCGAATCAAAAGCGATCGATCCTGGTGCCCTCCTGAGCCGTCGCGTGGGGTTGAGCCAGGTTCGAGAAGCACTGGCATGGATGGAGCAGGGTGAGACCATGAAGGTGTTGGTGGACCCACAACGATGAGGCGGCGGACCCACGATGGGATCGATCGGCGAGCCGAGACGGCGGGCAGTCGTGGTGGTCCTGGCCGTGCTGGCCCTGGTGCGGCCGGCGGCGGCCTACGATCCCGAGGCCGCCTTCGCCAAGGGCACGACGATCTTCGGCCTGCAGGTCGGCGGGGGCGTGCACAACAACGTCCAGGAGCTCGGCACGGTCAGCGACATCTCCTTCATCAACGTCAACCCGCGGGTCTCGCATCTGTTCTTCTCGCCGTTCGGCTCGGGGCTGCTCCGCAGCGCTTTCGAGCCGGGGCTCGAAGGATGGTTCCAGTACTACCTGTCGCCGGACTCGGCCACCGCCGCCGGCCTGAAGCTGGCGTTCCGGTATCATTTCATCGGGCTCGGCCGGCTGGTGCCGTACCTCGAGGCCAATGCGGGAGCGGGCGGCACCAGCCTCAAGGTGCCGGAGATCAACTCGACGTTCACGTTCGTGCTCGAGGCCGGGGTGGGGCTGTCGTACTTCATCACCGACGTCGTCGCGCTCAACTTCGGCTATCGGTTCCAGCACATCTCGAACGGGAGCACGTCGTCGCCGAACCGGGGGTTCAACTCCGACACGGGCGTGCTTGGCGTCTCGTACTTCTTCAAGTGAGGGCATCATGACCACGCAGCCGCTGCAGCAGATCGTCCTGGCCGGGCCGCGCGGCTTCTGCGCCGGAGTGGACCGCGCGATCGACATCGTCGAGCTTGCCCTGCAGGTGTGTCCGCCCCCGATCTACGTGCGCAAGGAGATCGTGCACAACCGCCACGTGGTGGAGGCCCTGCGGGCCAAGGGCGCCCACTTCGTCGACGAGCTGGACGAGGTCCCGGACAATGCGACCGTGATCTTCAGCGCGCACGGCATCTCGCCCGCGGTGCGCGCGGAGGCGCAGCGGCGCGGCCTGCGGGTCATCGACGCCACGTGCCCGCTCGTCACGAAGGTGCACCTGGAGGCGGTGCGCTACGCACGCGAGGGATACTCGATCATCCTGGTCGGGCACGCCGATCACGACGAGGTGGTGGGCACGATGGGCGAGGCGCCCGAACGCATGTTCCTGATCGCCCATCCCGAGGACGTCGACAAGCTCGACGTGCCCGATCCCGACAAGGTCGCCTATCTGACCCAGACCACGCTCTCGGTGGACGACACGCGCGACTGCATCGCGGCGCTGCGCCGGCGCTTCCCCAAGATCGCGGGCCCGGCCAAGGACGACATCTGCTACGCGACCCAGAATCGTCAGGCCGCGGTGAAGACGGTGGCGGGGGCGGTGGACGTGCTGCTGGTCATCGGCGCGGCCAACAGCTCGAACGCGAACCGGCTCGTGGAGGTCTCCACCGTGATGGGGACGCCGTCCTACCTCATCAACGACAAGAACGACATCCGGCCCGAGTGGCTGGAGGGGGCCGGCCGCGTGGGCGTGACCGCGGGCGCCTCTACCCCCGAGTTCCTGGTGACCGAGGTAGTCGAGGCGCTGCGGCGCGAGCACGGCTCGAGCGTCCGGGAAGTCCACGTGGTCGAGGAGGACGTGCGCTTCGGCCTGCCCCGCGAGCTGGAGGACATCGCCCGCGCGGCCGGCAAGAGCCTGCCGCCCCGCGGCGGCGCGGTGCCGGTGAGCTAGCCATGCGGCTCGTTACCTTCCGTCGCGGACGCGGGGAGCCCAAGCCGGGCGCGCTCTGGCAGGAGCACGTCCTCGACCTGACCGGTCTCGCCAAGGACCTGGCCACCCAGCGCGGGACGGTGCGCCGCGGACGCGGCGGATTCCCGCGCACCGTGCTCGACATCGTGCAGGGCGGCGAGGCGACCATGGGCCTGACCCGCGAGGCCTGGGAGCACGGCCAGCGGCTGGTGGGCCAGACCGCGACGGAGGAGCTGGCCCAGCGGCGACTGGCCTACCCGCAGAAGCGGGTGCGCCTGCTCGCGCCGATTCCGTCGCCCTCACGGAACATCTTCTGCCTGGGCCGCAACTACGCCGATCACGCGGCCGAGCGAGGGGCGGCGGCGCCGGATCATCCGGTCTACTTCACCAAACCGGCCACCTCGGTGGTGGGCCCGGGCGACGATGTGGTCCACCACGCCATCACCAAGGAGCTGGACTACGAGGTCGAGCTGGCGGTGGTCATCGGAGTCGGCGGACGGGACATCCCGCGCGCCGACGCGCTGAAGCACGTCTTCGGTTACACCATCGTCAACGACGTGACCGCGCGAGATCTCCAGAAGCGACACCAGCAGTGGTTCAAGGGCAAGTCGCTCGATACCTTCTGCCCGATGGGCCCGGTGCTGGTCACCGCCGACGAATTGCCCGATCCGCAGGCGCTCGCCATCTCACTCCGGGTGAACGGGCAGCTGCGTCAGTCGAGCCACACCTCGAAGATGATCTTTCCGGTGGCCCAGTGCATCGAGGTGCTCTCCCAGGGCATGACCCTGCTGCCCGGCGACGTGATCGCCACCGGCACGCCGGAGGGCGTGGGCGCGGCTACCGGCAACTTCCTGAAGGCGGGCGATCGCCTCGAGGCCGAGATCGAGCTGATCGGCATCCTGCACAGCAAGGTCGTCCGGCCCTAGCCGGTCCGGCCGCTCTCCGTCTCGCCGCTCCGCCAGACCCGCCGCACCGGCCGCATCTGCGGCATGAGCGGGCTCTCCCACCGCGTGTGCATCACCCGTGAGATCAGCAACTCGAAGACCGCCTCGGAGGCGTCGGCCATGTGCTTCGCGGCCTGCAGGATGCTGGCGCGCGTCGCCGCGTCGTCCACCGGGCGGGCCCGCCCGGCCACGTAGAACTCGTCGCTGCCCGGCTTCGGCTGCGGGAACGTCTGCAGCGCGTAGCGGCCGTCTCGCGCGAGATCGCCGCACTTGGGCGACGTGGGGGTGATCAGCACGTAGAGGCCGTGGCGCGACAGCACCGGGCAGACCGGATGCAGGCGCGGCGCCCCGTCGCCGTCCACTGTGGCCAGGAACGCCAGGCCGACCCCGAACTGATTCAGCAGCGCCGCGCCGGTCGCGGCTAGGTCTGGCTCGGCCGTCGCGAAGTCGGTCCAGGTATGCATGCCGCGAGTCTAGTCGATTGCGGGCCGCACGGCATCGGGCTAGCATGCGGCCGGTGGACGCGGCGACCGGCGCCTCGCGGGTCGCGGAAAGGGTCGAGCGTATGCGCACGGTGATCGAGGGCGGCTGGGTCGTGGCGTGGAACGGCCGGAGTCACGAGGTGCACGAGCAGGGCAGCGTCGTCTTCGAGGGCGAGCGCATCGTGCACGCGGGCGCGCCGTACGCCGGGGCGGCGGACACGCGCATCGCGGCGCGGGGCAAGCTGGTCTCGCCCGGCTTCATCAACACCCACGTCCACACCGCGGGCAATGGGGGCGATTACCTGCTGCTGGACATGGCCAAGAACGACTACCGCACGTCCAACTACATGGCCTTCGCGGCGCCGCTCAAGGGCAAGATGGCGCCGCCGCCCGCCGAGGCCACCGCGGCGATCCGCGCCTTCGTGCTGCTGCACGCGCTGAAGAACGGCACCACCACCGTCATCGACGTGGGCGGCCTGCGCGGCGACTGGGACGACTACGCCAGGCTGGTGGACGATCTCGGGGTGCGCGTCTACGGCGGCCCGCCCTTCCGCGACCGCGACACTTACATGGACGCGCAGGGCCGGCTCACCTACGAGGAGGACACCGCGGTCGGGCGCGAGCGCCTGAAGGAGGCGGTGGACTTCGCGCGCAAGTTCGACGGCGCCGCGCAGGGCCGCCTGCGTGCGCTGTTCAACGCGGCTCAGGTCGAGACCTGCAGCGAGCCGCTGCTGCGCGCGGGCAAGGAGGCGGCCACCGGCATGAGCGCGCCGATCCACACCCACGCGGGCGGCAACCTCATCGAGTTCCAGCGCATCATGGACGAATACCGGAAGACTCCGGTGCGCTTCCTCGCCGACATCGGCTTCCTCGACGAGCGCACCCTGCTGGGCCACGTGGTGTTCACGACCGCGCACGAGTGGACGCGCTACCCCTTCGGCGACGACGTGCGCCTCCTCGCCGAGCGCGGCGCCACCGTGGGCCACTGCCCGTACAAGTACGCGAAGATGGCGATGACCCTCCACTCCTTCCAGCGCTACCTGGAGGCCGGCGTCACCCTCGCGATCGGCACCGACACCTATCCGCTCGACATCGTCTCCGAGCTACGGTGGGCCTCCATCCTGGCCAAGGTCACCGACGGCAACTACCAGGCGGGCCTTGCCCGCGACGTGTTCAACGCGGCCACCATCGGAGGCTGCCGCTTCCTCGCCCGCGAGGATCTCGGCCGCCTGGCCCCGGGGGCCCGGGCCGACATCCTCCTCATCGATCTCGATCATCTGGGCGCGCCGGTCTACGCGGATCCGATCAAGGCGCTGGTGGACTCGGCCTCCGGCCGTGACGTCGACACGGTCATCGTGGACGGACAGGTGCTGGTGCAGGGCCGGCGCACCACGCGGGTCGACGAGGACGCGGTCCTGGCCAAGGCGCGCGCGGCTACCGAGCACTACTGGAGCCGTGTGCCGTCGTGGCGCTGGGACGCCGCCGGCGTGGACCAGATCGTCCCGCCCGCGTTCCCGATCCACCGGACCGCCCGTTCATGACGAAGCGGCAGCGGGTGATGGCCGCGCTGCGGGGGCAGCCGGTCGACCGCGTCCCGCTCTCGTTCTGGCTCCACAACTTCGCGACCGAGAACTCGGCCCGAGGCCTCGCCGACGAGACCCTGCGGCTCGCGCGCACGTTCGACTGGGACTTCCTCAAGCCCCAATCGCGCGCGCAGTGCTTCGCCGAGATGTGGGGGCTGACCTACCGGCCGTCCGGCGAGTTGGCGACGCCGTACACGGTGACCCACGCACCGGTCGTCGGCGCCGACGACCTCGCCCGCCTGCCGGTGGCGGATCCGCGGGAGGGCGCCCTCGGCGAGCAGCTCGAGGCGCTCCGGCTCATCCGCGCCGCCGTCGGGCCGGACCTGCCGATCATCTGGACGGTGTTCGCCCCGCCGATGATCCTGCCCATGCTGGCGCAGGGCGGGCGCGAGCAGGCCCTCGGGCTGCTGCGCGACGCGCCGCGCGAGAGCGCCCGGGCCTTCGACGTCATGGCCGAGACGCTCGCCGAGTACGGGCGCCTCTGCCTGGCCGAGGGAGCCGACGGCCTCTTCTACGCCACCAACGTGGCCACCCGCGCCCTCATGAGCGCGGAGGAGTGCCGGCGCTGGCAGCGCCCGTGGGATCTGCGCATCTTGAAATCGGTCGAGAGCGCCCCGTTCAACCTGCTCCACGTCTGCGGCGCGGGCATTCACCTCGACGAGTTCGCGGACTATCCGGTCGCCGCGCTCAGCTTCGCCGGGGTCCAGGGCAATCCGACCCTCGCGGCCGCGCACGCGCGCACCGGACGCGCGATCGTGGGCGGGCTGCCCGCGAAGCCGGAGATCGCCGGGATGACCGAAGCCGCCCTCGTGGTCCGCGCGAGGGCGGCCACGCGCGAGATGAGCGGCCGCCCGCTGCTCCTGGGGCCCGATTGCTCGATCAATCCGGACACGGCGGCGCGCTTGCTCCACGCGGTCGGCGCCGCGCTTCGGGACGGTGCGTCCTAGGGTCTGGAAGCGCTCGTAACGCTGTGGTAGCATCCCCGCCACACCATCTCCTTCGCCGGAGGCTGGCATGGCTCTAGACACCGGCAAGATTCGCAACGTTGCGTTCGTCGGCCATGGCGGGGTAGGGAAGACCTCCCTGGTCGAAGCCATTCTGTTCAGCTGCGGGGCGACCACGCGGCTCGGACGGGTCGACGACGGGACGACCACCACCGACTTCGACCCCGACGAGATCAAGCGCAAGATCTCGCTCAACACCGCGGTGGCCTTCTGCGATCACCAGGGCTACCGGCTGAACCTCATCGACACGCCCGGATACGGCGACTTCGTCGCCGACGCCCGTGCCGGCCTGCGAGTGGCCAGCGCCGCGGTGGTGGTCGTCGACGCCGTCGCGGGCGTCCAGGTGCAGACCGAGAAGGTCTGGAAATTCGCCAACGAGTACAACTTGCCGCGCGCGATCGTCATCAATCGGCTGGATCGCGAGCGCGCCGATTTCTTCCGCGCGCTCGAGTCGCTGCAGAAGCGTCTGAAGGGCCGCCTCGTCCCGTTGCAGCTGCCGATCGGCAGCGAAAGCTCCTTCAGCGGCGTGGTGGATCTGATCACGATGAAGGCCCTCGTCTGGGCCGACGGCAAGATGAAGGAGGCCGAGATCCCCGCCGACCTCGCCGACTCGGCGCGGTCGTACCGGGAGAAGCTGGCCGAGGCCGCCGCCGAGACCGACGACGACCTGCTCGCCAAGTATCTCGAGGAAGGCTCGATCGGCGAGGCGGAGATGCTGGAGGCGCTCCGCCGGGCCATCACCTCCGGCGGTGTCGTGCCGGTGCTGTGCACGTCCGCGACGCGCGGCATCGGGGTCGGGCCGCTGCTCGACCTGATCGCGAAGGAGCTCCCGTCCCCGCTCGAGCAGGGGGCGGTCGAGGGCAGCGACCCGCGCGCGAAGGCCACGGTGCAGCGCGCGCCCGATCCGAAGGCGCCGCTCTCCGTGCTCGTGTTCAAGACGATCTCGGATCCGCACGTGGGCAAGCTGTCGGTGTTCCGCGTCTACTCGGGCACGCTGCGCGCGGACAGCCAGATCTACAACGCCACGCGCGAGACGCGCGAGCGCATCGGCCACCTGGGCTGGCTGTCCGGCAAGACCCAGAAGCCGGTGGAAGCGCTCGGCCCCGGGGAGATCGGGGTGGTGGCCAAGCTCAAGGACACGCTCACCGGCGACACCCTGTGCGAGGAGGGAAATCCGGTCGGACTGCCCGGCATCGTGTTCCCCGAGCCGGCCATCTCGTTCGCGATCCAGCCGAAGACCCGCGGCGACGAGGACAAGATCTCGACCGCGCTGCACCGGATGGCCGACGAGGATCCGACGCTGCACCACCATTACGACCCGGAGACGAAGCAGCTGCTCGTCTCGGGCATCGGCCAGCTGCACGTCGAGGTGGTGGTCGAGCGGATGAAGCGGAAGTACAACGTGGACGTCTCGCTGCTGCCCCCGCGCATCCCCTACAAGGAGACGGTGAAGGGTCGCGCCGAGGTGCAGGGCAAGTACAAGAAGCAGACCGGCGGCCGCGGTCAGTACGGCGACACCTGGCTGCGCATCGAGCCGCTCACGCGCGGCGGCGGCTTCGAGTTCGTGGATGACATCTTCGGCGGCGCGATCCCGCGGAACTTCATCCCCTCGGTGGAGAAGGGCGTCCGCGACTGCATGAAGCGCGGAATCCTGGCCGGCTATCCGGTGGTGGACCTGAAGGTCACGCTCTACGACGGCTCCTATCACGACGTGGACTCCTCGGACATGGCCTTCCAGATCGCCGCGTCGATGGGCCTGCAGAAGGGCTTCATGGAGGCCAAGCCGTGCCTCCTGGAGCCAGTGATGAACGTCGAGATCAACGCCCCCGCCGAGGGCGCGGGCGACGTCATCGGGGACATGAACGGCAGGCGCGGACGCATCGTGGGCATGGAGCCCGACGGCGACGTGGTGGCGGTGCGCGCCCAGGTGCCGATGTCCGAGATGCTCACCTACGAATCCACGCTCCGATCGATGACCGGCGGCCGCGGGGGCTACTCGATGGAGTTCTCGCACTACGAGGAGCTGCCGAGCCAGCTCGCCGAGAAGGTGGTCGCGGCCCATCGGGCCGAGAAGGAAAAGCAGCACTAGCCCCCGCCCGCGCGGCGGGGGCGCGCGCTCGCCCCCATGTTCGTGACCCACGTCGAATGCACGGTGTGCGGCCACCGCCACCGGCCGGACGGCCTGCTGACGGTGTGCGCGAAATGTGGCCAGATGCTGGCGGTGCGCTACGACCTGGCCCGCGTCGCCGCCGCGGTCACCAAGGACGCCCTCGCGCGCCGTCCGCCCGGCATGTACCGTTTCCGCGAGCTGGTGCCGCTGGCCCCGGACGAGGAGCCGGTCACTCTCGGTGAAGGCGGCACGCCGCTCCTCGCACTGCCCCGCCTCGCCGCGCACCTGGGCCTGCGTCACCTGTGGGCCAAGGACGAAGGGCAGAACCCGACCGGCACCTTCAAGGCTCGCGGCCTCGGCATGGCCGTCACGCGCGCCCGCACGCTCGGGGTGAAGGGGCTGATGATCCCGTCGGCGGGCAACGCGGGCGGCGCCGCCGCGGTGTACGGGGCGCGCGCCGGCGTCCCGGTGGCGGTGGTCGTGCCGCGCGACACGCCCGAGGCGGCGGTGGCCGAGGCCGCGCTGGCGGGCGCCCGCGTCTTCACCGTCGCGGGCACCATCGCCGACGCGGGCCGGCTCATCGCCGCGGTTGCGGCCGACGTTGGCTGGTTCGATCTGGCCACGCTCAAGGAGCCGTACCGCCTGGAGGGCAAGAAGACGATGGGCCTCGAGCTGGCGGAGCAGCTCGGCTGGGACGCGCCCGACGTGCTCGTGTACCCGACCGGCGGCGGTACCGGGCTGGTCGGCATCGCGAAGGCCTACGAGGAGCTGACCGGGATGGGCTGGGTGACGGCGCCGCCGCCGCGCTTCATCGCGGTGCAGGCCGAAGGCTGCGCCCCGTTGGTGCGCGCCTGGGAGGACAAGGCGGAGACCACGACGCCGATCGAGCGCCCGTTCACCAACGCGCCGGGACTGCGCGTGCCCGGGCCGTTCGCGGGGCGCCAGATGCTGCGCATCCTTCGCGACACCGGCGGCTTCCCGCTGGGAGTGAGCGAGACGGCGATCGTGGACGCGCAGCGGCTGCTCGCGAAGGTCGAGGGCATCTGGACCGCGCCCGAGGCGGCGGCCACCCTCGCCGCGCTGATCCGGATGAAGGACGACGGAGAGGTGAGCGCGAGCACTCGCGTGGTGCTGATCCTCACCGGCGCGGGGATCAAGTACGCGCCACCGTCGTCGCCCCTGCCCATGGATCTGGAGGGAAGCCGGGCGCAGATGGCCGCGCGCCTGAAAGAGGCGCTCCGCTCCGGACCCTCTTGACAGCATCGCGCGTCGCTCTGTAGATTCGCCGCGATCCCGGTCGAGAACCGAGGCTTTTCCCACACCGCCGAGCGGAGGGAGCGATGCGCGCACTCACTCGCAGAGCATTCCTGAGGGCGACCGGTCTCGGCCTCGGCGCGCTCGCCGGCGGGACCGCCGCCGGATGCACGAGCTCGATGAAGGGCGACATCGCACCCAAGAGCGGGCCGCGCGTGGTCGTGATCGGCGGCGGCTGGGGCGGGGCCACCGCCGCCAAGTACGTGCGCCTCTACGACCCGAAGGTCGAGGTCGTCCTGATCGAGTCCAACCGCCAGTTCATCTCCTGCCCGTTCAGCAACCTGGTCCTGGCCGGCGTGCGCACCATCGACTCGCTCACGATGGGCTACGACGGCCTACGCAAGCACGGGGTGCGGATCATCCACGAGACCGCGACCGCCATCGAGCCGGACACCAAGCGCGTGCGGATCGGCGAGGGCTACCTGCAGTACGACCGGCTGGTGGTCTCGCCGGGCGTGGACTTCCAGCTCGAGCAGGTGGAGGGGCTCGCCCAGAACCAGGACAAGGTCCTGCACGCGTGGAAGGCGGGCCCGCAGACCGTGCAGCTCGCGCAGCAGCTGGCCGCGATGCCCGACGGCGGCGTCTTCGTGCTGAGCATCCCGCTCGCCGCGTATCGCTGCCCGCCTGGCCCCTACGAGCGCACGTCGATGGTGGCCTGGTATCTCAAGACCAACAAGCCGCGGTCCAAGCTGATCGTGCTGGACGCCAACCAGAACATCATCTCCAAGGCCGCGCTCTTCCGGACCGCGTGGCAGGCCTATCCGAACATCGACTACCGCCCGGCCAGTCGCGTGATCGGCGTGGATCCGAGCACGCGCGAGGTCCGGACCGAGTTCGACCGCATCCGCTACGACGTGGTGAACGTGATCCCGCCGCAGCGCGCTGGCGCCATCGCGGTGCAGGCCGACCTAGTGGGTGGCGACAAACGCTGGTGCGAGGTCAACCACGTCACCTACGAGTCGGTGAAGCAGCCTGGCATCCACGTCGTCGGCGACGCCACCATCGGGCTGCCCGTCCCGAAGTCCGGCAACATCGCCAACGCGATGGGCAAGATCACCGCGGCCTGCGTCGTGAGCCTGATCAACGGCCAGGCGCCGCCTTCGCTGGCGCCGGGGAACACCTGCTACAGCTGGGTGAGCGACCGGGAGGCCATCGCGGTGGTCAACGCCTACAAGATCGAGGCTGGGAAAGTAGTGCAGATCGAGCAGAAGCTCACGCCGGCCCAGAGCCCGTTGGTGGCCCAGCGCGCGATCGGCTGGACGCAGTCCATCTGGGCGGACGTGCTCGCATGAGCGCCGCCGGCCGCCCGCTCCTGCGGTTGACCCTCGCGGTCGCGGTGTCGATGCTGCTGGGCGCCTCGTGGAGCGCCGCCGAGGCCGCCGGGCCGCTCGATCAGCGCGGCGCGGCCAAGGCCGTCACCTGCTCGGCCTGCCACGGCGTCGCCGGCAACAGCCGCTCGGCCGCGATGCCGATCATCGCTGGTCTCGATCCCGCGTACTTCAAGAAGCAGATCGAGGCCTACGCGTCGGGCAAGCGTCTATCGCCCGAGATGGAGCCGTACGCCAAGCAGGTGCTCGACATGGGCGTCGACGATGTGGCCGCCTACTTCGCGGCGAGCCCGCGCCAGGCCACCCCGATCACGTCGCCGGCCGACTCGATCGCCCGGGGACGGACGGCGGCCGCCGCGTGCGCGGCCTGCCACGGTCCGCAGGGGCAGGGCGATGCGGCGAAGCAGATTCCGAGCCTGGCCGGCCAGGCGCCCGGTTATCTGCGCGAGCAGATGCTGCTGTTCAAGCAGGATCGCCGCAGTCCGGGAGATCCGGCGCTCGCCTCGGCGAAAGCGCTCATGAAGACGGTCCCGGACGAGTCCTTCGCCGACCTGGCCGCCTACTACGGAAGCCTCCGCTAGCCCGACTCGCGCTATCATGGTGGCTCCCATGAGCCATCGGCCAGGAGGAACGGCGGGGTCGTCTGCGTGACGGTGGCGCTGCCGCTCGTCCTCTTCGCGCTCGCGTTCTGCGGGGCGTTCCTCTCGGGTCTGGTCGGTGTCGGCGGCGCCATCGTGATGATCCCGCTCCTCTACTACGTGCCGCCGCTGCTCGGTGCCGGTGAGCTGCCGATCAAGGAGGTGGCCGGTCTCAGCATGACCCAGGTCCTCGCCGCGGCCATCGTCGGCGCCTGGAGCCACGGTCGTCACGCGCTCGTTCATCGGCGCCTGGCCCTCGTCGGCGGATCCGCCATGGCCGCCGGCGCGCTGCTGGGCGCGTTGCTCTCCTCGCACGTCTCGGGCCGCGTCCTGCTCGTGACCTTCGCGATGATGGCGACGCTGGCGCTGCCGCTCGTATTCGTCTCGCCCGCCGAGCCGACGCCCGCCTACGACGACCCGGCCGCGGCACCGTTCCATCGCGCCAGCGCGGCGGGGCTGCCCGGTCTGATCGGCCTGGCCGCGGGCATGGTGGGAGCGGGCGGGGCCTTCCTGCTGGTCCCGGTCATGGTCGGGGTGATGCGGATTCCGATGCGGCTCAGCATCGGCACGTCGCTGGCGATGGTGGGCATGTCCGCGGTCGCGGGCTTTCTCGGGAAGGCCCTGACCGGCCAGGTGCCGCTCTGGCCCGCGGCCACTGTCGTCCTGGGGTCGCTGAGTGGCGCTCCGCTCGGCGGACGGGTGAGCCGCCGCGTGCCGGTGACGGTGCTGCGCGCGGTGCTCGCCGGGATCATCACGCTGGTCATGCTGCGCGTCTGGGTTGACCTGGCGACCCGCTAGCCATGCGCTACGGCTTCGTCATCGACCAGCGCAAGTGCATCGGCTGCCACGCCTGTACCGTCGCCTGCAAGGAGGAGAACCAGGTTCCGCTCGGGGTCAACCGCACCTGGGTGAAGTACATCGAGAAGGGCGTGTTCCCGGACACGCGACGCTACTTCTCGGTGATGCGTTGCAACCACTGCGACAACGCCCCCTGCGTGACGATCTGCCCGACGGTGGCGCTGTACCGGCGGTCCGACGGCATCGTGGATTTCGACGGCGCGCGCTGCATCGGCTGCAAGTCGTGCATGCAGGCGTGCCCTTACGACGCGCTCTACATCGATCCGGAGACGAAGACCGCGGCGAAGTGCCACTACTGCGCGCACCGGGTGGAAGCCGGGCTCGAGCCGGCCTGCGTGGTTGTGTGCCCGGTGGCCGCCATCGTGCCCGGCGATCTCGACGATCCGCACAGCACGATCGCCCGGCTGGTGGCCTCGCAGCAGACCCAGGTGCGCAAGCCGGAGCAGGGGACGCGGCCGAAGCTGTTCTACCTGGGCGCGGAGTCGGCGTCGCTCACGCCCGACCGGCAGGAGCGGCGCGGCGGCTTCGTCTTCTCGCAGGTCTCGCGCATCCCCGAGCCGGGCCAGCCCAACCGCGCGGTCGCGACGGCGTCGATGCCGGTCGACGACCGCGTGGATCTGCTGGGTCTCGCGCGCACCGTCTACGACGTGGCGCATCCGGAGCGACCGTGGGGCGCGAAGGTGGCGGCCTACCTGTGGACGAAGTCCATCGCGGCCGGCGCGTTCCTGGCCGCCTCGCTCGGCGTCGCGGGAGGATTCCTCACCGCCGACACCCTCACCGGGCTGGCCGCGCCGGCCATCGGGCTGCTGTTCCTGCTGATCACGAGCCTCCTCCTCGTGCTGGATCTCAAGCGTCCCGGGCGATTCCTCTACGTGGTCCTCAAGCCCAACCTGCGCTCGTGGCTGGCGCTGGGCGGCTTCATCCTGTTCGCAGCCGGCGTGCTCGGTGTGCTGTGGCTGCTCGCGGGAATCGTGGCCAGTCTCCCCGCGCTGCGCGTGCTGGCCGGGCCGGTGGCCATCGTGGCCGCCGCGACCGCTGGATACAGCGCCTTCCTGTTCGGACAGGCGGAGGGCCGCGACTTCTGGCAGAGCCCGCTGCTGCTGCCCCACCTGCTGGTGGCCGCGCTGGTCGCGGGCTCCGCGAGCCTGCTGCTCGCCGCCCGCGCGCTCGGCAGCGCCCAGATCATCGTGGGCGGGCTCGGTCTCGTGCTCTGGGCCTCGCTGCTGGTGAGCGCGCTCGTGCTCTTCGCGGAGCTGTTCACGTCGCACGCGACGCAGGACGCGGCCCGCGCGGCCCGGCTGCTCACGCGCGGCCCGTTGCAGCGGCCGCTCTGGTTCGGCGTGATCGGCGGCGGCATCGCGCTGCCGCTCGTGCTCCTGATGAGCGCGTCGGTGCCGTTCGGCTCCGAGCTGGCCGCCGCGCTCGCCCTGGGCGGCCTGTGGCTGTGGGAAGAGCTATGGATCCGGGCCGGCCAGATGATCCCCCTCAGCTAGGGAGCACGATGTCGCAATGCCAGACCTGACCCCCGATCCACTGCATCCGATCGCGCGGACGCTGGCGCCGCCCGCGTCCGGCCTCGAGCGGTTTCCTCCCGTCTCGCGCTGGGACGACTGGGAGGAGTTCGATCCGAAGGCGTGGCCGCGCCAGGTCAAGCGGCGCTTCCAGCTCATTCCCACCATCTGCTTCAACTGCGAGGCGGCGTGCGGGCTCCTCGCCTACGTCGACCCCCAGGCGATGAAGATCAAGAAGTTCGAGGGCAACCCGGCGCATCCGGGCAGCCGCGGGCGCAACTGCGCGAAGGGACCCGCCACCCTGAACCAGATCACCGATCCCGAGCGGATCCTCTACCCGCTGCGCCGGGTGGGCAAGCGCGGCGAGGGCCAGTGGGAGCGCGTGACGTGGGACGAGGTGCTCGACGACATCGGCGGGCGCATCCGCCGGGCTCTGGTCGAAGGCCGCCAGAAAGAGGTGATGTACCACCTCGGGCGGCCCGGGCACGAGCTGATCTACCTGCAGCGCGTCTTCCACGCGTGGGGCATCGACGGCCACAACAGCCACACCAACGTCTGCTCCGCCTCCGCGCGCGCGGGCTACGCCCTGTGGCACGGTCTGGACCGGCCCTCGCCGGATCACAGTCGAGCGCGATTCATCCTGCTGCTCTCCTCCCACCTCGAGGCCGGGCATTACTTCAACCCGCACGCCCAGCGCATCGTCGAGGGCAAGATGGCGGGGGCCAAGGTCTGCGTGCTGGACACCCGCCTCAGCAACACCGCGTCAATGGCCGACTACTGGCTGTCGCCGTGGCCCGGGACGGAGGCCGCGCTGCTGCTGGCCATCGTCCACTGCATGCTGCGCGACGGCACCTGGGACCGCGAGTTCGTGCGTCGCTGGGTGAACTGGGAGGAATACCTGCGCGCGGAGCGGCCGGACCTGCCGGTCACGATGGCCGGGTTCGAGGAGGCGCTGAAGGCGCTCTACGCCGACTTCACCCCCGAGTTCGCGGAGCGCGAGTCCGGCGTGCCGGCCGCCCGCATCGAGGAGGTCGCGCGCGAGGTCGGCCGCGCTGGCAGCGCGCTCTCCACCCACGTCTGGCGCAACGCGGCCGCGGGCAACCTCTACGGCTGGCAGGTGGCCCGCGCGCTCGAGCTTGTGGTGGTGCTGGCCGGTGCGGTGGCCACGCCGGGCGGCACGGCGCCCAGCGGCTGGAACAAGGCGGTGCCCAACCCGCCGATGATGCCGCCGCCCGGCAAGATCTGGAGCGAGCTGCTGATGCCGCGGGAGTATCCGCTCGCCTTCTTCGAGATGAGTTTCCTGCTGCCGCACTTCCTCAAGGAGGGCCGCGGCAAGCTCGCGATGTACTTCACGCGCGTCTACAACCCCGTGTGGACCAATCCGGACGGCATGTCGTGGATCGAGATGTTGACCGACGAGGCGAAGGTGGAGCGCCACGCCTGCCTCACCCCGACGTGGAGCGAGACCGCGTGGTTCGCCGACTACGTGCTGCCGATGGGGCACGCCTCCGAGCGGCACGACCTGATGAGCCAGGAGACCCACGCGGCGCGCTGGATCGGCTTCCGGCAGCCGGTGCTCCGGGTGGCGCTCGAGAAGCAGGGCAAGCGCTTCGACCTCACCTGGCAGGCCCACGAGGCGGCCGGCCTCGGGCGGGTGTGGGAGGAGGACGAGTTCTGGATCGAGCTGTCCTGGCGCATCGATCCGGACGGGTCGCTCGGGATCCGCAAGTACTTCGAGTCGCCCTACCGTCCCGGCGAGAAGCTGCGCATCGAGGAGTTCTACCGCTGGATCTTCGAGCACAGCGTGCCCGGCCTGCCCGAGGCGGCGCAGCGCGAGGGCCTCGGCCCGCTCGAGTACATGCGCAAGTACGGCGCGTTCCTGATCCAGAGCGAGGTGTACGGCACCCACGAGATCCCGCTCAACGAGAAGGAGCGCGAGGGCGCCACCGTGGACTCCGCCTCGCACCTGGTCATGAAGAACGGCGCGTCGGTGGGCGTGGAGGTGGACGGCCGGTGGTCGGGTGGCTTTCCCACCCCCTCGCGCAAGCTCGAGTTCTACTCGCGGACGCTGAAGGACTGGAAGTGGCCCGAGCACGCGGTGCCGACCTACGCGCGGAGCCACGTGCACTGGCAGGAGATGGATCGTAGCCGCGGGGAGATGGCGCTGCTGCCCACGTTCCGGCTCCCGACCCTGATCCACTCTCGCTCGGGCAACGCCAAGTGGCTGTACGAGATCTCCCACAACAACCCGCTGTGGCTCAATCCGGAGGACGCGGCGCGCTTCGCCGTCCGGACCGGAGACCTCGTCAAGGTCACCACCGAGATCGGCCACTTCGTGGATCGCGTGTGGGTGACCGAGGCGATCCGCCCCGGCGTGCTCGCCTGCTCACATCACCTCGGTCGGTGGCGGCTCTCCGAGCACACCGGCGGTGAGCGCTGGTCCACCGCGCTGGCGTCGCTCGAGCGGCCGGGACCCGGGCAGTGGCGCCTCCGGCACGTGCACGGGGTGCGGCCGTTCGAGAGCGACGACCCGGACTCGAAGCGCGTCTGGTGGGAGGACGCGGGCGTGCATCAGAACCTGACCTTTCCGGTGCACCCGGATCCGGTGAGCGGACAGCACTGCTGGCATCAGAAGGTCACGGTCAGCCGTCCCGGCCCCGACGATCGCTACGGCGACGTCGTCGTCGACACCAACAAGTCGTTCGAGGTGTACCGCAAGTGGCTGGCCATGGCGCGCCCCGCGCCCGGCCCGGGCGGGCTGCGCCGACCGCTGTGGCTGCCGCGCGCGTTCAAGCCGGACGCCTCGGCCTACCGGATGGACGACGCCTAGCCCGTTGACTTCGACGCGATCCGGAGCATGCTGAGGGCCATGAGCCGGACGCTGACGCGGCGGGCGTGGCTGAGGCTCGCGGCGGCGCTCACCGTAGCGGTCGGCCCGGGTCCTCGGCTCGCGTCCGGGCAGGGGAATCTTGCCAACCTGGCGCCCGAGGAGCCCATCGCTGCGACCCTGAAGCGCCTCTTCGACGGGCGGCCGGTCAAGGACGGCGCGGCCGTCGTCACCATCGAGATGCCCCTGATCGCGGAGGACGGCGGCTCGGTGCCGATCGCGATCGAGGTCAAGTCGCCGATGACGCCGGACAATCACGTCAAGGCCATCTACATCCTGTCCGAGAAGAATCCACGTCCGCTGAACGTGAAGATCAACTTCACCCCGGCGGCCGGGCGGGCCTCGGTGGCGACGAACCTGCGACTGGCCGACAGCGGCCCCGTCCGCGTGATCGCCGAGCAGAGCGATGGCTCGCTATGGATGGCCACGCGCGACGTGCGCGTCACCGTGGCCGGGTGCGCGGCCTGAGCCATGGCCGACGCCTCGCGGGTCAAGCTCGCGGTGCCGGGCAGCGTTCGCCGCGGCGCGGTGGCGCGGCTGCGGGCGCTTCTGATCCATCCTCAGGAGCGGGTGGAGCGGCAGGGCGGGAAGTCGGTCGACCGCAACTACCGCTTCGTCAACCGCATCGTGGTAAGTTACCTCGGCCGCGACGTCGTGGAGATCGAGCCCTCGACGGCGGTCAGCGAGAACCCGACGTTCACGATTCCGTTCCGGGCCACCGAGACCGGCCCGATCCGGGTGACGTTCTTCGATACGCACGGCGGGAAGTTCGAGGGAGTTGCGGAGGTGAAGGTCACGTGATCGCGCGTCTGCTCGTCGCGTTGCTTGTCGTCCTCGGGTTGGCCGCCCCGGCCGGCTCCGCCGACGACATCGACCGGCTGCTGCGGGAGATGAAGCTGACGGCGCTGCCCGGGGAGCGTCCGCCGACCATCGCGCTGTCCCGGGTGGACGGCGGCAAGGCCACGCTCGCCGAGCAGCAGGGCAAGGTGGTGCTCGTCTACTTCTGGGCCACGTGGTGCGGCTACTGCCGGCGCGAGCTGCCGGCCGGCGTCGAGAAAGTCGTGCGGCAGCGCAAGGGGCAGCCCTTCACGGTGCTGGCCGTGAACATCGAGGAGCCGCGCGACGTGGTGGCCAGCTACGTCCGGGAAGCCGGGATCACTCCGCCGGTCCTGCTCGACACCTCCGGCGCGGTCGCGCGCGCGTACCGCGTGACCGCCACGCCGACGACTTATCTGATCGGACGCGACGGGCGGCTCGTCGCGCGCGCCGCCGGCACCCGCGAATGGGACGGCCCGGCCGGCCGCGCCCTGCTCGACGCCCTGGTGGCCGCGCCCGCCAAGTAGCCTCGGGCCGCGCCGACCCATGGCCACCGAGTCCACCGTCGAGACGCTCACCACCGACATCCTGGTGCTGGGCGCCGGCGGCGCGGGCCTCTGCGCCGCCCTGCACGCCGCCGATCGCTCGCCGCGCCTGACCATCACGGTGGCGGTGAAGGGCCTGCTCGGTCGCGCCGGCTGCACCCGCATGGTGCAAGGCGGCTACAACGCGGTGCTGCAGGCTCCCGACTCCATCGACGCGCACTTCCTCGACACCCTGCATGGGGGCGCCTGGATCAACGACCAGGAGCTGGTGTGGACGCTGGTCAACGAAGCGCCGGGTCGGCTGCTCGAGTTGGAGGGGCGCTACGGCTGCTTCTTCGATCGCGATCCGGAGGGCCGCATCCATCAGAAGGCGTTCGCGGGGCAGAGCCACGACCGCACCATCCACAAGGGTGATCTCACCGGCATCGAGATCATGAACCGGCTCGCCGAGCAGGTGTGGCGTCGGCCGTCCATCCGGCCGCTCGAGGAGCACCGCGCGGTCGAGCTGCTGCGCGGCGACGAGGGGCAGGTGGGCGGCGCCCTGCTGCTCGACGTGCGCCGGGGCACCTTCCTGCTCGTGCGCGCCCGCGCCATCCTGCTCGCGATGGGCGGTGGGCCGACCATGTACAAGGTCATCGCGTGCTCGGCCGACAAGTCCTCGGACGGCATCGCGCTGGCCCTGCGCGTGGGCGTGCGGGTGCGCGACATGGAGATGATCCAGTTCCATCCGACCGGGCTCATCGTGCCCAACTCGCTCATGACCGGTGCGCTGCTGGAGGAGGGGCTGCGCGGAGCGGGAGGCCGGCTCCTGAACGGCCGCGGCGAGCGGTTCATGCAGCGCTACGACGGCGCGCGCCTCGAGCGCTCCACGCGCGACCTGGTCGCGCGCGCCTGCTACACCGAGGTGCAGCAGGGCCGGGGCACGCCCAACGGTGGCGTGTGGATCGACGTCTCGCACCTGGGCGCCGAGGTCGTGGAGCGAGATTTCCGCGGGATGGTGCGGCGCTGCCGTGACTTCGGGCACGATCTGGCCCGCGAGCCGGTGGAAGTGGGACCCACCGCGCACTTCATGATGGGCGGCGTGGTGATCGACCGCACCTGCCGCACCGACGCCGAGGGGCTCTTTGCGGCCGGCGAGGACTCGGGCGGCGTCCACGGCGCCAATCGCCTGGGTGGCAACGGGGTCGCCGAGTCCACCGTGTTCGGCGGCATCGCGGGCGATGTGATGGCGGACTACGTGGTGGGCCGCCTGCTGCCCCAGATCCCGGACGCGATGGTGGGACAGGCCTGCGCGGCCACCACCGCGCCGCTCGAGCGCGTGGAGGGCGAGAGCGTCTACCCGCTGCAGGCCCGTCTGCGCCAGGTCATGTGGGAGCACGTGGGGCTCATCCGCACCGGCGAGGGGCTGAAGCTCGCGCTGAGCGAGATCGAGGACATCGGCCAGCGCCTCGACGGCATCGCGATTCGCGGCGGCGGCACCTACAACCTCGCGTGGCAGGACTGGCTCAATCTCCAGAACCAGGCCACCACCGCCTGGCTGATCGCCCGCAGCGCGCTCGAGCGCACCGAGAGCCGCGGGTCGCACTATCGCCGCGACTTCCCGGACACCACGAGCGAGGCGGTGACGGTGCTCGCCGGCTACGATGACGGCGCCGGGCCCAAGGTCTGGACCGAGCCGGTCCGCTACACCCGGATGAAGCCGAACGCCGGGCGCATGTCCGCGACCGTCGACGTCGGCGATTGATGGCGAAACGGCCGCGGCGGATCCTGCGACGCCGGTGGGCCACCACCGAGGGATGGCGCGGTACCCGGGCCGGGATGTGGGCGTGGCTGGTCCAGCGCGGCGCCGCGGTGGCGCTGCTCCTGGTGATCGCGCTGCACCTGCGCAACCCGTTCATCCGGCCGGTGCAGGCGATCCTGCTCGGCCTGCTGCTGCTGCACGCCCTGCTCGGCGTGCGCGCGATCCTGCTCGACTTCGGCCTGCCGGTGCGATGGCATCGGAGCCTGCTGGTGCTGGCCCTCGTGGTGGGCGTCGCCATCTTCGCCGCGTTCTGGGGGTGGCGATGGTCCTGAAGGTGTTCCGGTGGACGCCGGGCTTGCGCGAGCGGATCCAGCGCTTCTGGGTGCCCGCCCGCGAGGGCATGACCGTCCTCGACGCGCTCATTGACGCGCAGCGGCGGCTCGATCCGACGCTCGCCTTCCGCTACGCCTGCCGGGTCGGCATGTGCGGCTCCTGCGCGATGGTGGTCAACGGCCGGGAGCGCTGGGCGTGCCGCACCCTCCTCAAGAGCCTGCGCACCGGCATCGTCACGGTGCGGCCTCTCTACCACTTCCCGCTGATCCGGGACCTGGTGGTGGACATGGCCCCGCTGGCCGAGCAGAGCGCGCGAGTCGGCGGCGCCTTCGTGCCTCGGGAGGCGACGCCGACCGCCGCGCGCATCCCGGCGGGGGCGCCGGAGCGTGCGAGCATCGACCCGGCCATCGAGTGCATCGGCTGCGGCATGTGCATGTCGGCCTGCACGATGGTCGCCAACGACGAGCGCTTCCCGGGGCCCGCCGCGCTCAACCGACTCTACACGCTGCAGGCGGACAGCCGCGACGGCGCCCACGAGGATCGCTCGGCGGTGATGCTGTCCGAGGACACGCTGATGCGCTGCCACACCGAGATGAACTGCACCGACGTCTGCCCGATGGGCATCTCGCCCACCGAATCGATCCTCGCCCTGCGCCGCCTCGCGGTGCGCCGGCTCCTCCGCTGAACCGCCCCGTGAGCCCGCGGCCGCCCGTCGTGGGCTGCCTGTTCTGCCGGATCGCGCGCGGCGAGGAGCCGGCCGCGATGGTGCTGGAGTCCCCCGCGGTGGTGGTGTTCCTCGATCACCGCCCGCTCTTTCCCGGCCACTGCCTGGTGGTGCCGCGCGAGCACGTCGACACCCTGGCCGACCTGCCGCCGGCACTGACCGCGCCGCTCTTCGACACCGCCGCGGCGGTGTCGCGCGCGATCGAGCCGGCGCTCGCGGCCGAGGGCTCCTTCGTGGCGGTGAACAACCGGGTGAGCCAGAGCGTGCCCCACCTGCACGTGCACGTGGTGCCGCGCCGCAAAGGCGACGGACTGCGCGGCTTCTTCTGGCCGCGTGGGCACTACGCGTCGGAGGAGGAGCGCGAGGCGACGCGGCGCCGGCTCGCGGCGGCGCTGGCCGGCTCCTCCTGAGGTTCAGCTGGCCGCGCGGTGCTCGGCGGGCTTCAGCGCGGCCGAGAGATTGCAGGCGCTGTTGACGAGCCCGATGTGCGAGAGGGCCTGCGGGAAGTTGCCGAGCTGCCGGCCGACGCGCGGATCGTACTGCTCGGAGAGCAGACCCACGTCGTTGCGCAGGGAGAGGAGATGGTCGAATAGCCGGCGCGCCTCCTCGTGTCGGCCCTGCAGCACCAGGTTGTCCACCAGCCAGAACGAGCAGACCAGGAACGCGCCCTCGCCGGGAGGCAGGCCGTCCACCCCGGTCTCCGTCGTGTAGCGGCTGACGAAGCCGTCGCGGACGAGATCGCGCTCGATCGCGGCCAGCGTCCCGCGCACTCGCGGGTCGGTGGGCGGCAGGAAGCCCACCAGCGGGATCATGAGCAGGCTCGCGTCGAGGTGGCGCGAGCCGTAGGCCTGCACGAACGTGTTGCGGCCGGCGTCGAAGCCGCGGCGGCAGACGTCGGCGTGGATGGTGTCGCGCAGCGCGCGCCAGTGCTCGCGCGGCGGGGAGTGGGGCGCGTGGTCCGAGATCTTCGACATCCGGTCCGCCGCGACCCACGCCATCACCTTGGAGTGGGTGAAGTGCTGACGCGGCCCGCGCACCTCCCAGATGCCCTCGTCGGGCTTCGTCCACACCCGTTCCAGGTGTCGCATCACGCCCCCGATCACGCGCGGGGCTTCCGGATCCGGCTCGAGGCCGGCGCGCTCGGCCACGTAGGTCGCGTCCAGGAGCTCGCCCCAGACGTCCAGCTGGAACTGCCGGTGCGCGGCGTTGCCGATCCGCACCGGGGCCGAGCCCTCGTAGCCGGGCAGCCACGGCAGCTCCAGCTCGGTGAGGCGGCGCTCGCCGGCCAAGCCGTACATGATCTGCAGCTGCTCGGGCGTGCCGGCGAGCGCGCGCGTCAGCCACTGCCGCCAGGCGCGCGCCTCGTCGAGGTAGCCGCCCGCCACCAGCGCGTAGAGCGCGAAGGTGGCGTCGCGCACCCAGCAGATGCGGTAGTCCCAGTTGCGCACGCCCCCGATCTGCTCGGGCAGGGAGGTGGTCGGCGCGGCGACGAGGCCGCCGGTCGGCTCGTAGATCAGCGCCTTGATGGTGACCAAGGAGCGTAGCACCGCGTCGCGGTTGGGGCCGTCGAAGGTGGACCGCGCGGTCCACCGCCGCCACCATGCCTCGGTGTCGCGCACTGCCGCCTCGGCGTCGATGATGTCGGACGCGGGCACGTTGGAGGGATGCCAGGACAACGTCATCGATCGGCGCTCGCCCGCGCGCACCGAGAACTCGGAGACGGTGGTGAGTCCCTCGCCGCGGAGCGGCAGATCGGTGTTCAGCGACAGCGCGTCCGGACCGCCCACCGCCCGGATGCCGCGCTCCGTGCGGCGCACCCACGGCACCACCGAGCCATAGTCGGTGCGGATCACCAGGTCCATCCGCATCGGCACCGTGCCGCGTCGGCCGATGATCTGGCGAACGACAACCGGAGGCCCTTCGCGCGGCGGCATGCAGTCCACCACGGTGACCGCACCGGCGTCGTGCTCGAGTCGGTCTCGAGCACCAGGGTGGTGTCCCGATAGCGGCGAGCCGCGGATCGGCTTCCCGGCGGCGCCAGCCGCCAGAACCCATGGTCGGCCGTCTCCAGCAGCGCCGCGAAGCACGCCCCGGAGTCGAAGCGCGGCATGCAGAGCCAGTCGATCGAGCCGGAGCGGGAGACCATCGCGGCCGTCTCGCCGTCGCCGATGAGCGCGTAGTCCTCGATGCGGTCCGACATTTCACGTCGGGAAAAGGGCGTTCCCTTGACCTCCCAGGGGGGTCATGTTAGCGTAACTTCGGATTTTAACTGGTCGCCTCCTGCCTCTCACCGGGTAGGAGGCGATACGTATGTGTGCGGTCCGCCGGACCGGTGAGTGCCGGCGCAGACGCCGCCCGCTCAGCGAGACTCATCGGAGGAGGCCCACCATGGCGGTTGACCAGATCACGCGGCTGTACGAATCCATGCCCGGCAAGCTGGACGAGGCCCGCCGGCGCTTCGGCCGCCCCCTCACCCTCGCCGAGAAGATCCTGGTCGCCCACGCCGATGACTTCGCCATGCAGGAGTGGAGCCGTGGCAAGGCCCAGCTGAGGTTGCGGGTCGACCGCGTCGCTCTGCAGGACGCGACCGGGCAGATGGCCCTGCTGCAGTTCATGCAAGCGGGCAAGAAGCAGGTGGCGGTGCCGAGCACGGTGCACTGCGACCACCTGATCCGCGCGGAGAGCGGCGCCGCCGAGGACATGCAGCGCGCGATCAACGAGAACCGCGAGGTCTATGACTTCCTCCACTCGACCTCGAAGAAGTACGGCATCGGATTCTGGAAGCCCGGCGCCGGCATCATCCACCAGGTGGTGCTTGAGAACTACGCCTTTCCGGGCGGCCTCATGATCGGCGCGGACTCCCACACCCCGAACGCGGGCGGTCTCGGCATGGCCGCCATCGGTGTCGGCGGCGCGGACTGCGGCGAGGCGATGGCCGGGCTCGCTTGGGAGGTGCTCGATCCCAAGCTGATCGGCGTGCACCTCACCGGCAAGCTCTCGGGCTGGAGCTCGCCCAAGGACGTCATCACCTATCTCTGTGGGCTGCTGACCGTGAAGGGCGGCACCAACAAGATCATCGAATACTTCGGGCCGGGCGCGGAGTCGATCAGCGCCACCGGCAAGGGCACCATCTGCAACATGGGCGCGGAGCTGGGCGCCACGACGTCGCTCTTCCATTTCGACGACCGCATGGCCGCCTACCTGCGCGCGACCGACCGTGCAGACATCGCCCGGCTGGCCGAGCAGCACCGCCAGCACCTGGTGGCCGATCCGGAGGTCATTCGCGATCCGCGCAAGTTCTACGACGAGGTGGTGGAGATCAACCTCTCCGAGCTCGAGCCGCATATCGTCGGGCCCCACTCGCCGGACCGGGCCCGGCCCATCTCGAAGCTCGCCGCGGAGGTGAAGAAGGAAGGCTGGCCGGCCGCGATTCGCCAGGCCCTGATCGGCTCCTGCACCAACTCCTCCTACGAGGACATGCGGCGGGCCGCCCACATCGCGATGCAGGCGTTGAAGGCCGGTATCAAGGCCAAGACTCCGTTCCTGGTCACGCCGGGCTCGGAGCGCATCTACCAGACCATCAAGCGCGACGGCATCATGGACACCTTCCAGAAGATCGGAGGGACCGTGCTGGCCAACGCGTGCGGGCCCTGTATCGGGCAGTGGAAGCGGAGCGACGTGGGCAAGGAGGAGACCAACACCATCGTCTCCTCGTTCAACCGCAACTTCCCCGGACGCAACGATGGCAGCGCGTCGACCCTGTCCTTCCTGACCAGTCCCGAGATCGTCACCGCGCTGGCCTTCGGCGGCACCCTCGAGTTCGATCCGGTTCACGGGACGATTCCCGGACCCGACGGCAAGCCCTTCCGCTTCACCGCCCCCGAGGGTGAGGAGCTGCCCGCCCAGGGCTTCGTGAAGGGCGAGGAGGGCTTCGAGGCTCCCGCCGCCGACGGCGACAAGGTGCAGGTGGTGATCTCGCCGACCAGCGAGCGGTTGCAGCTGCTGCAGCCGTTCCCGCGGTGGGATGGCCGAGATTTCGGGGAGCTTCCGATCCTGGTGAAGACCAAGGGCAAGACCACCACCGACCACATCTCGCCCGCGGGCGCCTGGCTCCGCTTCCGCGGTCACCTGGACCGGATCAGCGACAACATGTTCCTGGGCGCGGTCAACGCGTTCACCGGGGAAGCGGGCAAGGGCGCCAATCCGGTTACCGGCGAGGCGAAGACCTTCACCGCCAACGCGCGGGATCTCAAGGGCCGGGGCGTCAGCTGGATCGTGATCGGCGACGAGAACTATGGCGAGGGGTCGAGCCGCGAGCACGCTGCCATGTCCCCCCGTTACCTGGGATGCAAGGTGGTGATCGTGCGGAGCTTCGCGCGGATCCACGAGACCAACCTGAAGAAGCAGGGCATCCTGCCCCTGACGTTTGCCAAGGCCAGCGACTACGACCTGTTCGAGCAGGCGGACCGGGTGAGCGTGCGCGGCCTCGCGACGCTGACCCCGGGCAGGCCGGTGGAAGTGGTCATCCACAAGGCGGGCGGCAAGACGGTCAGCATCCAATGCCTGCACACGATGACCGACGAGCAGATCGGGTGGTTCAAGGCGGGCTCAGCCTTGAACGCCCTCACATAACTCAGAGCAAGGGAGACGCTCCAATGGCGGCAGCGAGAGTCAAGATTCCCGCAGGCGAGAAGATCACCATCGGCCACGGCAAGCTGCACGTGCCGGACCACCCGATCGTCGCGTTCATCGAGGGCGACGGCACCGGCCCCGACATCTGGGCCGCGTCGGTCCGCGTGCTGGACGCGGCGGTGGCGCAGGCCTACAAGGGCAAGCGCAAGATCGCGTGGGCCGAGGTGTACGCGGGAGAGAAGGCGGCCGCGGTGTACGGCAAGGATTGCCCGCCGAACCTGCTGCCCACCGAGACCCTCGACGTCATCCGTGAGTACCTGGTGGCGATCAAAGGCCCCCTCACCACGCCGGTGGGCGAGGGCTTCCGCTCGCTGAACGTGACGCTCCGCCAGGAGCTCGATCTCTATACCTGCCTGCGGCCGGTGCGCTGGTTCAAGGGCGTGCCCTCGCCGGTGAAGCATCCCGAGAAGATCGACATGGTCATCTTCCGGGAGAACACCGAGGACATCTACGCGGGCATCGAGTGGATGACCGGCACCCCCGAGAACCGCAAGGTGATCGACTTCCTGCAGAAGGAGATGGGGGTCAAGAAGATCCGCTTCCCGAACAGCTCCTCGATCGGCATCAAGCCGGTCTCGAAGGAGGGTTCGGAGCGGCTCATCCGCGCCTCGATGCGCTACGCCATCGAGAACGGGCGTCGCAACGTGACCCTGGTGCACAAGGGCAACATCCAGAAGTTCACCGAGGGCCAGTTCATGAAGTGGGGGTACGAGCTGGCCAAGCGGGAATTCTCGGACCGCCTCGTCTCCTGGGACGACTGCGGCGGCAAGCCGCCCGCGGGCAAGATGCTGGTGAAGGACGCGATCACCGACGCGTTCCTGCAGCAGATCCTCACCCGGCCCGACGAGTTCGATGTGATCCCGTGCTGCAACCTGACCGGCGACCTGATCTCGGACGCGCTCGCCGCGCAGGTGGGCGGCATCGGCATCGCGCCCGGGGCCAACATCAACTACGACACCGGCCACGCGCTCTTCGAGGCCACCCAC
The DNA here is from genome assembly GCA_035259825.1 of Candidatus Methylomirabilota bacterium. Taxonomy (GTDB): domain Bacteria; phylum Methylomirabilota; class Methylomirabilia; order Rokubacteriales; family CSP1-6; genus CAMLFJ01. Next base: position 3,011 of record DATFWA010000023.1, on the reverse strand, counting down.
GGCACCGCGCCGAAGTACGCGGGGCAGGACAAGGTCAACCCGGGCTCGGTCATCCTCTCCGGCGAGATGATGCTGCGCTACATGGGCTGGACCGAGGCCGCCGACCGAGTGGTAGCCGGCATCGAGAAGACGATCGGCCAGAAGGTGGTGACCTACGACTTCGCCCGTCTGATGGACGGGGCCAAGGAAGTGAAGTGTTCGGAGTTCGGCACCGCCATCGTGAAGAACATGGAGTCGATGTGATGGCAGCGCGGCCCAAGATCTCGGTGGTCGGCGCCGGCAACGTCGGCGCCTCCGTGGCCCAGTACGCGGTGGAGCGCGAGCTGGGCGACGTGGTCCTGGTGGACGTGATCGAGGGCATCCCCCAGGGCAAGGCGCTCGACCTGGCCCAGGCGGGGCCCGTGCACGGCTACGACTCGAGCCTGGTCGGCAGCAACGGCTACGACGAGACCGCCGACTCCGACATCGTAGTGATCACCGCCGGCCTCGCCCGCAAGCCGGGCATGACCCGCGACGACCTCCTGTTCAAGAACGCGGAGATCGTAGGCTCGGTGGTGGAGCAGGTGGTGAAGCGGTCGAAGAACGCGATCCTGATCCTGGTCACCAATCCCCTCGACGCGATGGTGCAGCTGGCGTGGAAGAAGTCGGGCTTCCCGGCCGAGCGGGTCATCGGCATGGCCGGCGTGCTCGACTCCGCGCGCTTCCGCACCTTCATCGCGCGGGAGCTGGACGTGTCGGTCGAGAACGTGACCGCCTTCGTGCTGGGCGGCCACGGTGACACCATGGTGCCGCTGCCTCGCTACTCCACGGTGGCCGGCATCCCGATCACCGACCTGCTGCCCGCGGACAAGATCCAGTCCTTGGTCACCCGGACCGCCAACGGAGGGGCCGAGATCGTGGCCTTTCTCAAGTCGGGCAGCGCCTACTACGCGCCGGCGGCCTCCGCGGTGGAGATGGTCGAGGCCATCTTGAAGGACAAGAAGAAGATCCTGCCCTGCGCAGCCTATCTGAACGGGCAGTACGGCACCAAGGGCCTCTACGTGGGCGTGCCGGTGAAGCTGGGGCGCAAAGGCGTCGAGCAGATCATCGAGATCAAGCTGCAGAAGGACGAGCAGGCCGCCTTCGACAAGTCGGCCGCGGCGGTGCGCGAGCTGGTCGACAAGCTGAAGCTATAGTCCGCCATGCGCGAGATCCACGTCTCCTCCATCGTCGACGCGGTCAAGAAGCTCTGCATGGAGGCGAACTATTCGCTGGAGCCGGACATGCTGCGCGCCTTCGCGGGCGCGCTCGAGAAGGAGCGGTCGCCGGCGGGCCGGCATGTCCTGCAGGTCCTGCAGCAGAACGCGGAGCTGGCGCGGACCAAGAAGATCCCGTACTGCCAGGACACCGGCTTCGTGGTGTGCTTCGTCGACTTGGGGCAGGACGTGCACGTCACCGGCGGTGGTCTCTACGAGGCGATCAACGAGGGCGTGCGTCAGGGCTACCAGGAAGGCTACCTGCGGGCGTCGATCGTACGCTCGCCCTTCGACCGGGTGAACACCGGCGACAACACGCCCGCGGTGATCCACCTGGACGTCGTGCCAGGCGGGGATCTCAGGATCTCGATCATGGCCAAGGGGGGCGGCTGCGAGAACCGCTCGAAGTACAAGATGCTCACTCCCGCCGAGGGCGTGGAGGGCGTCAAGGAGTGGATCCTCGAGTGCATCCGGACCGCGGGGCCAGACGCCTGCCCGCCGCTGATCGCTGGCGTCGGCGTCGGCGGCACTTTCGAGCAGGCCGCCCGGCTCAGCAAGAAGGCGCTCTTCCGCGAGCTGGGCGCGCCGAACCCCGACCCGACGGTGGCCGCGATCGAGCGCGAGGTCCTGGACCGGGCCAACCGGCTGGGGATCGGCCCGCAGGGCTACGGCGGCGACACCACCGCCTTCGGCATCCACATCCTCACGTATCCGTGTCACATCACCAGCCTGCCGGTGGCGGTCACCATCGAGTGCCACGCCCATCGCCACAAAGAGGCCGTGCTGTGAGCGGGCCAGCGATGGGGTGTCGGCAATGATCACGATAGGGGCTGACGGAACGAAGGAGGTCACGCCGCCGCTGAGCGACGCCGACGCGGAGTCGCTGAAGGCGGGCGACCGAGTGCGGATCACCGGGGTGATGTACACCGCCCGTGACGCGGCCCACGCCCGGCTGCTCCCCCTGATCGATGCGGGGAAGCCGCTGCCCATCGACGTGCGCGGCCAGATCATCTACTACACCCGGCCTTCGCCCGCGCGCCCCGGCGACGTGGTCGGCTCCATCGGCCCTACGACCGGCGGGCGCATGGACAAGTTCACCCCGAAGCTGCTGGCCCTGGGCCTTAAAGCCACGCTCGGCAAGGGCGCCCGCTCGCAGCCGGTGAAGGACGCGCTCCGCCAGCACAAGGCCGTCTACTTCGGGGCGATCGGCGGCGCGGGGGCGGTGCTCTCGGCGTTCGTGAAGAAGCTCGAGGTGGTGGCCTACGAGGATCTCGGCACCGAGGCGATTCGCCGGCTCGAGGTCGAGGGGTTCCCCGCCATCGTGGTCAACGACTGCCACGGCGGCGATCTCTACCAGGACGGCATGAAGGCCTACGCGAGGGAGGAGCGGTCATGAACGGGGCAACGGCGCAGAGGCAGGGCGGACGCATCCTCGGGGAGGCGCGCGCGCCAATTCGAGCGGCGCACCTGCGCACAGACTCATGGTGGGCGCTGCCGGTCACGGTCGTGGTGGTGCTGCTGGCCTTCGTCGTCTATTCGACGTGGGCCGCCTTCCAGAACGCGCACTACTATGCGGCGCCGTACCTGTCGCCCTTCTATTCTCCCTGCATCACGAAGGCGTGCCTGCATCACACCTTCGGGGGCGGGCTCCCCGACATCACGCTGCCGATCATCGGCCTCGTGTCGCCCGCGTTCCTCATCCTGGCCGGCCCCGGTCTCTTCCGCTTGACCTGCTACTACTATCGCAAGGCCTATTACCGGTCGTTCTGGCTGGCT
>DATFWA010000022.1:0-5404 GCA_035259825.1 Candidatus Methylomirabilota bacterium | reverse complement strand
GGCGAGCCGCTGTCCACCGAGCGGCCGCGGCGGCCCTCGCCGGATCGGCCGTCGCTGCAGGCGGCGGCGCGGCTGATCGAGGCTGCGGCCTTCCCGCTGATCTTCGCGGGCAACGGAGTCATCCGCGGCGGCGCCTCCCGGGAGCTACGCGAGTTCGCGCGCGCGCACGGCATCCCGGTGGTCAACACCTTCATGGCCAAGGGCTGCATGCCCTACGACGATCCGCTCGCGCTGCTCACCGCCGGGCTGCAGGCGCGCGACTACGTCTCGTGCGGGTTCGAGAAGGCGGATCTCATCATCGCGGTCGGCTACGATTTGGTCGAGTACGCGCCTAAGGTCTGGAACCCGGAGCGCAAGAAGCACATCATCCACATCGATTTCACCCCCGCCGAGGTCGACGGCTATTACCAGCCGGCGGTCGAGGTGGTGGCCGACGTGCGCGAGGCCCTCGAGCTGCTCAACGCGCTGGTGAAGGGCCAGAAGGACCCCGCGCCCTACCGGGAGCTGCGGCGCTTCATCCTCGAGCAGCTGGCGGAGGGCGCCGACGACGACACCTTCCCGATCAAGCCGCAGCGCATCCTGCGCGACCTGCGCGCGGCAATGGGCCGCGACGACATCCTGATCTCCGACGTGGGCAGCCACAAGCTCTGGATCGCCCGGACGTTCCCGGCCTACGAGCCGAACCGCGTGCTGATCTCCAACGGCCTCGCCGCCATGGGCATCGCCCTGCCCGCCGCGGTGGCGGCCAAGCTCGTGCACCCGGAGCTGAAGGTGGTGGCGGTGAGCGGTGACGGCGGCTTCCTGATGAACGTGCAGGAGCTGGAGACCGCCAAGCGCCTCGGGCTCTCCATCGTCAACGTGATCTTCCGGGACGGCGGCTACAACCTCATCCAGTGGAAGCAGCAGGCACGGCTCGGCCGGGAGTCCGGGGTGGAGTTCACCAACCCGGACTTCGTGGCCCTCGCGCGCGCCTTCGGCGCCAAGGGCTTCTCGGTAGGCTCGGCGCGGGAGCTGGCTCCCGCGCTCGCCGAGGCACTGGCCTGGCCCGGCCCCTCGGTCGTCGACGTTCCGGTCGACTACCGGGAGAACCCGAAGCTGACCGAGCGTCTCGGTCACCTCGTCTGTCCGATCTGAGGGCGGCCGCCGTGCGGAGCGCTTGATCGTGCGAGCGGTCGGGCGACTCCTCAGCCGCGCCGCGTTCAAGTGGAGCGAGGACGATTGCCTCACGGCGGGGGCCGCGCTCGCCTACTACGCCGTCTTCTCGCTGGCGCCCATTCTGGTCATCGCGATCGCGGTGGCCGGTGCGCTCTTCGGCCAGGAGGCGGCCCAAGGCGAGATCGTGGGACAGATCCGCGACCTGGTCGGCGACGAGGGCGCCAAGGCCATCCAGTCGCTCATCCAGAGCGCGAGCCGGCAGGGTGCCGGATCGCTGGCCACCCTGATCGGCCTGCTGGTGCTCCTCTTCGGCTCGACCAGCGCGTTCAGCCAGCTGCAGACCGCGCTGAACCGGGTCTGGGGCGTGCCGGGCCAGTCGCAGTCTGGGATCGTGGCCATCGTCCGCGCGCGGTTCTGGTCGTTCGCGGCGGTGCTGGGCGTCGGCTTCCTGCTCAGCGTCTCGCTGGTGCTGAGCGCGGCAGCCGCCGCGCTCGGCCGCTACGGGTCGGGCTGGATGCCGGGTATCAGCGGCATGCTCGTGCTCGCCCAGGTCGTCGGCTCGCTCATCGTCCACACGCTGCTGTTCGCGATGATCTTCAAGGTGCTGCCTGACGCCGACATCCGCTGGCGCGACGTGTGGGTGGGCGCGGCGGTGACCGCCGCGTTCTTCTACGTGGGCAAGCTCGCGATCGGGGTGTATCTCGGCCGCACTGAGATCGGCGCCGCGTACGGCGCGGCGGCGTGGATCATCCTCATCCTGGCATGGGTGTACTACTCGGCCCAGATCGTGCTCTTCGGAGCGGAGTTCACGCGGGCGTATGCGACGCGGAGTACGAGCACCCCTCGCTCGGCCGCGCCGAGCCCTACATCTCCACGATCCCGTCCCCCACTCGCTTGAGCCGCTCGAGCACCAGCGGGTCGTGGCCGGGCAGCACCAGGTCGGCGGACGAGGCCAGCTCGCGGATCGTGCCGAAGGCCGAGTACATCCGCGGCAGGTCCTGCAGCGTGTTGAAGGGAATGTTCTCCTCGAAGTTGCGGTAGTAGTGCGAGGCGTCCGAGGCCACCACCGCCTGTCCCTTCGCGTGCGCCACCGTGACGATCTGCATGCCCGCGGTGTGCCCGCCCACGTGGTGCACCGCGATGCCGGGCACGATCTCGCGCGAGCCCTCCACGAACTGCATGCGCCGCTCGTAGTTCAGGCGGACCAGCGCGCACACGTCCTCCACCTCGACCGAGTGGCGGAACGCGGGCAGCGCCGCGTTCCGGCCGGTGTAGAACGCCATCTCGGAGTCCTGCACGTAGAAGGTCGCGTTGGGGAAGAGCCCATAGTTGCCCACGTGATCGTAGTGGAAGTGGCTCAGGATCACGTGCTCGACCGACGCCGCCTCCACCCCGATCTCGGAGAGGCCCTTGCCCGGGCAGCGGAGGAACTGCCGTCCGCGCCGCGTTCCCACCGCTTCCGTGAAGCCCAGGTCCACTACCACCGTGTCGCGGCCGTTGGTGAGCGCCCACACGAAGTAGTCCATCGTCATGGGGGCTCGATGGTAGTCGCCGTAGAACGCCTCCGACGTTGTGCAGGCGCGATGGGCGTAGCGGACCGCGTAGATGCGGTAGGGCGCATTGGGCATGGTCAAGTCTCCTTTCCCGTGGCAGGATTCTACGCGTTTCCCGGGTCTCAGGAAGTCCCACTCGAGAGGAGGAGTATCGCGATGGCTCTACCCGCCGCGGTGGCCGCATCCCGCAACGAAGTCCGAACGGTCGCTCCCAAGCTGATCGAGTTGACCGAGACCCTGGTCTATCCCGACATCTGGGAGCGGCCGGGTCTCTCCAAGCGCGATCGCAGCCTCATCACGCTCGCGGCCCTGACCGCCCTCTATCGCCCAGACCAGCTGAAGTGTCACACCGAGCGCGCGCTCGCCAACGGCGTGACGAAGGAGGAGATTGGCGAGCTCATCACCCACCTGGCGTTCTACGCGGGCTGGCCGAGCGCGATGTCCGCCGCGAAGGTCGTCAAACAGGTCTTCGAGGAGAAGAAGTCATGAAGGTCGGATTCATCGGTCTCGGCACCATGGGCGCCAGCATGGCGTCCAATCTGCAGGCGGGCGGCCACGAGCTGCAGGTGAGCGACGTGAGGAAGGAGGTCGCGGCGCCACACCTGAAGGCGGGCGCGGTGTGGAAGGACACCCCGCGCGCGGTGGCAGAGGGCGTCGAGGTCGTCTTTACCTCGCTGCCCGGGCCCAAGGAAGTGGAGCAGGTCGCGCTCGGACCCGAAGGGCTCATCCACGGGATGAAGAAGGGCGCGGCCTACTTCGATCTCAGCACCAACTCGCCGGCGCTGATGCGGCGGCTCTATCCGGCGTTCAAGGAGAAAGGGCTTCACGTGCTCGACGCGCCGGTGAGCGGCGGGCCCAAGGGCGCCAAGACCCGGAAGCTCGCGCTCTGGATCGGCGGCGACCGCGAGGTCTACGACCGGTTCAAGCCGGTGCTGGACGCCATCGGCGATCAGCCGTACTACGTGGGCCCGATCGGAGCCGGCTCGGTGGCCAAGCTGGTGCACAACTGCGCGGGCTACGCGGTGCAAACCGCGCTGGCCGAGGTGTTCACCATGGGGGTAAAGGGCGGAGTCGACGCGCTCACGCTCTGGAAGGCGGTGCGGCAGGGCGCGGGCGGACGGCGGCGGACGTTCGACGGGCTGGCCGATCAGTTCCTGCCCGGCACCTTCGATCCTCCCGCGTTCAGCCTGCGGCTCAGCCACAAGGACGTGTCGCTGGCGGTCGGTCTCGGCCGCGAGCTGGGCGTGCCGATGCGGATGGCGAACCTCGCGCTCGAAGAGCTGACCGAGGCGCTGAACCGCGGGTGGGGCGAGCGTGACTCGCGCGTGGCCATGCTGCTGCAGGAGGAGCGCGCTGGCGTGAAGATCGCCATCCCAGCCGACCAGATTCGCGAGGTCCTGGACAAGGACGGCCGCTAGGATCCCACGCCCGCGCGATACCGGTCGCTCAAAAGGGTCCAGATGCGAGGCGGCGCCCGAAGGTCGGGCGCGAGGCGTATTCCCTGTACGTTGAGCGCCCCGACCGAGGGCGCCAACGAAGCAGATGGGCCCTTTTCAGCGACCGCCTATGGCTTGCGGAAGAAGAGCGGCTCGATCTTGGACAGGTCCTTGGAGATCGCCATGGTCAGGAGGTCGGCGAAGCTCTGGAGGATGATCAGGGCGTTGAGGTCGGCGTCGTTCTGGACCACACCCTTGATGCGCTCCAGGATGCCGTCGTTGACCTTCTGGATGTTCTCGTAGTGCGTCTCCAGCAGCTCGAGGCCGAGGTCGGGTGAGCCGCCGCGCTTGGCCACGAAGTACTGGTGGAGGAGGTACATGGAGACCGAGCGCACGATGGTCTCCTCCGCGGTGGAGAACGGGAGGTGGAAGCGCGCCATCGGCTTGAGGAAGTCCATGTAGGGACACGCGCTGGTCGCCATCACGAGGCCGAAGACGCCGAAGATCCCGTGCTGCAGCGGCAGCTTCTTGACGTAGGTCCGCTCCTCGGTGGTGACGGTGACGGTGGCCTCGGCCACGGAGGCCTTGTCCTTGAAGGACTCCACCAGCGCGGCCAGGTTGGTGGCCACCGGGCAGTAGGGATGCTCGGCCGGCTTCAGCGGACAGTGGCCGCACTGGTGGTTCTCCAGCCGGGCCCACGCGGGCGGTCGGGTGGCCTCGGCCGGGCGGAGGGTGAGGGAGCCCCGGTCGAGATCGACGGTATAGGATTTCCCGTCCCCGTCGGGAAACGCGAAGTCGTAAACGATCTTGATGGTCTCCACCGGTTACCCGCGAGGGTAACGAGGTGGAGGCCGCGACGTCAATTGCTGTGTCGCGGTGCGTCTTCACCGGCGGGCCGGCCCGACGCGAGGTGCGTGCTATCCTCGCACCGTGGCGTCCGTCCCCGAGCCGCCGGCGGTCGGGCAGCCGGCCCCGCTCTTCAGCCTGACCTCGGTCCAGGGAGGCACCGTCGACCTGGCCGCGTACCGCGGGCGGGCCAACGTCGTGGTGTGGTTCTCCCGCGGGTTCACGTGCCCGTTCTGCCGCGTCTACATGGAGCATGACCGAGGGCTACGAGGAGTTGCTGGGCGCCGGCACCGAGATCATCCAGGTCGGCCCCAATCTGCTCCAGGCCGCGCGGGTCTTCTTCGGTCACAGCCCGACGCCCTATCCCTTCGTCTGCGATCCCGACAAGCGGCTCTACGCGGTCTACGGGCTGGG
>DATFWA010000021.1:0-8152 GCA_035259825.1 Candidatus Methylomirabilota bacterium | reverse complement strand
ATCAAGGAGGCTTTCTATGCCACTGCGGTTTGTGACCATGCTCCTCGTGCTCGTCCTCGCGGCGCCGCTCGCCGCCGAAGCGCAGAAGCCGATCAAGGTCGGCTTCCCCATGATCCTCTCCGGTCCCGGCGCGCTCTTTGGCGAGCCGGCGCTCAAGGGCGCCCAGATGTACGTCGAAGAGCTGAACGCCAAGGGCGGCGTGCTCGGCCGCAAGATCGAGCTGGTCGTGCGCGACTCCAAGGCGGACGCCAACGAAGCGGTGCGGGTCGCCCGCGAGATGATCCTCAAGGACAACGTGGACTTCCTGATGGGCACACTGACCTCCGCGGAAGGCCCGGCGGTCTCGGTGGTGGCGAAGGAGAACAAGATCGTCTTCATCGCGCCCATTCCGAAGACCGACCAGCTCACCGCCGCCGACAAGCTGCATCCCTACGTCTTCCGCGTCGCGGCCAACACCACCATGGAGGGCCGCAGCGCGGCCGAGATCGTGGCCAAGTGGCCGGTGACCAAGGTCGCCACCATCGCGTTCGACTACGCCTACGGCCAGGACGTGACGAAGGCGTTCGTGGAGCACATCAAGAAGATCAAGCCGAGCGTGCAGATCGTCGACCAGCAGTGGCCCAAGCTCGGCGAGCAGGACTACAACCCGTTCATCAACGCCCAGATGGCCAAGAAGCCCGAGGCCATCGTGTCGTCGATCTGGGGCGGCTTCTTCGTGACCTACTCCAAGCAGGGCAAGGCCCTCGGCATGTTCGACGCGGTGAAGTACAACTTCATCGGCCTGGGCGAGGCCGGCTCGCCCGAGACCACCAAGTCGATGGGCGCGGACTACCCGGTCGGCATCTGGGGCAATTCCTACGACGCCTTCTACTGGGGCGAGTCGCCGGCCCACCGCGAGTACACCGAGAAGCTCTCGAAGTACCTCAAGGACGAGTACCCGTCCTCGTGGGCCATCCAGGGCTACACCGGCATGCAGTTCCTGACCGAGGCCATCAAGAAGGCGGGCAGCACCGACTCCGACAAGGTCTCCAAGGCGCTGCTCGGGCTCACCATCGACACCCCGATCGGCAAGCAGACGATTCGAGAAAAAGATCACCAGGCGAACCGGGGCCAGCTCTACGGCAAGACGGTGAAGGATCCCAAGTATCCCTTCCCGATCATGAAGCCGGTCGAGTACCTGGACCCGACGAAGTTCATGGACTAGCGCGCTCTCCCCTCACCTCGCCGCATCCCGCGATTCCCTCTCCCCCGTCGAGGGGGAGAGGGGCCGGGTGAGGGGGTCCCCCGATGCCGGATCCGTCGTTCGTCTTCGCGCAGAGCCTGAGCGGCCTCACGGCCGCGATGTTCCTTTTCCTCATCGCCTCCGGCCTCTCGCTGATCTTCGGCGTGCTCCGCGTGCTGAATTTCGCGCATGGCACGTTCTACATGCTCGGGGCCTACAGCGCCTTCCAGCTGGTGCAGTGGATCGGAGTCGGACCCGGGCGCTTCTGGCTGGCTGCGCTGGGCGCCGCGACCGCCATCGCGATCCTCGGGGGCCTGGTGGAGCGGTTCCTCTTCCGCCACCTCTACGGCAAGGAGGAGCTGTACCAGCTCCTGTTCACCTATGCCCTCGTGCTGATCCTCAGCGACTGCGCCAAGATCATCTGGGGGACCCAGCAGAAGTCGGTGAGCCGGCCTCCCGAGCTTACCGGGGCCTTCCATCTGTTCGGGGCCACCATCCCCCACTACAACCTGTTCATCCTGCTCCTAGGCCCGACCATCGCGCTGGCCTTCTGGTTCGTCCTGCAGCGCACCCGGGTGGGCCGGTTCATCCGTGCGGCCGCTCTCGACCGCGAGACTCTCGGCGCGCTCGGGGTCAACGTGGACGGCCTGTACACCTGGGTCTTCGTGCTCGCGTCGTTCCTGGGCGGTCTCGGCGGCGCCCTGATCGCGCCGATGCGGGCCACCACCCCGGGCATGGACACCGAGGTGATCGTGGAGGCCTTCGTGGTGGTGGTGATCGGTGGGCTCGGCTCGTTCTGGGGCACGTTCCTGGGCGCTCTCATCTATGGGCAGGTGCTCTCCTTCGGCATCCTCTTCTTCCCGCGCTTCTCCATCTTCTCGGTGTTCGCGCTGATGGCGGCCGTCCTGATCGTCCGCCCCTGGGGCCTCCTGGGTCGCCCCCTGAAATGACCAGAACCCAGTCCCGCCTGCGCCACGTCCCCTGGGGCCCGATCGTGCTGGTGGCCTTGTTCCTGGTGCCGGGCCTCGGCTCGCGCTTCTACACCTTCCTGGCCAATGACGTGGTGATCTGGGCGCTGTTCGCGACCAGCCTCAACCTGCTGGTTGGCTACACCGGCCTGGTGTCCTTCGGGCACGCGGCCTATTTCGGCATCGGCGCCTACGCCACCGGCCTGCTTATGAAGAAGCTGGCCGTGCCGTTCCTGATCGCGTTCCCCGCCGCGGGCGTGGTGGCGGGTCTCTGCGCGCTGGTCTTCGGCTTCTTCTGCGTGCGCCTCACCCGCATCTACTTCGCGATGCTCACCCTGGCCTTCGCACAGATCGTGTGGGCCATCTGCTTCAAGTGGAACGAGGTGACCGGCGGCGAGCAGGGCATGCCCGAGATCCCCTACCCGAGCTTCGACTGGGTCGACCGGGTGGCCGCGGTGCTGCCGTTCGTGGGCGGCTATCGCACCTCCGACTACTACTACTTCACCTGCCTGATCCTGGTCGCGGTCTGCATCTGGCTCCTCCGCCGCATCGTGGGCTCACCCTTCGGCCGCATGCTGACCACCATCCGCGAGAACGCGGAGCGCGCCGAGTTCATCGGGGTGAACGTGCGACGCTACGAGCTGGCCGCCTTCGTGATCGCGGGCATCTTCGCGGGCCTGGCCGGCGGTCTCTTCGGCATCTTCAACCGCGGCGTGTTCCCCGACTTCGCATACTGGACGAAGTCGTCCGAGGTGCTGATCATGACCCTGCTGGGCGGCATGGGCACCTTCTGGGGGCCCGCGGTGGGCGCGCTGGCGCTGATCTGGCTCAACCAGCAGATCGTGTCCTACACCGAGTACTGGCCCTTCATCCTGGGGAGCATCCTGGTGATCCTGCTCTTCGTCTTCCCGGGCGGACTCGCCGGCGCGGTGATTGCGCTCTGGCGGCGCCTGTCGCGGAGGCCCGCCGGTGCTTGAGGTCAGCAAGATCAGCAAGAGCTTCGACGGCTTCGCGGCGGTGGGCGGCGTCTCGTTCACGGTACCGCAGGGCTCGATCAGCGCGATCATCGGGCCCAATGGCGCGGGCAAGACCACCCTGTTCAACCTGATCACCGGCCACCTGCAGCCGGACGGCGGGCGCGTAGTGTTCAAGGAGCGCGACGTCACCGGCATCGCGCCGCACGACCTCTGCCGCCTCGGAATGGGCCGCTCGTTCCAGCGCACCAACATCTTCCCGCGCCTGACCGTGTACGAGAACATCCAGGCCGCCTTCGTCTCGCACCGCGGGCGCGGCTTCAACCTGTTCACCCCGGTCGAGCGCCTCTACCGCGACGAGACCGAGAATCTGCTCGGGGCGGTGGGCCTGCTCGAGAAGGCAGGCGAGACGTCGGGATTCCTCTCGCACGGCAACCAGAAGCAGCTCGAGCTGGGCATCGCGCTGGCCCTGGAGCCCGAGATCCTCCTCCTCGACGAGCCCACCGCGGGCATGTCGGCCACCGAGACCCGCGAGTCCATCCGGCTCATCGAGCGCATCGCCGCGGATCGCGGGCTGACCCTGCTCTTCACCGAGCACGACATGGAGGTGGTCTTCTCCATCGCCCACCGCATCACCGTGCTCCACCAGGGCCGGGTGATCGCCGACGGCGTGCCCGCCGAGGTGCGGCGCGACCCAGAGGTGCGGCGAGTCTATCTGGGGGAGGGGCACTGATGGCCGCCGCGCCGGCCCCGTCGCGCGAGACCATCCTCACCGTCGAGGACATCTACACCTACTACGGCCTCTCCCAGGTCCTGTTCGGCGTGTCCCTACAGGTAGCGCGGGGCGAGTGCGTGTGCCTGCTCGGCCGAAACGGGGTGGGCAAGACGACCACCATGCGCAGCATCATCGGCCTCACGCCGCCGCGCCGAGGCCGGGTGGTGTGGAAGGGGCGCGACGTCGCGGGGCGGCCGCCCTACCAGATCGCGCGCGCCGGCATCGGCTTCATCCCGGAGGACCGGCGCATTTTCGCCGACCTCACGGTCTGGGAAAACCTCGACGTGGCGAGCCGGGGCGAACGGAACGGCGGCGGCTGGACGGTTGAGCGCGTGTTCGATCTCTTCCCGAAGCTCCGCGAGCTGATGAACCGCCAGGGCGGTTTTCTCTCCGGCGGTGAGCAGCAGATGCTCACGATCGCGCGGACCCTCATGGGCAACCCGGAGCTGTTGCTGCTCGACGAGCCGTCCGAGGGGCTGGCGCCCCTGGTCGTCGAGCACCTCAAGGAGCAGATCGCCCGCCTGAAGAAGGAAGGGCTCACGATCCTGCTGGCCGAGCAGAACATCGGATTCTCGCTCGACTTGGCCGACCGGGTCTACGTGCTGGAGAAAGGCCACATCCGCTTCGACGGCACCGCGCGCGACTTCCGCGACAACGACGCCATCCGCCAGCAGTACCTGGCGCTCTAGGCGAGGCGGGCGACGGCGCTCGAAGGCGCCGCCGCCCTTCCCAGACGGGACCGCTAGCGGCGCACCTCGGGCTCCTCGTAGCGGTTCATGAACCGGTCATACTCATCCTGCGCCCGGTCCTTCGTGTAGCCGTAGCGCTGCTGGAGCAGTCCGACCATCTGCTCGGCCCGGCCCTCGGCCTGGTCGAGCTCGTCATCGGTAAGCTTGCCCCACTGCTCCTTGACCTTCCCCTTCATCTCCTTCCACTTGCCGGCCGCGATGTCCTTGTTCATGACGGGCTCCTTCTCCTGTTGGAGTTGGGTGCAGTTGGGTGCGGTACCGCATCCCGCGACACCCATTCGAGTATTCGAGGCAAGGGACGTGCCGCGACATCGCGAGGCTTTCGCCTCCACCGGCCACTGATTTCCGCGGCCCGTGGCACGGCGGCATTCCCTGGGGAAGCTCCTACCCGGTAGAACCCGGGCGCGCGGCTCAGACCTCGGCGCCCTGCCGCCGCAGCTCGTCGCGCACGTCCCCCGCGGGCACGTCGCGCACCGCCTTGCCCTCGCGCGCGGCCAGGGCCGCGCAGACCCCGGCAGCCTGGCCGGTGGCCATCGCGATCGGCATCACCCGGTAGGACGAGTGCGCCTCGTGCGTGCCCGAGATGCACCGGCCCGCCACCGCCAGGCGATCCACGCGCTGCGGGAGGAGACAGCGGAGCGGGATGTCGTACCAGTCGCCGGGCGGCAGACGCATCAGGAGCGTGCCCTTGCCCTGGGGATTGTGGATGTCGATCGGATAGGTCCCGCGCGCGATCGCGTCCTCGAACTTCTGCCCGCCGAGGATGTCCTGCGCGGAGAGGGCGTAGTCTCCGGTGACCCGCCGCGTCTCGCGCACCCCGATGGTGACCCCGCTCTGGGCCACGTACGAGCGCTCGAAACCGGGCACGTATTTGCGGAGGAACGCGGCGATCTGCCGCATCTGCCGCCGCGCCTGCCACTCGGCGCGAGTGAGATCCCACACGCTGGTGCCCAGGACGCCGGTGACGCGCGTGCTGTTCACCGACAGCTCGCGCTCGTGCGGAGTGCCGAAGAACAGGATGTCCTCGCGGGCGAGACTCAGCTCACCGGCCGCGCTCGCCTGCCGGACCAGATCCCACAGCCCATGGACGCCGCGCCACTGGTCCGGATGGGCCTGCCGGTAGGCGGCGAACGCGGTGCGCTCGAACTCCACCATCCGGAACATCAGCGTCATGGGCTGGACGAGGTCGTCCCCTTCGCGGCCGATCTCGAACGGCGCCCCGGCGAGGGCCGCGACGTCGCCGTCACCAGTGGCGTCGACCACCGCGCGGGCCAGGATCACGATCGGCCCGGACTTGGTCTCGAACACCACGCCGTCGAGCCGCGGCGCGCCGATGACTCCGGTGGCCAGGGCGTACAGGAGCACGTGCACCCCCGCCTCGTCCAGGAGATCCAGCGCCACCAGCTTGAAGATCTCCGGATCGAACGGCACCACGAACCCGGTCTGCTCGGACGGCCGCAGGGAGCCGCCCGCATTATGGAGACGCTCGAGCAGGCGCCGCAGCACACCCTGCACCACGGCGTCGCCCGGCCCGTGGTCCTGCGGCATCAGGTCCGCGGCGGTGCCTGGGGCGGCCGCGCCGCGCTGGGTGTGAAACGACATCAGCGGCATCACGAGCGCGGCGGTGGCGTTGCCGCCCAGGAACGCATGCCGCTCGACCAGGACTACCTCGGCGCCCGCGTCCGCGGCGCCCAGGGCCGCCCCGAGGCCGGCGGGGCCGCCGCCCACCACCAGGACGTCGCAATTGGCCGCGATGGTGGCGGTGCGGGGCGCCAGCGTGAGGGTCTCGGGGTCTTTCGGACGCAGCAGCGGCGGCATGGCGTTCAGCCTCCGGATCCGCGGCCAGCCTCCGATTCCTGCCGGCGTTGGCCGTCGAGCAGCTGCAAGGCGATCTCGTTGGTGCGCCGCGCGCGCGCCTGGATGTCGGGCACCGACTTCTCGAGCCGCGCCTGGAGGTTCCGCCGCAGGTCCCACCAGCGGTCGATGTAGGCGATGAGCTGACCGGCGTTGACCTGCTTGAGCGGGGGCATCGCGATCTCGAGATCCTCGAGGAACCCGGCCACCTTGCTCGAATAGGGCAAGGCCACGAACGGCACGCGGTTCAGGGCCGCGAAGATCAGGAAGTGCAGGCGCATGCCCACCGCGAAGTCGAAGTGCCCCATAAGGGACAGGAGCTGGCCCGACGTGTACTCGCCCTTCAGCACGGTGGCCCGATGCGCGTACGCCATCTTGGAGACCACCGCGTGCGAGTGCTGGGTGTCGTTCCGCCGCGGCTCCATGGGCACGAAGACGAGATCGGCTTCGAGCCGGTCGACCATGTAGTCGGCCGCGTTGGCGAGCAGCGCGTGGTAGTGGTTCTCGTCGATGTCCGGCGCGGCCGAGCCGGGCTCCCGCACCGAGAGCCCGATCAGCCGACGGTGCTCGTTCAGCCCCTCGCGGTGGAGCGCATCCGCGGGTAGCGCCTCGGGCTCGAGGAGGAGGGCGGGATCGGCGGTCACCTCGATATCGCGGACGCCCACCTCCTCCAGCAGCTGCCGGGCGCGCCGCTCGCGAACCGTGACCGCGTCGGCGCGGCTCAGGGTATCGCGGATCAGGGTCCGCGCCGCCGGGTCGTGGAGCGGACCGGCGCTCACCGCGTAGACCAGGACCGGCACGTGGTGCTCCTGGGCCATCGAGACCTCACGCAGGTACACCGCGGCCGCTTCGTCGTAGAGGATGCCGCCACCGCCCAGGATGAAGAGGTCGAGATCAGCGACCTCGGGCAGGACCTCGTCGCGCGAGAGATCGCGCACCGGAATGCTGCGCTCCACCTTGTGCCGCGCCGCGGTGTCCTTGGCGTCCCGGGAGAAGACAGTGATCTCGCACGGGACGGTGGCGCGCAGCTGCGCGACTATTGATTGCAAGATTGCCTCGTCACCGAGGTTCAGTCCGCCGTACGAGCCCGAGATCCCGACCTTGAACACACGAGTTTCGGATTGGCGGGCCATGCGCCGAGGCAGGCTACAACTCCTGTGCCACTGATCTTTCGGACGAGGCGCGCCCGGCGGTGGGAACGCAAGCGCCGCGTAGAGGCGAGATTCGCCCTCCGCGCCATTCACACGTAGTCAGAAGTTCCCGGTCGAAACTCCTCGACGTCGAGCGCGCGGCCGCCTCTGGGACGCCCCGGCGGGCCGGGCACGACCCTTGCTGATCCTCGCCAGCATGAAGTGGCCGGGCTGGTGGTCGGAAATGACGACGCGACGATGGATGATCGCGGCGGGCGCGCTCGTCGCGCTCCTGCTGGTCGCCTCGGTGGTCGCGCTGTTCTTCATCGACGAGCCGCTGCGCCGGTACACCGAAGCGAAGATGAACGCGAGCCTCAAGGGCTATACGGTCACGATCGGCCGCCTGCACTTCAGCCCGATCAACTTCTCCCTGGACCTCCGCGACACCGTCGTCGTGCAGGACCAGTATCCGGATCCCCC
>DATFWA010000020.1:0-5650 GCA_035259825.1 Candidatus Methylomirabilota bacterium | reverse complement strand
TTGTCGGCCACGGTGGCGGTCATGGGGCCGGTGTGGTCCACGTAGATCTCGATGGGCATGATGCCGGTGTACGGCACCAGACCGTGAGTGGGCTTCATCCCGTAGATGCCGCAGAACGACGCCGGCATGCGGATGGACCCGCCCTGATCACCGCCGATGGCCATGTCGGCCTCGCCCAGCGCCACCAGCACCGCGCTGCCCGACGACGAGCCACCCGCGGAGTAGCCCTTCCGGTGCGGGTTGTGTACCCCGCCGGTCGCGTTGGTGTGGCTGCCCCCGGAGAGGCAGTAGTACTCGCAGTGCGCCTTGCCGAGGATGGTACCGCCCGCATCGAGGATGCGGGTCACCACGGTGGCGTCCACTTCCGGGATGTAGCCCTCCAGGGTGGACGCGCCGTTCATCATCGGCACCCCCGCCACCATCACGTTGTCCTTGATCACCACCCGCTTGCCCTTGAGCTTGCCCTGCGGCGCGCCCTCGATGCGTGACTTGTAGTACCAGGCGTTGTGGGCGTTCTCCTCGGGCTGCGGGCGGTAGCCCGGGGTGCGCGGATACTTCACTGGGGGCAGCTCGTCCGGGAGCGCGTCCACCACGTTGTAGCCGTCGATGCTCGGCTTCATGAGGGCCAGGAACGAGGCGACGTCGGCGTCGGTCAGGGAGAGGTTCATCTTCTCGGCGATCCGCTTGAGCTGATCGGGAGTGGGCAACGAGACCGGCATGGTGTCCTCCTTGGCTCGGTTACACGGGCGGCCCGTTGGCGCTACACGAGCTGGCCGGCGGTGTGGGTGGCCCCGGGCGCGGCCGGCGTGGCGGTGAGCCCGGAGTAGAGGTGGCAGGCCGCGAAGTGGCCGGGGCGCACCTCGCGCAGCTCCGGCTCCACGTCGTGGCACACGTCGCCGATGTAAGACTGGCACCGGGTGTGGAAGCGGCACCCGGACGGCGGGTTGAGCGGGCTCGGGATCTCTCCCCGCAGGATGATCTGCTCGCGCTCGCGCTCCACGTCCGGATCCGGGGTCGGGATCGCCGACACCAGCGCCTTGCTGTAGGGGTGCAGGGTCTCGCGGTAGAGATCGGCGGTGCTGGCCACCTCCACGATCTTGCCGAGGTACATCACCACCACCCGGTCGCTCAGGTACTCCACCACGCTCAGGTTGTGGGTCACGATCAGGATGGTGAGATTGAACTCGCGGCGGACGTCCTTCAAAAGGTTCAGGATCTGGGCCTGCGCCGAGACGTCGAGCGAGGAGACCGGCTCGTCGCAGAACACGAACTTCGGGTTCAGCGCCAGCGCCGCCGCGATGCCTACCCGCTGACGCTCGCCCCCGCTGAACTCGTGCGGGTACCAGCTCGCCTGGTAGCGCGAGAGCCCGACCAGCTCCAGCAGCTCGCGGATGCGCGCGTCACGCGCCGGTCCCGGATAGGCGTTCTGGATGCGCATGGGATAGCCGATGATCGAGCCCACCGTCATCCGCGGGTTCAGCGACGAGTACGGGTCCTGGAACACCATCTGGACCTGCCGTCGATAGGCCCGCTCCTCCTCGACGGAGATGCCGGTGATGGACTGCCCCTCGAAGCGCACGTCTCCCGAGGTCGGCGCGATCAGCTTCATGATCATCCGGCCGGTGGTGGTCTTGCCGCACCCGGACTCTCCCACCAGCCCTACCGTTTCGCCCCGACGGATGTCGAAGGTGATGCCGTCCACCGCGCGCACCGCCGCCGGGGGCCCGCTCGCCCACAGTCCGCGGCGCACCGGGAAGTGCTTCACGAGGTTGCGGATCTCGAGCAGGGCTGCGCCGTCGGGGGCCATCCTAGTCCTCCGGGAAGAGACAGCGCACCGCACGGCCGTCGCCGGTCTCGATCAGCGGCACCTCGGCCGCCTCGCACTCCGCGCGGGCCTTCTGGCAGCGCGGCGCGAACGGACACCCCACCGGCAGGTTCGCCGGATCGGGCGGCCGGCCCTCGATTGGCATCAGGCGCTGCTCCGGCCGGCCGAGCTTGGGCAGCGCGTCGATGAGCCGCCGCGTGTAGGGGTGGCGCGGCCGCTTGAGCACCGAGTAGACGTCGCCCTGTTCCATCACCTCACCCGCGTACATGATCACCACCCGGTCGCAGAGCTTGGCCACCACCCCAAGGTCGTGCGTGATCCAGAGCACGCCCATGCCGAGCCGATCCCGCAGGTGCTTGACCAGGTCAAGGATCTGGATCTGGATGGTCACGTCGAGCGCGGTGGTGGGGTTGTCCGCGATCAGGAGCGCCGGGTCGCACGACAGTGCGATCGCGATCATCACCCGCTGCTGCATGCCGCCGGACAGCTCGTGGGGATAGTTGTCGAGCCGCCGCTCGGGATCCGGGATCCCGACCAGGCGCAGCAGCTCCCCCGCTTTCGTGCGGGCGTTGCGCCGTGAGAGCCCCTTGTGCAGGATCAGGGCCTCGCCGATGAGGGCCCCCACCGTGAACGCGGGATCGAGGGAGTTGAGCGGATCCTCGAAGACCATCGAAACGGTCTGCCCGCGCAGCTCGCGCATCTCCCGCTCGCTCTTGGTGAGCAGGTTCGCGCCGCCGAACAGGATGCGCCCGCGCTCGATGCGCCCCGGGCTCGGAACCAGCCGCAGGATGGAGAGACAGGCCACGCTCTTGCCGGCGCCCGACTCCCCGGCGATCCCCACGATCTCCCCTCGGCGCACCGCGAACGACACCCCGTTCACCGCGCGGACCGTTTTCTTCTTGAGATGGAAGTGGGTATGGAGGTCGTCGACCTCGAGCAGGGCCTGACCCATCGCCGGGCTCACCTGCGCAGCTTCGGGTCGAGGGCGTCGCGCAGACCGTCGCCGACGATGTTGAAGGACATGGCGACCAGGATCAGGACGATCCCCGGCACCGCCGAGACGTGTGGCGCCACCGACAGGAAGTTGCGGCCGTCCGAGCACATGATGCCCCAGTCCGGCCGGGGCGGCGTGATCCCGAGGCCGAGGAACGACAGGCCCGCGCCCAGCACGATCATGATGCCCACCAGCGTGCTGCCGTAGACGATGACCGGCGAGAGCGTGTTGGGCAGGATGTGGTGGAGGAGGATTTGGCGCGGGCGCGCTCCGGACACCCGCGCCTGATCCACGAACAGCTCGCTCTTCACGGTGACGGTGGCCATGTAGGCCACCCGCGAGATGTACGGGATCAGCACGATCGTGATGGACAGCATCACGTTCAGCATCCCGGGCCCGAGCACGCCCGCAATCGCCACCGCCAGCAGCACCGCCGGGAAGGCGAAGAACACGTCGAGCGTGCGCATGATGATCATGTCCACCTTGCCGCCGAAGAAGCCAGCCACCAGGCCCAGCACCACGCTGATCACGCTCGCCACCGTCACCGGCAGCAGCGCGATGACCAGCGACACCTGCCCGCCCCAGAGCAGGCGGCTCAGGATGTCGCGGCCCTGCCCGTCGAGTCCGAGCAGGTGGCCCGGCGTCCCGATGGGAGCCAGGCGCAGATCGTTGTTGCCGACCGTGGGGTCGTACGGGCTCAGGACCGGCGCCAGCGCCGCGGCCAGGCAGACCAGGACGATGAGCAGCGCGGCGGCCAGGGCGAGCCGGTCCCGGCTGAAGGCCTCCCAGAAGATCCGCCACTCCGACGGCCGCCGGAACATGCGGGCCTCGGCCGCGGAGTCGAGAGCCGTCCGCGGCGCCGCCGCCGTCCCGTCCTTCAGGGGCACGTTCACCACGCTCATGAGCTCCGGTCTCCTCAGGCCCGTCGGATCCGCGGATCGAGCGCCGCCACCACGACGTCGGTACCGAGATTCACGAGCACGAAAACGAAAGTCGTCACCAGCACCGCCGCCTGCACCACCGGCAGGTCGCGGGCCACGATCGAGCTGTAGATCTGCAGCCCGATGCCCGGCCAGGAGAACACCACCTCGGTGAACAGGGCCCCGCCCATCAGATAGCCCACCTGCAGGCCCACGATATTGATGATGGGCGGCATCGCGTTCTTCATGCCGTGGCGCAGGACGATGTCGCGCTCGGACAGCCCCTTGGCCCGCAGCGCGGTGATGTAGTGCTTGCGGATGACTTCGAGGAACGACGAGCGGACGAGACGAGCGATGATGGCCGCGGACACCGCCGCGGTGGTGATCGCGGGCAGCACCATGTGGTGCAGCAGGTCGCTCACAGTCGGCTCGGCCGCCCGCATCGAGTACATCCCGGTGGCCGGGAACCAGCCGAGGCGCAGGGCGAATACCACCATGAGGATGAGGCCGAGCCAGAAGGCCGGCGTGTTGGCCACCACCAGCGTGAGCGACATGCTGATGCGGTCGAACCAGGAGTACTGCCGGGTGCCCGACACCACCCCGACGCCCAGCCCCACGATCACGCAGATCGCCAGGCTCCCGAGGGTGAGCAGCACCGTGTTCCAGAACTTGGGCCATACCAGCGTGGCGACCGGCACGTTGACTGCGATCGACATGCCGAAATCGCCCTGCAGGACCTTCCAGAGCCAGCGGAAGTACTGCACGTAGAACGGGCGATCCAGACCGAGCGACCGCCGCAGCATCTCGATCTTCTCGGTGGAGGCGGCCGGCCCCAGGATGGCCTCGGCGGGGTCGCCGGGGACCAGCTTCATCATCAGGAACACCACGACCGAGACCCCGAGCAGCACGGGCACGATCGATGCGACGCGGTAGAACAGGTATCTCAGCATAGGTCCAGCATCGGCCCGGGAGCCCCGACACCTCCCGGGCCGACGCGCGTTGTCAGGCCAGCCAGACCGTGGTCATGTCGTACCACTCCTCGGGCGCGTGCACGAAGCCGCGCACCTTCGGACTCAACATGATCGGGGCCAAATCGTTGATGATCGGAACCGCCGGCGCGTCCTCCTTGAGCTTCTGGTTGATCCTGCGATACATGGCGATGCGCTTGGTCTCGTCCATCTCGACCCGGGCCGCGTCGAGCATCTTGTCGGCACCGGCGTAGTAGCCCCCGTTCTGCCCCGCGCCACCGGGCGGCGCGATGTGACTGGAATGCGTGACGATGTCGATCCAGTAGTCGGAGGTCATGCCCCAGCTCATCTGCTGGCCGCCGACCTTGTTGGACGCGTCGTCCATGCCCTTGATCCAGTAGCCGATGTAGGTGATCCACTCGTAGGTGCGGAGCTTCATCTTGATGCCGATCTTGGCCAGGTCCCGCTGGACCCACTCCGCCATCGGCACCGGGATGAGCTGCCCGCTGCCGTCCACCGAGGTCTGCCAGACCGTCTCGAAGCCGTTCGGGAAGCCGGCCTCCGCCAGGAGCTTCTTGGCCCCGGCGGGATCGTAGGGATAGTCCTTGAAATTGGGATCGTAGGACGGGCAGCACGGCGCCTGCAGGCCTCGGGCGGCCACCGCGGTCCCCTTCAGCAGCTGCTTGGCCATGCCCTCGCGATCGATGGCCATGTTGATCGCCCGCCGCACGCGGACGTCCTGGTAGTTCTTGTCCCGCAGGTTGAAGGCGAAGTACCAGACGTGCGGGGCCGGGCCCTGCTCGAGCTTGAAGCCGCGGTTCTTGAGATCCGCGATGCCGTCGGGGTGCGGCACGTAGATCATGTCCACCTCGCCCGCCTGCAGGGCGGTCATGCGCGCGGCCGGCTCGGGCATCGGCCGGTCGATGATCCGGTCGAGGTACGG
>DATFWA010000019.1:0-12563 GCA_035259825.1 Candidatus Methylomirabilota bacterium | reverse complement strand
TCTGGAGGAACAGGCCGCGCGGGCTCGTGAAGATCGGCGCGATGGCGTTGACCAGCTGGGCGAAGTTCGCCATGCGCACGGTCCGGCAGTGGCGCAGGAAGCCGTTCAGATAGGTCGCGACCGCGAGGGCGTCGGTCAGCGTGTAGCGCTCCTCGACGCCGCCAACCCGGTCCTGGTGGCTCCGGGTGCGCCACCACACGTTCCACTCGTCGAACGCGATGTGGATCGGGTGCGCGATCTGCTTCCTGTGCCGCACCCGCTCGATGAGGGCAGCGCAGATGCGCACCGCTCGCTCCGCCTGGTGCGACTGCATCACGGTGGCATAGTGATCGGCGTTCCCGGTGTAGAGGTGGATGGAGTGGAAGTCCACCAGCTCGGCGAGGCCGTCCAGCACCACCTCATCCCACTCGCTCCAGCCGTTCTGCCCGCAGCCGATGAGCTCGATGGAGGGGTCGGTGCGCTTCATGACCATCGCGAAGGCGCGCGCCTTCTTGACGTAGTCGCGCGCCTCCAGGTTGCCGATCTGCCAGCCCCCGTACATCTCGTTGCCGAGCCCCCAGTAGCGCACCCGGTGCGGCTCGGGGTAGCCGTGGGCCCGCCGCAGGTTCGCCCACGAGGTGTTGCCGGTGCCGTTGCAGTACTCGACCCACGCCTGCGCTTCGTCCATCGTGCCGGAGCCCATGTTCACGCAGATGATCGGCTCGGTGTCCATCGCGCGGCAGTACTCGATGAACTCGTTGGTCCCGAAGCGGTTGGACTCCTCGGCGTACCAGGCGAGGTCGCTGCGACGCGGGCGCTCCTTCTTCGGTCCCACCCCGTCGAGCCAGTGATAGCCGCTGACGAAGTTGCCGCCCGGCCAGCGCAGGACCGGGAATCGCAGTGGCCGCGCCGCCGCCATGACGTCGCGCCGGAAGCCGCGCTCGTCGGAGAGGCTCGAGCCCTCCTCGTAGATGCCGCCGTAGATGCAGCGGCCGAGGTGCTCGACGAACTGGCCGAAGATGCGCCGGTCCACCGGGCCGATGCGTCGCCGCGTGTCGATCCCGATGCGCGTGGTCATGGCGCCCGAGTCTAGGAGCCGCTCGCGGCTAACCGCTTCAGCGGCCATCCTGTTCGAGGATCTGTTGGATCCGGTCGCGCGGGACCGCGATGTGCACGCCGGCCCGCTCCTGCTGCAGCAGCATGAAGCTGCTGGAATCGCGGTCCCCCCAGCCGCGATTCAGGGCCTCGGTGATCTCCTCGAGGGCCAGGTTGGCCAGGCGCATCGGCACGCCGTGCTCGCGGCCCAGCGCGGTGGCCAGCGACACGTCCTTGTGGCCGAGCCTCAGGGCGAAGGACGGCGGCTCGTACTCGCCGGGCAGGAACTTCTCGGCGAGCACGTCGAAGGTGCGGCGGCGCCCGCTGTTGCCCTGGCGTACCGCCTGCCAGAGCAGATCCGGCGCCACGCCGGCCTTAACGCCCATCGCGAAGACCTCGGCGAGCACGGTGCGGATGGTGAAGCTCGCGCAGTTGTGGACCAGCTTGGCCACCGCGCCGGCGCCGCTCGGCCCGACGTAGTAGGGCTGGTCGCCCATCGCCTCCAGCAGCGGCCGGTGCCGGTCGAACTGGGCGTGATCACCGCCCACCCAGATCGCGAGCCGTCGGCTACGGGCCCCGCTCGGTCCGCCGCTCACCGGCGCGTCGAGCACGTGGACGCCGCGCTCCCCGAAGATGCCGTGCAGGCGCCGCACCAGAGTGGGCGCATTGGTGGTCAGATCGAAGAGCGCCGCACCCGGCTTCATGCCGTGCAGCAGCCCATTCGCGCCGATCGCCACCTGCTCGACCTCGGGTGGGCCCGGCAGCGAGGTGAAGACCACGTCGACGTCCTCGGCGAGGGCGCGCGGGGTGTCCTTCCAGACCGCGCCGGCCTCGAGGTGCGGCGCGGCGGCCGGCTTGCGCACGTCGTGCACGACCAGGGCGTGTCCGGCCTTCTGGAGATTGGACGCCATGCTGGCGCCCATGATGCCGAGTCCGATGAATCCGATGCGCATGAGTGGGCTCCTCCCGCGGCATCTTGGCACGCACCGCGACGGCTTGTCGACGGAGGCGGCGCTTCTTGACTCGACGACCCGAGCGGCCTAGGCTTCGCGAAGGGAGGCGCCCAATGGCCCTGACATTCCGTCCGCTCCACCCGCTCTTCGCCGCCGAGGTGAGCCCCGTCGACCTCAAGCAAGTCCGCGACGAGGACACCCTCGCGCAGATCCGGGCCGGCATGGACGAGTACGCGGTGCTGGTCTTCCGCGACCAGGTCTGGACCGACGCCGAGCACCTCGACTTCGCCCAGCGTCTGGACGGCGTCCTCCACACCAAGCTGGGCAGCAGCGTGCTGCACAAGAACCGCTTCGGCAACGAGGCGCTCGGCGACATCTCGAATCTCGACGAGAACGGCGAGATCATGAAGTCGGACAACCGGAAGCGGATGTACAGCCTCGGCAATCGGCTCTGGCACACCGACGCCTCGTTCCAGGATCCGCCGGGACGTTACTCGATGCTCTCGGCCAAGGTCGTGCCCCCGGTCGCGGCGGACACCGAGTTCGCCGACATGCGCGCGGCCTACGACGCGCTCCCCGAGGAGGAGGCGGCCCGGCTGGAAGGCCTGCGGGTCCATCACTCCATCGCCCACTCGCGCCAGACCCTCGGCTTCGAGTTCTCGGAGAGCGAGCAGGACGCGCTCAAGGGCGCGATTCACCCGCTGGTGCGCACGATCCCGCGCTCGAAGCGCCGCTCGCTCTACCTGGCCTCGCACGCCTCCCGGATCGTCGACTGGCCGGTTCCGGAGGGGCGCCTGCTGCTGCGCGACCTGATCGAGCACGCCACCCAGCCGCGCTTCGTCTACCGCCATCTCTGGCAGGTGGGCGACCTGGTGATCTGGGACAACCGCGCAACAATGCATCGCGCGCGGCCGTTCGACGACGCCCGGTATCGCCGCGAGCTGCGCCGGGTCACCACCCTCGACATCGAGTCGCCGGAGTCGATGGCGAGCCGCGGCTGACCGCGCCGCCGCCCCCGTCGTCCGGCCTCCACGTCCGATCCGGGAAGACCGAGAACAGGAGAGCGACATGTCCACTACCGCCGACCGGCCGTCCGTGGTCAAGCAGGACCTGGCCAACGTCATCCACCCGATCGTGCCCCACAAGCAGCTCGAGGAGCACCAGCTGGTCATCGTCTCCGCCAAGGACTCCACGGTGGTGGACGCCGACGGGCGCGAGTACCTCGACGGCATGGCCGGGCTCTGGTGCGTGAACATCGGCTACGGGCGCAGCGAGCTGGCCGACGTGGCCGCCGAGCAGATGCGGCGGCTCTCCTACTATCCCCACACCGCGATGAACCTGCCCGCGGCTGCGCTGGCCGAGAAGGTCAACGGCCTCCTGGGCGGCGACAACCACGTGTACTTCGTCAGCTCGGGCTCGGAGGCCAACGAGGCCGCGTTCAAGTTCGCGCGCCAGTACGCACGCCACGAGTTCCCGCAGCAGAACCGCTACAAGACGATCAGCCGCTACTACGGCTACCACGGCACCACGCTGGCCACGCTGTCCGCCGGCGGCATGGGCGACCGCAAGATGAAGTTCGAGCCGCTCTCCGGCAACGACTTCGTCCACGTGGCCCCGCCCTACTGCTACCGCTGCCCGTTCGGCCTCGAGCCCAAGTCCTGCGATCTGGCCTGCGTGAAGAACATGGAAACCACCATCCAGGGCGAGGGCCCGGAGACGGTAGCCGAGGTGATCATCGAGCCGGTGATGAGCGCGGTGGGCGTGGCCGTCCCGCCCGACGGCTACCTCCCCGCGGTCGCCGACCTCTGCCGCAAGCACGGGGTGCTGTTGCACGTGGACGAGGTCATCAACGGCTTCGGGCGGACCGGGCGGCTCTTCGCCCACGAGCATTCGAGCGTGCGGCCCGACATCGTCACGGTGGCCAAGGGTATCTCGAGCGCCTACCTGCCGATGGCCGCCACCGTGGTGCGGAACTCGGTCTTCCAGTCCTTCCTGGGCGACCCGTCGGAGAACCGCCAGGTGAACCAGGTGAACACCTACGGCGGCCACCCGGCGGCCGCGGCGGTCGCTCTCCGCAACATCGAGATCCTGCTCGAGGAGAAGCTGCCCGAGCGCTCGGCCGAGAACGGCGCCTATCTCCTCGACGGGCTCCGCACGCTGATGCGCCACCGGTGGGTGGGCGACGTGCGGGGCAAGGGGCTCTACGCCGGCGTCGAGCTGGTGACCGACCGCGCGTCGAAGGAGGTCATGCCCCAGGCCCAGATCAAGCGGATCGTCGAGCGCTGCCAGGAGCGCGGCGTGATCATCGGCCGCTCGGGCGGCGGCCGGCATCTCGGCAACACGCTCGTGCTGGCACCGCCGCTGATCCTCACTCGCGCCGAGATCGACCGCATCGTGTCGGTGCTCGACCAGACCATCCCGGAGATCTGCCCGGAGGCCGCGGCGTGATCGCGCGGTTCCCTCATCATCGACTTCACGGCACTCCTCGTGAAGTCGGCCACCAGCACGGCGAGACGCTGCGCGCGGAGATCCGGGCGCATCTGGACCTCATCTACACGCAGGGCTCGCGCCGTTCGAATCTCACCCCGGAGACCGCGCGCCGCTGGGCCCTCGCCTTCGGGCCGGTGATCGGCGAGACCGCGCCTCATTTTCTCGAGGAGATCGAGGGTGTGGCCGCCGGTGCCGACATCGAGCCCGCGGAGGCACTGCTGCTCCAGGTGCGGCAGGAGGTGGCCCACATCGCGCGATTCGGCAGCCCGGATCTCGAGTGCACCAGCTTCGCAGTCTCGGGAGACTACACGCGCACCGGCGGCACGCTCGCGGGGCAGAACGCCGACCTCGCCGGCGGCATCGAGGAGTTCTCCGCGGTCGTCACCTTCGCGGTCACCGGCAAGCCCACGGTGATGATGCTGGTGCCCGCCGGCCAGATCAGCTATCTCGGCATCAGCGGCGAGGGCCTCTCCGCCAACGCCAACTTCCTGCGCTCGGCGGGCTGGCGCACCGGCCTTCCGCGTTACCTGCTGACCCGCCTCGCCATCGAGCAACCCACGCTGAAGGCGGGGGTCGACGCCGCCCTCACCCCGAAGCGGGCCTCCTCGCGCAACCTGCTCCTGGCCGATCGGAGCGGCGCCATGGTCGACATCGAGACCACCGCGCAGGAGCACGCGCTCACGTGGGGCAACGGCTGCCTCGTGCACGCCAACCACCACGTGCTGCCCGGCATGGCCGCCCACGAGACCGCGACGCCGGACGAGCTGCACAACTCCACGTGCCGCCACGAGCGCATCGCGGCTCTCATGGAGGCGAACCGCGGGCGGCTCGACGGGGAGGCGCTCGAAACCATCCTCCGCGACCACGCGAACCGGCCGCACTCGATCTGCGCGCACCCGGGCGAGCGCGTCTCGTATTCCTTCGCATCGCTGATCTCGGATCTGGACGCGGGCTCCATGGCGATCGCGGTGGGCCCGCCGTGCCAGCACGAATACGCGACCTACTCGCTGGAGGACCGGCCATAGGCTCCGATCTCTGGCGGCTCGACGCGGCCGAGCTGGCCGCCTTGATCCGCGCCGGCAAGGTCTCCTGCCGCGAGGCGACGGCCGACGCCCTGGCCCGGCTCGACGCGGTCAATCCCCTCCTCAACGCGGTGGTGCGCCCGCGGCACGAGGAGGCACTGGCCGAGGCCGCCGCGGCCGATCAGGTGCTGGCGCGCGGCGGGCCGGTGGGTGCGCTGCACGGCGTGCCGATCACCATCAAGGTCAACGTGGACATGGCCGGCTGCCCCACCGACAACGGCGTGGTGGCCTTCAAGGAGCTGATGGCCACGCGCGACAACCCGGTGGTGGCAAACCTCCGCCGCGCCGGCGGCATCGTCATCGGCCGCACCAATACTCCGGCCTTCTCGATGCGCTGGTTCACTGCCAACACGCTCCACGGCGCGACCCGCAATCCGTGGGATGCCTTCCGCACCCCGGGCGGCTCCAGTGGCGGCGCCGCCGCGGCCACCGCCGCAGGCATCGGCGCGGTGGGCCACGGCAACGACATCGCGGGCTCGGTGCGCTACCCCGCGTACTGCTGCGGCCTGGTGGGGCTACGCGTGAGCTACGGACGCGTGCCTTCCTACAACTTCTCGGCCCCGGCGGCCCGGCCGATCTCGTCGCAGCTCATGGCCGTGCAGGGTCCACTGACCCGGCGCGTACGCGACGCGCGCCTGGCGCTCGCCGCGATGGCCGGCACCGATCCCTACGACCCGCGCTGCGTGGACATGCCGCTGGAGGGCCCGACCCTGCGGCGGCCGATTCGAGTGGCTCTGGTGACGAACCCGGCGGGACGCGGCGGCGTGGCGCCCGCGGTCGCCGAGTCGATCAGGAAGGCCGGCGGCTGGCTGGCCGACGCCGGCTACGTCGTGGATGAGGTCGATCCGCCGGAGCTGGGCGCGGTCGCCGATCTCTGGGCCACGATCGCGATGGACGACACGATCGCCGCGCTGGAGCCGGCGGCGCAGCAATTCGGCGACGACGGCATCAAGCGCGCCCTCGGCTTCTGGCGGGCCCTCCATCCCGCGCGGGACGCGCGCCACGTGCTCGACGGCCTCACCCGGCGCGACCACTTGCTGCGGCAGTGGGAGGTCTTCCTGACCGAGCGGCCGCTCGTCGTCACGCCGGTCTCGAACGAGCCCGCGTTCCCGGTGGACGTGGACCTGGTCGACGCCGAGACCACGCGGCGGCTCATGGCCGCCCAGATCACGCAGCTCGCGGTGCCGGTGCTGGGCCTGCCCTCGGTGTCGGTGCCCACCGGCGTCGCCGACGGCCTGCCGACGGGTGTCCAGATCACCGCGGGTCGCTTCCGCGAGGACCTCTGTCTCGACGCGGCCGCGGCCATCGAGGCCCGCGCCCCGATGCCCACCCCCATCGACCCCCGCTGAGCAGGCCGCCGATAAAGGCCCATCTGCTTCGTTGGCGCCCTCGGCCGGGGCGCTCGACGTAGAGAGACTAACGCCTCGCGCCCGGCCTTCGGGCGCCGCCTCGCATCTGGGCCTTTCTCGACGGCCTGCGGCGTCTTTCGCAGTCGGCTAGAGTCAGCGGAGGTTATTGGGTTTTTCTGCGGCCGACCAGGTAGCGCACACCGTCCGCGCCCACCGACTCGGCGTGCGCGCAGCCTGCGTCCATCGTGAACACGTCGCCGGCGCGGTAGGTGCGCGCATCGCCCTTCACGGTGAGGGTGATCTCGCCGTCGACGACCAGCGCCCGCACGTCGAAGGGATGCGAGTGTTCCTTCGCGCGGTAGCTCGACGGCAGCGCCTTGGTCTCGACGTCCCGGTACCCATGCTCCGCCAGTGTGGCCTCGAACGTCTTCGTCTCCAATGTCGCCTCCTCAGTAGAGGACCAGTCGTTTTTCGTGCCCCGCCTCAGGGCGTCAGCGGCAACGTCTTCAGTTTCCTCCGGGCGGTGCCAAAAGTGCCAAGCTGATAGACCGATGCGCCAGTCGCCGAGAACGTGAACGAGTCGAATGGCTCCGCCAACATCTTGTTCAAATAGGTTTCCGTTCCGACGCCGATCGTCACATGCGGATTGAAACGCTTGCCCGCTGCGACCGTAACGAAGTGGGAGACGTACTCGATCAGGGATTTTTGAATGTCGCGTCCGCCATCTTCGCTGAAGAACGCCGCCGGGGTCCCGGTCTTCACGGTGTAGGGCTCAACGGCTTTGATGAGTTCATCTTGTAGCCGATGCAGGTCTTCAGTCGGTTCGACTACGATCCCGGCGAGGCCGACCGGCGGAGACGGGATGTAGTAGTATTTGAACGCCTTCAGCGTCCATGACGTAGGCTTTTCTTTCGCCAGAACCGCACTCACCACGGCAAATACGCTATCGAGGTCGGCCGTGCGGACGAACTGCTGCAACATAGTGACGTGCGGGTGGTGCGTCTCATCCAGAGTAAAGCCCTTCGGGAAAGACTTGAGCAGACGAGCGTTGGCGTCCTTCGCGTGCTGAAGCATCGTCGCGTCGGGTTCGAGCGCGATGTCGATCGCTGTCAGGCGATTTTGTTGCGCGACGGCCCCTTGGGCGAAGCCGAGCACCAAGGCCAGCCCGAGGCCGATGGCTGTAAAGCCTAGCGCGCGTGGACGACCCGGGTAATCCAGAGGGGCAGGAATGCTTGCCAAGACGGCAGTCTTCATCGTGCTCATGAGTCCGCGCCCTAGTACACGATCACGCTGCGCTTCACCTCACCCTGCAGCATCAGGTCGAAGCCCTCGTTGAGCTGGCCGAGCGGCAGGCGCCGGCTGATCAGCTCGTTGAGCTTGTACTTGCCCGACATGTAGAGGTCGATCAGCATCGGCACGTCGGTGCGCTGGTGTCCGCCCCCGAACGAGCTGCCGGTGAGCACGCGCTGCTGGAGGAACAGCGTCGGGTCGAGCGAGATCCGCGTCCCCGCCGGCGACACGCCGACGACCACGCAGGTGCCGCCCCGGTGCGTGGCGAGCACCGCCTGCTCGATGGTCTTCTGGGTGCCGACCACCTCGAACGAGAAATCCACGCCGCCGGCGCCGCTGATCCGCTGCACCGCCGCCACCGGATCCTCCTTGGAGGCGTCCACGGTGTGGGTGGCCCCGAACTCCTCGGCCCAGGTCAGCTTCTGGCGCATCACGTCCACCGCGATGATCTTTCCGGCGCCCAGCATCCGCGCGGCCTGGATCGTGTTGAGCCCGACGCCACCGGTCCCCCACACCGCCACGCTCGCGCCCGGCGGCACCTTGGCCCGGTTGAACACCGGCCCCGCGCCGGCCAGCACCCCGCAGCTCACGAGGCAGACCACGTCGAGCGGCGCATCGGCGCGGATCGGGATCACGCTCAGCTCGGGCAGCACCGCGTGGGTCGCGTAGCCCGCGACCTGGAGGAAATGGTGGAGCGGCTGGCCGTTTCGACGGAAGCGCGTCGTACCGTCGTGCATGAACCAGCGAGGCTTGTCGCGGAGCGCGCACATGGTGGGCTGGCCGCCGATGCAGTAGGAGCAACGGCCGCACGATGGGATGTAGCTCGAGCACACGTGATCTCCCACCTTCACCGTGTCGACATCGGGCCCGACTTTCTCGACCACCCCGGCCGCCTCGTGGCCCAGCACCACCGGAAGCGGATGCGGGTAATCGCCGGTGATCACGTGCAGGTCGCTGTGGCAGACGCCATTGGCGGCCCACCGCACGAGCACCTCGCGCGAGCCGGGCTCCAGCACCTCCACGTCCTCGACAACCACCGGCTTCTTGACTTCATAGAGCACCGCCGCCGTCGCTCGCATGGATGCCTCCGATCTCTCCCTCTGCCCTCCGGGCTGAGGGGTCCGTGGTTGGCCGCTAGTCTCCTCGCCAGCGCCTCTCGACGCAAGAGCCCAGGTCGGCTGGCGTCCCCCCGGTCGATGCCGTATGATCCTCGCGCCATGAACTTCGACTTCTCCGCCGACCAGAAATCCCTGCGCGAGCAGGCCCGCAAGTTCCTCGGCGAGCAGGCCTCCTCCGCCCGGGTGCGCCGCATCCTGGAGGGCGCCGCGCCGTACGACGCCGAGCTGTGGCGCGGCATGGGCGAGATGGGCTGGCTCGGCACCGCGATCCCGGAGCCCTACGGGGGCGCCGGCTTCGGGCACCTCGAGCTGTGCGTCCTGGCCGAGGAGATGGGCCGAAGCCTCGCGCCCACCCCGTTCTCCTCGACGATCTACCTCGCCGGCGAGGCGTTGCTCCTCGCGGGCAGCGATGCGCAGAAGAAGCGCTGGCTGCCGCGGATCACCCAGGGCGCGGCCATCGGCTGCTTCGCGATGGCCGAGGGCCCGCAGGTGGCGACGCCCGGCAACCTGACGGCGCGAGTCGAGGGCGGGCACCTGACCGGGACCAAGATGCCGGTGCTGGACGGCGACGTCGCCGACTTCGCGGTGGTGCTCGCCGCCGATGGCGGCGCCGGACGCGCCGGGCTCTTCCTGGTGGATTTGAACGCCCCCGGGGTCACGCGCACGACGGTCGCCACCGTGGACCCCACGCGCTCGCACGCGCGCATCGTCTTCGAGCGCGCGGCCGCCGAGCCGCTCGGCGCCACGGGGCAAGGCTGGCCGCTGGCGGAACGGCTGCTGGACCGCGCGGCGGTGCTCGTCGCCTTCGAGCAGCTCGGCGGCGCGCAGGCCTCGCTCGAGATGGCGCGCGAGTACGCGCTGGGCCGCTTCGCCTTCGGCCGGCAGATCGCCTCGTTCCAGGCCATCAAGCACAAGCTCGCCGACATGTACGTGGCCGTGGAGCTGGCGCGCTCCAACGGCTACTACGGCGCCTGGGCGCTATCGACGGACGCGCCCGAGCTGCCGGTGGCCGCGGCGGCCGCGCGAGTGGCCGCGTGCGAGGCCTACTACCAGGCCGCCAAGGAGAACATCCAGATCCACGGCGGCATGGGCTTCACCTGGGAGTTCGACTGCCATCTCCACTACCGGCGCGCCAAGCTGACCGGCCTCATGCTCGGCAGCGCGCGCCGATGGAAGGATCTGCTGGTCGCCCGCCTGGAAGCGGGCGCCGCCTAGGAGCGCATCGTGGACTTCAACGACACGCAGGAAGAGGCGGAGTTCCGGCAGGAAGCGCGGCAGTGGCTCGGCAAGCACGCCGAGCCCAAGAGCGGCGCCTTCGAGACGTGGCAGAGCCGCTATCCCGCGCGTGAGGGCTGGGACGGGCTCGAGCGCGCCAAGGCCTTCCAGGCCAGGAAGGCGGATGCCGGCTTCGCCGCGCTCCACTGGCCGGCCGAGTGGGGCGGCCGCGCGCTGCCCCCGATCTACCAGGTGATCTACGCTCAGGAGGAGACGAAGTTCCTCGTCCCGCGCGGATACTTCGAGATCGGCCTGGGCATGTGCATGCCGACGCTGTTCGCCTACGGGACCGAGAGCCAGAAGCGCCGCTACGCCCCCGCGGCGCTGCGCGGCGACGAGGTCTGGTGCCAGCTCTTCTCCGAGCCGGGCGCCGGGTCGGACCTGGCCGGCCTGCGCACCCGCGCGCAGCGCGACGGCGACGACTGGGTGATCAACGGCCAGAAGATCTGGACCTCGGGCGCCCACTGGGCGGACTGGGCGATCCTCGTCGCGCGCAGCGACCCGAAAGCGGCCAAGCACAAGGGCCTCACCTTCTTCTTCCACTCCATGAAGTCGCCCGGCATCGAGACCCGGCGCATCAAGCAGATCTCCGGCGCGTCCCACTTCAACGAGGTCTACTTCACCGACGTTCGCATCCCGGACAGCCAGCGGCTGGGCGCGGTGGGCGCCGGCTGGGGCGTGGCCATCACCACGCTGATGAACGAGCGGCTCACCTCGGGCGATCTGCGCGGCCCCGACTTCGAGGAGATCTTCGGCCTCGCCCGCTCCACCATGCTCGAGGACGGCCCCGCCATCGCCAACGCGGCGGTGCGCGACCGGCTGGCCGATCTCTACGTGAAGACGCAGGGCGTGCGGCTCACCCGCTTCCGCACAATGACCGCGCTGTCGCGCGGCGAGACGCCGGGACCGGAGAACTCGATCGGCAAGCTCGTCAACGCGCCCAAGGCCCAGGAGATCGCCTCGTTCGCGATGGACCTCCTCGACATGGGCGGCATCGTGATGGACAAGGACGTCGCGCCGCTGCGCGCCGCCTTCCAGGAGTCGCTGCTGACCTCGCCGGGCGGACGCATCGCGGCCGGCACGGACGAGATCCTTCGCAACATCATCGCGGAGCGTGTGCTCGGTCTGCCCCAGGACGTGCGCGTGGACCGCGACCTGCCCTTCGACCAGCTGCCGACCGGAACCCGGTAACGCGACTACCCGGCGGGGGGCGGCGCGACGACGTCCTCGTAGCGGTGGCGCTTCGTGATGAGGCCCGCGTGCTGGAACACGTCCAGCGCTACCTCGAACGCGGGCCGCGTGATCTCCACGTGCGGGGTCCAGCAGCCCAGCTTCTGGTAGTAGCCGATGGTGGAGACCAGCACCGCGCGGTCGATCTCGGGGAAGAATGACGCCTCGGCCTCGGCCACCTTCGCGGCCGGCGTGGCCAGCAGCCACTGGCGCGCCTTGCGGTAGGCGCGCATGAAGGCGCGCGCCATGTCCGTCTGAAGCCACGCGCGCGTCGCGGCCAGGCTCGAGAAGGCCAGCGGGCCGATGGCCTGCCCCACCGAAGCCACCACGTGGCCCACGCCGTCGTGCTCGAGCTGCTGAGGGGCCGGGCCCTGCTGGTGGATGTAGTCGCCCTCGCCCTTCCGGAAGGCCGCGTCCATGCGATCGCTCGCCACGTTCACCGCCTGGATCGCTCCCCAGTCGAGGCCACGCTTGTGGCAGGCGTACTTGAACATGGCGAGCGGCTGGCCACCGTGATCCACCAGCACCCGCTTGCCGCGCAGCTTGTCCCACGTGAAGGCCGGATCGGCTGCGCGGGCGGTCAGAAAGAACCCGTCCATCTCGTTGATCTGGGCGAAGTGAACCGCAGGCGGCGTCTGGCCCTTCTCGAGCGGACCGAAGCCCTGCGAGGGCGCGGACTGGCAGACGTGGACGGTCCCCGCC
>DATFWA010000018.1:0-6691 GCA_035259825.1 Candidatus Methylomirabilota bacterium | reverse complement strand
ACACCGCCACGATGCCCCTGCTGAACCGCCTGTGGGTGCTCCAGTGAACGGCGTCGCCGTGAGCAGCGCGCTCGGGCTCGAGATCGGGCTCGCGATCCTCATGCTGATCGTGTTCCTGGTCGGCCTCGTCATGCCGGCGGGCGACAAGCGGCGCGTCGGGGTGCTCACCGCGATCGGCCTCGTGATCCTCCTCGGGCTCTCGTGGCGCGCCGAGCCGGGCGCGGAGATCTTCAGCGGCGCCTTCGTGCAGGACGAGCTGGCCCTGTTCACCAAGCGCCTGTTCATCGTGGCGACCCTGATCGGCGTGCTCGCCTCGCTCCCGCTGAGGGCGGCGGCGTTCGCGCGGCGGGCCACCGAGTACTACCTGGCCATCCTGGCCTCCCTGCTCGGCATGCTGGTGCTGGGCTCCGCCCGCGACTTGATCCTGCTCTTCGTGGCCTTCGAGCTGATGTCGATCCCGCTCTACTACCTGACCGGCTTCCTCAAGCGCGAACCCGAGGCGGTGGAGGCGGCGCTGAAGTTCTTCCTGGTGGGCACGGTCTCGTCCGCGGTGCTCGTCTACGGGCTCTCGTTCATGTACGGGATCGCCGGCACCACCGATATCCGCGGCGTCGCGAAGGCCCTGACCACCGGCCATCCGATGCTCCTGCTGGGCATGCTGCTGGCCCTGGGCGGGCTCGGCTTCAAGATCGCCGCGTTCCCGTTCCACATGTGGGTGCCCGATACCTATGAGGCCGCGAGCACGCCCTTCGTGGCGTGGCTCTCGGTGGCGCCGAAGGCGGCGGGCTTCGTCGTGATCTTCCGCCTCTACCTCGAGGGCATGGGTGATCGCGTGCTCTTCTGGGTGCCCGCGGCGGCGGGCCTCGCCACCGTGACGATCATCGGCGGCAACCTGATGGCGATCCCGCAGCAAAACGTCAAGCGCTTGCTCGCCTATTCGGGCGTGGCCCACATCGGCTACATGCTGGTGGGCTTCGCGGCGGTCTCCGCCAACGGCGCCGCGATGATGCTGTTCTATCTGGTCGCCTACCTCTTTGGGAACATGGGCGCTTTCCTGGTGGTCGAGGCCGTCGCCCAGGCCGAGGGCTCGGAAGGCATCGCGGCCTACCGCGGCCTGGCCCAGCGCTCGCCGATACTGGCGCTGAGCATGCTGCTGTTCCTGCTCTCCCTCGGCGGCATTCCCTTCGTGGCCGGCTTCTGGGCGAAGCTCTACGTCTTCTGGGCCGCCGCGGAGCAGGGACTCTACTGGCTGGTCCTGGTGGGCGCCGTCTTGACGGTGGTCGCGCTCTTCTACTACCTGCTGGTGGCCAAGCGCATGTACATCGACGCCCCAGACCGCCGCGACCCGATCCCCGTCGCCCCGCTACTCTCGTTTTGCATCTTCGTGTGCGTCCTCGGTGTCGTGCTCACGGGCATCTACCCCAAGCCGCTGGTCGTCGCCGCTCTCCGCGCCGCCTCCCCGCTCTTCTAGTCACACACCCTCTCCGTCTGAGGAGGGAAGGTGGGGACGGGATCACCGCGAAATTGTTGGGCTATACTACGGAGGCCATGCCCGCCCTGCCCGTCGGAAAGCTCCCGCCGCAGCTGCTCGGCCGGCTCCTTGGCAAGCTCGCGCCCGCCGATCCGCGCGTGATCGTCGGGCCCCGCGTGGGCGAAGACGCGGCGGTGGTGGACCTGGGCGACCGCTATCTCGTGGCCACCGCCGATCCCATCACCTTCGCCACCGATGAGGCCGGCTGGTACGCCCTGCACGTCAACGCCAACGATTTGGCGGTGCGGGGCGCGCGCCCGCTCTGGTTCCTGGCGACCGTGCTCTTTCCCGAAGGTGGCGCCACGGAGGACGCGGTCGAGCGGTTGTTCGCCGATCTGGGCGAGGCCTGCGCGGAGCTGGACGTGGCCCTCATCGGCGGCCACACCGAGGTGACGGCGGGCCTGCCGCGCCCGCTCGTTTCCGGCTGCATGCTGGGAGAGGTTGCGAAGGACCGCCTCGTGACGACGGGCGGCGCGCAGCCCGGCGACACGTTGCTCCTCACCAAGGGTGTGCCGCTCGAGGGCGCGGCGATCATCGCCCGGGAGAGGGCCGCCGAAGCCGAGCGGCGCGGCGTCGCCGCCGACGTGGTGAAGCGCGCGCGCGATCTGCTGCGGCGGCCCGGCATCAGCGTGGTACCGGAGGCGCGCGCAGCCTGCGCGGCCGCGCGAGTGCACGCGATGCACGACCCGACCGAGGGCGGCGTGGCCACCGCGTGCTGGGAGCTGGCGCAGGCCGCCGACGTCGGCCTGCGCGTGGATCGCGAGCGCATCCCGGTGCTGCGAGAGGGACGCGCGCTGTGCGAGGCCTTTGGCCTCGACCCGCTCGGCACCATCGCCTCAGGCTCGCTGCTGCTCGCGGTGGCCCCGTCCGATGCCGAGCGCGTGACCGAGGCCTGCCGCGGCGCCGGCGTCGACTGCACGGCCATCGGACGCGTGACCGAGGCCTCGCAGGGCGTGAGCCTCACCTCGGGTGGTCACGCGCGCCCCATGCCCACATTCCCCCAGGACGAGATCACTCGCATCTTCGCGGAGAGCTAAGGATGCCCCAGATCGGCTACGCGCACCGCCAGGCCCCGATGGGTCGGCGCGGCATGGTCGCCTCGTGTCACCCACTGGCCTCGCTGGCCGGGGTCGAGGTGCTGAAGTCGGGCGGCAACGTGGTAGATGCCGCCATCGCCAGCAACGCGGTAC
This sequence comes from Candidatus Methylomirabilota bacterium, assembly GCA_035259825.1. Lineage (GTDB taxonomy): Bacteria > Methylomirabilota > Methylomirabilia > Rokubacteriales > CSP1-6 > CAMLFJ01. Next base: position 3,970 of record DATFWA010000018.1, on the reverse strand, counting down.
TCGCGGTCACCCAGCCGAACTTCTGCGGCGTGGGCGGCGACATCTTCTGCCTCTACTACGAGGCGGCTACCCGGCGCGTGCACTACCTGAGCGGCGCGGGGCGCTCGGGCTCGCGCGCCACCCTCGACGAGCTCGGCCGGCGAGGGCTGAAGGGGGTCCCCAACATCGGGCCCGGCTCGGTCTCGGTGCCCGGCGTGACCCGCGGCTGGCGCATGTTGCTCGACCGCTTCGGCACCCGGCCGCTGGCCAGCCTGCTCGAGCCGGCCATTCACTACGCGGGGGAGGGATTCCCCATCTCGGACGTCGTCGTCCAGGCCATTCGCGAGAAGGCGCCGATGGTGGACGATCCGGAGTGGCATCGCGTGATCGCGCTCGACGGCCGGTTCCCGAAGATCGGCGACTGCTACCGGCAGCCCGACCTCGCGCGCACGCTGGCCGAGCTGGGGCAGGAGCCCGAGCTGTTCTACAAGGGGCGCGTCGCGCGCTCTATCGCGCAGCGGATGGAGACCGAGGGCTTCCTGACCGCGGACGACCTGGCCGCTCACGAGGGAGAGTGGGGCGAGCCGATCTCGTCGACCTATCGCGGCTACACCATCTACGAGACGCCGCCGCCCACGCAGGGCCTCGCCGCGCTGCTCAGCCTGAACCTGCTCGAGGCCTTCGACCTGGGCCGCTACGAGTTCCACTCGCCCGAGCACCTGCACCTGCTGATCGAGATGACCAAGCTGGCCTACGCCGACCGCGACCGATGGGTGGCCGACCCGTCACACGAGCGCGTGCCCGTGGAGACACTCATCGGCAAGGCGTACGCGGCGCGCCGCCGCCGCGCCTTCGATCCCGAGAAGGCGCAGTGGCACAAGTGGGGCGAGATCGAGGGTGACACCACTGGATTCGTGGTGGCGGACGGCGGCGGCAACGTCATGAGCGTCATCCAGAGCCTCTACAAGTCCTTCGGCTCGGCGGTGGTGGCGCCCGGTACCGGGGTGGTGCTGCAGAACCGCGGCGCCTATTTCAACACCGATCCCGCGCACCCGAACTGCTTCGCGCCGCGGAAGCGGCCGTTCCACACCCTGATCGCGTGCGTGGTCACGCGCGGCGATCAGCCCGTGCTCGGCTACTCGAACATGGGCGGCGACGGCCAGGCCATGTTCCACACCCAGTCGCTCACCAACGCGCTCGACTACGGCATGGAGATCCAGGAGGCTATCGAGCGTCCGCGCTTCGTCGCGGGTCCCATCGATCCGGGCGATGTCGTCGATCAGGTACGGATCGAGAGCCGTGTGCCCGAAGCCGTCCGTGACGCCCTCGCCCGTAAAGGTCACAAGGTCACGCCGGTTTCGGACTGGTTCATGCGCATGGGTCACGCCCACGGCATCACGCTCGGCAACGGGACGCTACGCGGTGGGGCGGATCCCCGCGGCGACGGCGCGGCGATCGGCTTCTGATGTGTGCCGTCGCCTCGCTCGGGCTCTTCCTCGCGCTGCTGATCGTCGGGTGGCCAACGCCGGTGCCGGCCGAGGAGTGGGGCGGCATCGAGCCCGGAGTGAGCACCCTGGATGACGTGCGCTCCCGATATGGCGCGCCGACCAAGGAGACGCACGCGAAGGTGGAGGGCTACGACACGGTGCAGTGGGTCTACGACGGGGCGCAGGCGCCGGGTGGCATCCAGCGCATGACGATCGAGTACGGGTTGCTGACGCCGCAGGGTTACAAGCCGACGGTGGTCCGGGTCATCCGCCTCGAGCCCAAGGCCATGGTCTTCGGTAAGAACACGGTCGTGCAGGGGTTTGGGGTTCCCGACAACGTGGTCACCCAGAACGACCAGGAAACCTACTTCTACAAGTCGGGGCTCATCGTGACCTTCAACAAGGAAGACACCGAGGCGGTCATCCTCAATTTCATGCCGCCACAGCCCGACCAGCCGCCTGCGCCAGCCGCGCCAAAGCGCTAGCCCGAGCCCGCCCGGAGCACGATGATCGATCACCTGATGGCGCTGGATCCGGGCGGCCGCGGTATCGCGGCGTTCTTCGTGCGCGGTGGCGCTAGCGCGGCGGCCCGGACTCTTCGAAAGAGCCGCCGCGTGCTGCTCACCACTGGCTTCGCGGTCGGCCCAGGCCTGCCCGAGACGGACGGCCCGCCCGGCACCGCGTGTCTCGGCCGGGCGCTGCGAGCCCTCGGCGCGCAGGTGGGCTACATCACCGACGCGGTTGCGGTGCCGCCGCTGCAGGCGGCGCTGAAAGTTCTGGGTGAGCCCGCGACGGTGGAAACCTTTCACGTGCCGCACGGCCACGGCCCCGGCGCGGCGCGGGAGACCGCGCGACGGCTCCTCGCCGAGCAGAAGCCCACGCACCTGGTGGCGATCGAGCGGCCCGGCCGGGCCCGCGACGGACACTACCGGAGCGCCCGCGGCCGCTCGTTGACCGAATGGAACGGCCCGCTCGACGAATTGTTCCTGGCCGCATCGCGCCGCGTGGTGACGATCGGGGTCGGCGACGGCGGCAACGAGATCGGCATGGGCGCGGTGCGAGGTCGTGTCGCGCGCGCCGGCGGGGTCTTCCCGCAGATCGCCTCGGTGGTGTCCGTGAAGCATCTGGTGGTCGCCGGGGTATCCAACTGGGGAGCCTACGGCATCGTGGCCGAGCTGGCCCGGCTGGCCGGCCGCCCGCTGCTGCACACCGCCGAAGAGGAGCACGCGATGGTTTCTGCCTGTGTCGATGCGGGCGCCGTCGACGGCCTCACCCACCGTCGCGAGCCCACCGTCGACGGCTTGCCTTTGACGGCCCATGTCGGCATGCTTGAGCTGCTGCGAGTGCTGGAATCACCTCGTCATACCGGAGGCCCGAGCGCATGAGTGCTGCCCAGTCCGTGATCGAGACCTACAAGGCCATGCATCCCCGGTCGTCCGCGCTCTACGAGCGCGCGCGGGCCATCATCCCGGGCGGGGTCACCCACGACGGCCGACACATGAAGCCATTCCCGGTGTACGTCGATCGGGCGCTGGGGTCGCACAAGTGGGACGTGGACGGGCACGAGTACATCGACTACTGGATGGGCCACGGAGCGCTGTTCCTGGGCCATTGCCACCCTGCGGTGGTCAAGGCCATCCAGGATCAAGCGGCGCGCGGCACTCACCTCGGGGCCAGCCACGAGCTCGAGGTGCGGTGGGCCGAGCTGATCGGCAAGCTGATTCCCTCGGCGGAGATGGTGCGCTTCGCGATGTCCGGCACCGAGGCTACGCACCTGGCGCTCCGGATCGCGCGCGCCTTCACCGGGCGAAACAAGGTCGTGAAATTCCAAGGTCACTTCCACGGCTGGCATGACGGTGTGGTCGCGGCGGTGAACCCGCCCTACGAGGTACCCATGTCGGCGGGTGTGCCGACCTCGGTGCTCGATCAGCTGCTGGTGTGCCCGCCCAACGACATCAAGGCGGTCGAGACCATGCTCGAGCGCGGCGACGTGGCCGCGGTGATCCTGGAGCCGGCGGGTGGCCAGTCCGGAACGACGCCGACGATCCCGGGCTATCTCCAGGAGCTTCGCAGCCTCACCACGCGGCACAACGTGGTGCTGATCTTCGACGAGGTCATCACCGGATTCCGCTATTCCCCCGGCGGAGCCCAGGCCTACTTCGGGGTGACGCCCGACATGACCACGCTCGCCAAGATCGTAGCCGGCGGCCTGCCTGGCGCCGCGGTGGTCGGCAAGAAGGAGCTGCTGTCGATGATGGCCCACCGCGGCGATCCGGTCTTCGACCGCAGCCAGCGCGTGGCCCAGAACGGCACGTTCAACTCGAACCCGGTCTCCGCCGCCGCGGCCATCGCCACGCTCGAGTTGGTGAGCGACGGGTCGCTGCACGCGCGGGCCAACAAGGCGGGCGACGAGCTGCGCTCGGGTCTCTCCGACGCGATGAAGCGCGCGGGTGTCCCCGGCACCTGCTTCGGCGAGGCGTCGATCTTCCACGTCTCGTTCGAGG
>DATFWA010000017.1:0-7669 GCA_035259825.1 Candidatus Methylomirabilota bacterium | reverse complement strand
TGGTGGCGGCCATGATGATCACGCCCTTGGAGGAATCGAAGCCGTCCATCTCGGCCAGCAGCTGGTTGAGGGTCTGCTCGCGCTCGTCGTGGCCGGACAGGAAGCCGGTGTTGCCGGCGCGGGTCTTGCCGATCGCGTCCAGCTCGTCGATGAACACGATGCAGGGCGCCTTCTCCTTGGCCTGCTCGAAGAGATCGCGCACCCGGGAGGCACCCACGCCCACGAACATCTCCACGAACTCGGACCCGGAGAGGAAGAAGAACGGCACGTCCGCCTCGCCCGCCACCGCCCGGGCCAGCAGGGTCTTACCGGTGCCCGGCGGGCCCACCAGCAGCACACCCTTGGGAATGCGGCCGCCGAGGCGCTGGTACTTCTTGGGGTTCTTGAGGAAGTCGACCACTTCCATCAGCTCGGTCTTGGCTTCCTCGACGCCCGCCACGTCGGCGAACGTGGTCTTGAGCTCCTTGCGATCGTAGATCTTGGCCTTGGAGCGTCCGAAGGACAGAGCCTGGGTGGGCCCGCCGCCCATTCGGCGCATCAGGAAGACCCACAGGGCCGCCATGAGGACCAGGGGAACGACCCAGGAGATCAGGTCACGCCAGAAGGTGGACTCGATGCGTCCCGAGAACTCCACCTTCGCGGCCTCCAGCTCGCGGACGACCTGGTAGTCCTCGGTGGCCGGGATGCGCGCGGTGGTGAACACGATGGGTCCGTGCTCGGCCCCGAGCAGCTTGCGGAGCTTCTCACCCGGTCCAGGGGGCGGGGCGGGCAGCGCGCCCGGCTTCAGCACCCCCTGGATCTCGCGCTCGCCCAGGGACACCCGCAGGACCTTGCCCTCCCGGACCAGGTTCAGGAACTGGCTCATCGGGATGTCCACGGTGACGGGAGCCCGGAGCCAGCTCTGCACCGCAAAGACGACCATCAGGGCGATGAACAGATACACCAGGGAAAACTGGGTCTTCTGGCGATTGGGAAGCTTCATGGCTCGAATTCGATGCTAGCGGAACCCCCAGGGGGTGTCAAACTGACCCGGCCACGCGGGAATGCCCGACATCTCGGCGCTTTTCGGGGCAGGTGGGGGAGCGGAGACGGCGGTCAGGCTACTGGCACTGCACCCCTTTGGGCGGCTCGTAGTTCGTCACCTTGAACGTGGAGTTGAACGAGTCCTCCCACACCTCGAGCGGCACGCGCCCGACCGGGTCCTGGCCGTCGAAGAGGATAAACTTCGCCCGGCTCGTGAACTCGGCGGGCGGCACCCGCTTGGCCAGGAAGTCCATGAGGGTGGCCTTGTCCACGAAGAGCGCGAACGTCTCGTTCACCGGCTGCTTGCCGGGTCGGCTGGTGCCGGGCTTGAGCCACGAGAGCACCACCGAGAGGCCGGTCACGTCGCCGTCGTCGATCACGTCTGAGAGCGCGGCCATCCGGCGCAGCATGTCGACGCCGTAACGCGAGAACATCGCGGAGACGCGCCGCTCCTGCGGCAGCGCCGCGAAGGCGGGATCCTCGCGCTGGTCGATGTAGATCCAGGTGGAGAGATAGCGGTCGTCGGTGACGCTGTCCTTCGCCTTCGGGAAGCCGAGCCCGCCCGGGGCCACGCTGAGCCAGGGCAGGCAGTTGTAGATCTCCTCGGAGAACTTCAGCAGCCGCGACCGGTGAGCCGACGCCAGGCCCTTGGCCTTGGGGGTCGTGTACTTCTCCAGCGGCATGAGCGCGTCCTCCGGCGTCGCGAAGGCGGGCCCCGCGACCGCAGCAAGAAGCGCGGCCGCCAGGACGAGCCCGGCGGCCGGAGTACGCGAATGGAACCGATGCATGATCCGACTGGTCGTGGCGACTAGTTCTGGAAGATCTGCTCCGGGCTCACCGTGATGGCCTTGCCCCACCAGCTCTCCTGCCGCGCCGCTTCGACGTCGGTCCGCGTCACCCGCGGATTCGATCCGTCGCGATTGTTGCGCATCGAGAACCCGGCGTGCGTGCCCGACGCGAAATGGGTGTTGTGACTTCTCCACTCCGCCCATTCCTCCGACGTGGCACACGCCGCCGTCACCATCATGATGCCTCCGACGACTGTAGCCAGCGAAAGCCATGCCCGCATGGTTCCGTTCCTCCTTGAGAGTCCGTCGATCGGCTGGTCTCGCACGACAGGTAACTATACGGAGGGGTCCTGGGGAGGTCAACTCCATTTCCCTTCGCCGTTTTGCTGTTGCAGCGTCGGAAGCGCTCAGGCATGCTCCGGTCAAGACGGGGCACGCCCGTCCAGGAGGTCACGCCGCGGATGACCGAATTCTTGACGATCCACGAGGAGCCGGCGGGCCTGCGCCGACCCATCATCATCATGGCGTTCTCCGGCTGGAACGACGCGGCGGAGTCGGCCACCACCGCGGCGCGCTATCTCAGCCAGCTCTGGTCGTCCCGACCGTTTGCCAGCATCGAGCCGGAAGATTTTTACCACTTCGGTCTCTCCCGACCGTACGTGCGGTTCAAGACCGGCTCCCGGACCGAGCGGGAGATCGTGTGGCCGGCCACCGAGTTCTCCCTCGCGCAGCCCGCCGAACTCGATCGTGACGTCATCGTCGGTGTCGCGATCGAGCCGCACCTGAAGTGGCGGACCTATTGCGCGATGGTGCTCGAGCTGGCGCGCCGCTGCCACGCCTCGCTGGTGCTCACGCTCGGTGCGCTGCTCGCCGAGGTGCCTCACACCAAGCCGGTCCGTCTCGTCGGCGGCTCCCACGACCCCGAGCTGTCCGCGCGGCTCGGACTGCGCCCGACGCGCTACGAGGGACCCACTGGCATCGTGGGCGTGCTGAACGTGCTCTGCCGCGAGGCCAGCGTGCCCACCGCCAGCCTATGGGCCAACGTGCCGCACTACGTCTCGGGCATCGAAAATCCGCGCGCCGCGCTTGCGCTCGTGACGCGCGTGCTGACCTTGCTCAATGCCGAGGCCGATCTGTCGGATCTGCGCGAGGCGGCCGAGCAGTTCGATCAGAACCTCAGCTCGATCGTGTCCCAGAACGCCAAGATCGCCGACTACGTCCGCAAGCTCGAGCGTCGCAGCGTCGACGAGGAGGAGGAATCGCCGGCGTCCGACGAGGCCGCCTCCGCCAAGGACGAGCTGCCGCCGTCGGCGGACCTGGTGGCCGAGATCGAGCAGTTCCTCCGTCAGCAGCGTCCCGAAGGTTCCTAGCGCGAACTGCCCTTTCGAAGCGCGCCCCGCAGTAGAATCGAGCGATGGGCCGCGCGGTATTGCTCGTCGCGAGTCTCCTGGCGATCGTCTGGGCCACGCCGATTGCCGCTGTCGGCGCGCCGCTGGAGGTGCGCGTCCTGCCGGCCGCGCCTCGGCAGGGCGACGTGGTGATGCTCTTCGTGAGCGGCGTCGGCGATGCGCGCGACGTCGAAGGCAGCCTGGGCGGTCGGCCACTCGCGTTCTTTCCCCTCGGTGCCGAATACGCCGCCGTGGCCGGCCTGGACCTCGAGACCAAGCCCGGCAAGGTGCCGTGGAGCGTGGGCGCGGTGGATGCGAGCGGGGCGTCGCGAAAGGCCGCGGGCAGCCTGACCGTGAAGGCCGGCGGCTTCCCGGTGCAGCACCTCACGCTCCCGGCCCCCATGGTCGATCTCGATCCGGAGGCCGAGCGGCGCGCGACCAACGAGGCCGCGCGGCTGCGAGCGCTCTACGACACGGTCACTCCCGAGCGGCTCTGGCGGGGCGCCTTCACCCAGCCGGTCTCCAGCAGCAAGCCCGGCAGCGGGTTCGGCTCTCGTCGGATCATCAACGGCCAGCCGAGGATGCCACACTCGGGCATCGACTACTCGGCGGACCGGGGCACTCCGGTGGTGGCCTCCAATCGCGGGCGCGTCGCGCTGCTCGGCGAGTTCTTTTTCGCGGGCCGGCTGGTGGCGCTGGATCACGGCCTGGGACTTTACACGCTCTACTTCCACCTGGATGGCGTGTCCGTGACCGAGGGCCAGATCGTGGAGCGAGGCCAGGCGATCGGGACCGTGGGCACGACCGGCCGGTCGACTGGTCCGCACCTGCACTTCGCGGCGCAGCTGGGCCGCGCCCGCATCAACCCGCCGGATCTCTACGTGTTGCCGGTCCGGGACTAGCAGCCGCGGCGTCCGCCGGCGCCGCCTGGACCTCGCGCGTCCCCGTCACGATCCCGGCCTTAGGCTGCCGTGCAGCACGGTGACCGCCTGTCCGCCCACGCGGACGCGTGTGGCGCGACCGGTGGCCGTCGTGACCTCGATTCGAAGACGGCCAGGGCGCCCGAGGCCGTCGCCCTGCTCGGCCGTGAAGACCGCGCGGTCGGCGCGCACGTCGAGCGCGCCGGCGTCCAGCAGCCAGACGGCCATCGGCGAGTGAACCGAGCCGGTGACGATGTCCTCGGGCAGGCCGTAGTGCGGAGCGAAGAAGCGGCAGTGCGTGCCGGAGCCCGACTCGACCGTCTCACGCGAGACGCAGCAAACGCCGCGAGCCTTCTGGACGCTCCGGAGCGCGCCCAGACGGCTCATGTCGGGCTGTAGCGCGCGGAGCGTCGCGAGATCGGGCAGGGGCAGGAGCAGGTCGCAGTCGGCCGTCGCCGCGGGCGGGGCCCAGCCGGCGAGCTCGGCGCGACGCAGCCCGAGCGCGTCCAGGATCTCGACCACGTCGTGATCGGGAACCTTGCAGGCCGGCAACGGCGGCTCGAGCCACATCAGGGCGGGGACGACGCCTCGCTCGATCTCGACGCGGAGCCGGCCGGCGGGCGTGTCGAACGTCACGCGCGCGCCGGGGATCCGGCCAGCCTCGATGAGCGCGTGGGTGGCGCACAGCGCGGTGTGACCCGAGTAGGCGACCGGCCGCTTCGGCGTGAACATGCGGAGCCGCCAATCCGCGTCGGAGTCTCCTGGCGCCGAGACGAAGGCGGTACCGGCCACGAGCATCTCGCCGGCGATGCGCTGCATGGTCGCCTCGTCGAGGCGGTCGGCGTCGAGCACGGCGGCCGCGGGATTGCCCGAGAAGGGTTGCGTCGTGAAGATGTCGGCCTGGATCACCGGGATCGGCGCGGTCACGGTCGGATGCGCGCGCGAAGCCGCCGTGCCTGGCGCCCGAGGGCGCGCGTGGACCACACGGTGCCGAGCGAGTGCGCCATCAGCCCGTAGACGCGGACGCGCGGCACCTTGAGCGTCACCGTGGGATCGAGCCAGCTGGGCGCGGCGACCAGGAGGTCGAGCGTCCGCAGCCCAATGAGCAGCGGCCACGCGCAGGCCAGACGCATACGTGCCTCTCGCCGCGGGATCGCGAACGTGTACTGCCAGCCCGCCTCGTAGTGATCGAGCGCGCGGTTGAGCCATTCCACCAGGAGCGGGCGCACCGCGGCGTCACGCGTGGGGTCGAGGAGATCGCGCGGCTCGAGCCCGAGGCGCGCCAGGTCCTGGCGCGGCAGGTAGCAGCGGCCCTGGCGCAGGTCGCGCGGCAGGTCCCGCAGCACGTTGGTGAGCTGGAGCCCCTGGCCGAGCCGCACGCCGAGGGCGCGCATGCGGGGCAGGTCCCAGTGCCGCAGGCGCGGGCGATGGGCCACGTGCACCTCGGTCCAGAACTCGCCCACGCAACCCGCCACCAGATAGGTGTAGCGATCGAGATCCTCGGCGGTCTCCAGCGCCGCCAGCTTGCCCTCGTCCTCGCCCGGGAAGACCCGCAGGTCCTGGATCTGCCCCTCGATGATCGTCGAGAGCACCGCACGGACCCGTCGCCGGTCGTCACCCGACAGCGCCCGGAAGGCGGCCAGGCACTCCGGCAGCCGCTCCAGCAGCGCGCGCTCGGAGGCGAGCGCCTGGGAGGCGGCGGTCGCGCCCACCACCGCGGCGACCGAGCCGCCCCCGTCGTCGAGCGCCCCGCGCAAGCTCTCGAGATGCCCGATGCGCGCGGTGCGGTCGATCAGACGCGTGTCGGCGATGGTGTCGGAGGCACGGGCGAGCAGGTAGGCCAGGCCGATGGTCGGACGCACCGCCCTCGGCAGGACGGCGACGGACAGATAGAAAGATCGGCTGACTCGCCGGAGGAGGGCGGTCGTGAGATCGCCGCCCGCCACGGCGACTAGTCGAGATCCATCGGATTCAGGGGACGGCCGGGCATGTCCTTGGCCTTCTTCATCCCCTCCTGGAACATCTTGTCCAGCACCTGCGCCTTCTTTCCCTGGGCCTTCAGCTCGTCCTTGAAGCGCTCCGCGCGGCGCTCCGCGGCGCCCTTCAGCGAGTTGAGCGCGTCGTCGAGGCCGACGCCCGACTTGGGCCGAGGTGGGGCTTCGTGAGCGATGACCGCCTCGAGCGCTGGATCGATGGTGAGCCGGCCGTTACAGCACGGGCACGTGACGGTGAACGTCGCCATGCCCCGAGGGTATCAGAAAAGGGCGGTCAGTGGCGCAAGCGACGGACCTGAGCGTCGAAGCCGGGCAGGATGGCCTTGAAGAAGGCGTTCTGCACCAGTCCCACGACGGTATCGATGATGCTGGCGTTCGGCTTGTCGAGGCGGCCGGAGAGGTCCACGCGCGTCGCGACCTCGTCACGCGGGCGGTTCTGCAGCATCTTCGAGACCTTGCCCACCACCGCCTCGTAGGCCTTCCGGACGACGCCCTTGTCCCGGTCCTGCGCCGGATCGTAGACCTCCATGTCCTGGAAGAGTGGCTTGACGTAGCCTGAGATCTGCCGGTTCTTCGCGTGCAGCTCCGTGTAGAGCGAGAACCGGCCGGCGACGACGTCGAACTTGCCGTGCGCGCGTAGGAGGTCGTTCATGGTCCGCAGGTCAGCCTCGTCGATCTGCACGGCCATGTCGAAGTCGGGGCCAGGGCGCGTGGGCAAGAGCTTGAAGCTCAGGCTGGCCGGCCCCGAGTTCATGAACTTGCCGTGCACTTCGGCCACCGCGGTCTCCCCAGTGGGCAGGCTGCTGAGGTTGGTCAGCGACGCGTTGGTGTCGTTGATGAAGACGCGATAGGAGGGGTTGGCCGTCTTGTTCACGAAACCGACGTTGCTCTTCACGATGTCGAGCCGGTCCACCCGAAACTGCAGACCCGGGTCTTGTGACTCGTCGACAGCCTTGAGCGTCTCCTTCGCGGCCGTTTTCGGCGCCTCCGCGGTCGCGGGAGTCTGGATGTAGTCCACGTGGATGCCGTCCACCGTCGCCGTCCATAGCTTGACCGACTTGAACTTGGGCGAGATCTCGACCTCCCCGTTGGCGGACAGGGCGCCCTTGTCGATCACCACGTTGTACCGGTTGGTGATGGGCTTGAAGTAGTCGAGCCCGATGGAATCGAGCGCGATATTGGCCAGGAATGCGGCGTGGGGCTCGGCGAGGAAATCGGCCCAGCCCTCCACCGAGATCGAACCCGTGTCGAAGATACGGGCCGTAAGACTCATCGGGGACGGATAGACGCCCTCCTCCGAGCGGACGTTACGGATGTTGGACGCCTTCACGTCCAGTTCGTACACGCGCAGCGGCTTGAAGGGGCCGTTGTCCTGGTAGGTGATGTCGGCCTGGCTGATGTGCAGCTCGTTGATCTTCAGTGGATAGATCGCCTGCAGCGCGTCCTGCCAGCCCTTGTCCTTGACCGGGGTAGGGTCGTTGATCTCGGCACGGGCCTGCGGCAGGTTCAGGAACACGACCGGATGGTCGATCAGGATGTCGCCGACCACCTTCCCG
>DATFWA010000016.1:0-50461 GCA_035259825.1 Candidatus Methylomirabilota bacterium | reverse complement strand
GACCGCCGAGATGTCGTTCATGGACCCGGCCACCGGCGTGAACGTCGTCCACGGCGCAGAGCTGGCCGGCCTCCCCGCCGAGGAGCGCGCGGCGCGCCGCCAGGAGCTGCTCGCCCAGTGGGAGCTGGACACCCTGCCCTACGGCGCGGCCGCCCGGCACCTGATCCACGACGTGATCGATCCCGCGGACACGCGCGAAGTCGTGATCCGCTTCCTCGCCCAGTCGAGCGTGCGTACCGCCATCGGCCGGCACCGGCTCGCCGGCTGGCCCACCACGTTCTAGGCGCGCGCTCGTTGTCGCCCGCCCTGATGTCGCCGGCGTGGCTGATGGGCGCGCTCGTCGTCGGGTCGGCCTGCTTCGTCCAGGGGCTGGCCGGCTTCGGCATCGGGCTGGTTTCGCTCGCGTTCCTGCCGTATCTCATGTCGCCGGCGCACGCCATCGTGCTGATCACGCTCTACGCCGCGATCTTCACGGTGGTGATCTTCATCCCGCTGCGGCGAGACTTCACCCTGCGTGGCATGATCGAGCTGACGATCGGCACTATCCTCACGACCCCGGCCGGGGTCTGGATCCTCGCCGCACTCTCGGCCGACGTGCTCACGCGCCTGATCGGTCTGGTCCTGCTGCTGATCGTGGCGCTGGAATGGTTCGGGCTCTATCCCGAGCGGCTCTCCGGCCGTGGCTGGGGCTTCGGCGCGGGACTGGCCGCGGGCCTGTTGGGCGGCGCGATCGGCACGCCCGGTCCGCCGGTTATCCTCTACGCGGCGGCGCAGGACTGGAGCCCGCGCACCGTCAAGGCCAACATCCAGGCGTTCCTGATCGTCAACCAGACCGTCATCATGATCGGCTACTGGTGGACGGGGCTGCTGGACCGCGAGGTGTGGCGTCTCACCTGGCTCTACGCGGCGCCGGCGGTTGCCGGGCTGGCGGCCGGCATGCTGCTCTTCAACCGGCTCGATCGCGCGCGCTTCCGCCGCGTGGTCTTCGCGGTCCTCTTCGTCTCAGGGCTGGTCTTGCTGCTCGGCGGCTAGCGCGGCGGCCGGATCTCCATGGACCGGATCAGGCCGTGCTCGATCCGGTAGAGGTGGAACACCCGCTCGTCCTTGATCAGCGCGCCGGAGGGGTCGCGCACCACCTGATGCACGTCCACCGTCACTCGCTCGTCCTCCTCGGTCCGGAAGCCGAGCGGCTCCACCCGCGGATCGATCACGGTCCACTGCCGCGTCCAGTACGCGCGGACGGCATGGTGGCCGTAGACGCGGCCGCCTTCCATGCCGTTGGGCCAATCCACGTCCGGGTGCATCGTGGCCAGCGCGCCGTCGATGTCCCGCGCGTTGAACGCGGCGTAGGCGCGCTCGAGCAGCGCCTCCGCGGTCGGCGTATCGGGGAGGCGCATCAGTCCTGAAGCTCGAGCACGTGGCTGTGGTCGGGGGCGCCGGACGTGGGCCGAAATCCGAGCCGCTCGTAGAGCCGCGCCGCCGCCGCGCTCGTGGTCCGCAGGTGCAGCCGCGTGAAGCGGCCCCGCGCGGTCCCGATGATGTCGGCCACCAGATGCTCGCCGACCCCGGCGCGCCGGTAGGGCACGAGCACGTAGAGGTGACGCACCCGCCCGACGCGGGGATCGCTCGCGTGCGGATCGACGTTCAGGCCGCAGACGCCGACGACGTCGTCACCCGATCGCGCCGCGAACAGTACCTCGCCCGGACGATCGAAGCGGTTGGCCCCGCTGCTCCACTCCTCGACGAGCCGGCGCACGAAGCGGAAGCCCTGCCGCTCGCTCTCGGAGACCAGCGCCTGGAGACGGTCGGCCGGCTCGCCACTCAGCCGCTCGATGACCGCGCGCATGGCGCGCCCGTCAGTCGAGCCCCCAGGTCCGCACTTGCTGGGGCACCACGCGGAATATCACGCGGTTCGCCGGCATCGCGCGGCCGCCCCAGTATTCGGCGAGATGGGGATGGTACTTGTCGAGTATTCGGGTGGCCAAGTCGCGGCGCTCGGGCGAGTCGCCCAGGAACTCGGCGCGCCCGCGGACCGCCACGCCCTTGATGGCCGCGCCGCGCGTCCCGCTCTCCGCCACGATGTGCAGACGCGGATCGCGTCGGAGATTGCGGACCTTCTGGAGGTTGTCCACGCTGATCAGGGTCAGCGCGGCCGGGTCGTGCAGGAACCACATCGCGGTGACGAGCGGGCTGCCGTCGGGGTTGATGGTGCCGAGCACCACGATCTCCTTTCCGGCCAGGTACTGCTGGACGCGCGGATCGGCGAAGTCCATGGCGGCCTACAGGCGGTGACGGCGGATGGTCTTCGCCATCGCCTCCGGGCTGAAGCCCAGCTGCAGCAGGGCCGCGCCCAGGTCGAAGGACTCGCGGTACGCGGCGATCTTGCCGCCGCGCTTCTCGAAGACGCTCATGCCGCGGAAGCGCACGGGCCGGCCCGCGCTGCGCGGGACCGCGTCGCTCACTATGTACGCGAACGTCCACTCCGCGCCCGCGCCGACGTCGGTCTCCACCACCGTCTCCATGCTCCAGCGGTAGTCGCGGCCCTCGCGGAACATGCGCTCGAACATCGCCCGCAGCTGGTCGCTGCCCGCGTGGCCGCCGAAGAACGTGTCGTGATAGGACCCGTCCGGCGTGAAGCAGGCGACCAGCGCCGCGACGTCCTGCCGGTTGAAGGCACGCTCGAACTCGCGCACGATGCTCATGGCCGTCTCCCCGACGACGCCGGCCGGCGACCCGGCTCAGCGGATCACGAACTGCAGGTGGCGGTGGGCCTCGCGCAGGGCCGCCTCGGCCCGATCCGGCGTGTCCGCGCGCGAGAAGATGAAGCCGAGATAACGAGAACCCTCCGGCAGGGGCACGACCTCCTGCCCCTTGTGCAGGGAGATCGTGACGTCCTCGATGGCGGCGACCGCGCGCGCCTCGTCGAGCCCACGCACTTCCTCCAGCACGCCCCCGCGCGGAATCGGGATCATCATCACCCCGGCGGCGACGCGCTGGCGCTCGAAGGAGGCGACCGGGCGCTCGAGGGCGCGGCGCAGGATCAATTCCTCGAGTGACATGCCGGTGCCGAAGCGCAGCGTGCGCCCGCACAGCCCGCCGATGGAGCGCGCCGCGATCTCCAGCACCACCGGCTCGACCCCGCGCGGGTTCGGCCGGAGGCGCAGCTCGGCGTGCACCGCGCCGTCGGAGAGGCCGAGGGCGCGCGCGGCGCGCGCGGTCACGTCCACGATCGCGGCCTGCACCGGCTCCGGGTGCCGGGACGGCGTCACGTAGATCGTCTCTTCGAAGAAGGGCCCGTCGAGTGGATCCGGCTTGTCGAACACCGCGAGCGCGCGGAGCGCCCCGCGCTCGAGCAACCCCTCGAGCGCGACCTCGATGCCGGGGACGAACGATTCGACCAAGATTTCGTCGGTCCCCGCGCCGAGATCGACCACGTCCGGCGCGCGCAGGATGGCCGCGATGCGCGCGAAGGCGGCCACGAACGCGGCCCGATCCTCCGCGCGGATCACCCCGCGGCTCGCCGACAGCACCAGCGGCTTGAGCACGCACGGGTACGTCACACGGCCGGCCGCGGCGTGCGGATCGTCGTCGACCCGGATCACCGTGAACGACGGCGACGGCACCCCCGCTCCCGCCAACAATTCGCGCATCACGCGCTTGTTTCGCGTCGCCTGCGCGGCGGCCAGCGGGTTCACGCGCAGGCCCAGCGCCTCGCCGATCGCGGAGGCGACCACGGTGGTCGCGTCGTCCACCGGCACCACCGCGTCGATGGGACGGCGCGAGGCGTAGGCGCGCATCTCGCGGGCCGCCGTCGCGGGATCTCCGAAGGGAAGCGTGAGCAGGTGATCCGGGAACTCACCCGACATGACGTTGGGCCGATCGGACGCGATAACCAGATCCACGTCGAGCGTCCGGGCCGCCTCGACGAAGTCCTCGGTCCGATACGTGGTGGTGGGAATCAGGAGCAACAAGCGCTGGAGATGCCCCATGGCCACGGCGGAGCCGAGTTTATCACGGCGCCCACGGCCCGCAGTTTGGTATACATGAGAGCCCGGCTCTCGTCCGGGATCCCGCAACGGAGGCGATCACCATGCGCGTCGGCGTCATGATCGAGGGGCAGGAAGGGCTCACCTGGGAGCGCTGGCTCCGGTTGATCGACGCTGCCGAGGACATGGGCTACGAGTCGCTCTGCCGGTCGGATCACCTCACGAGCCTCGCGGGAGATTCGAAGCGGCCCTCGCTCGAGACGTGGACGTCGCTGACGCTGGTGGCGGTGCGCACCCGCCGCATCCGCTTCGGCCCCATGGTCTCGCCGATCACGTTCTACCAGCCCGCGCTGCTCGCCAAGATGGCGGTGGCGCTCGACACCCTGTCCAAGGGCCGCATGGACCTGGGCATCGGCGGAGGCTGGAACGAGCCGGAGCACGCGACCTTCGGCATCGCCCTGCCCCCGGTGAAGGAGCGGCTCGATCGGCTCGAGGCGGCCGCGCGCTACATCCGCGCGCTCGGGGTGGGCGAGCCGGTCACCCTCGATCAGCCCTACTACGGCCTGCGCGAGGCCGAGAACTATCCTCTGCCGACCTTCGGCCGGCTGCGCGTGGTGGTCGGCGGCCGCGGCGAAAAGCGCACCCTTCGCATCGCGGCCGAGTTCGCGGACGAGTGGAACGTCACGCGCGTGGACCCGGACGGCTTCCGCCAGAAGCGCGAGGTCCTGGCCCAGCACTGCGCGGCGGTGCGCCGCGATCCCGAGACCATCGCCCGCTCCCTCATGATCCCGCTCGCGATCGGACGTGATCGGCCGGACGTGGGCCGTCGCATCGCGGCGGCGCGGGCCATCTTCCCGCAGATGCCCGCCGACGACGAGGCGTGGCGCAAGGCGAGCTTCCTGGTGGGCACACCCGGCGAGGTGGTGGAGAGCCTCGAGCAGTGGGAGGCGGCCGGGGTCCAGCGCGTGCTGCTGCAGATGCTCGACCAGGAAGATCTGGCCGCGCTGGAGCTGTTTGCTCGCCACGTGCTGCCCCACGTCAAGTAGCCGGCGAGTCGCTCGATGGGCGTCTTCCTCACCGCCGACGGGCTGGTCGCGCTGGCCACGCTGTCCGCCATGGAGATCGTCCTCGGCATCGACAACGTGGTGTTCATCGCGATCCTGGTCGGCCGCCTGCCCGAGTCCCAGCGCGAGGTCGCGCGGCGGCTCGGGCTGATCCTGGCCCTGGGCATCCGCATCGGGCTGCTCTTCACGATCTCGTGGATGATGAGCCTCACCGAACCGCTGGTCACCGTGTTCGGTGGCGCGGTGTCCGGACGGGACCTGATCCTGCTGGGCGGCGGCCTCTTCCTGATCTTCAAGGCCACCTGGGAGATCTACGAGAAGGTCGAGGCGGGTCCTCACGAGCAGACGACCGCGAGCGCCCGCGGCGTCTTCGTGTGGGTGCTGCTACAGATCCTGCTCCTCGACATCGTCTTCTCGCTCGACTCGGTGATCACCGCGGTCGGGATGGCCAACGACCTGACCATCATGGTCACCGCGATGGTGATCGCGATGCTGGTCATGCTGGTCTCCGCGGGAACGGTCAGCCACTTCATCGACCAGCATCCGAGCCTCAAGATCCTGGCCCTCGCCTTCCTGCTGCTGATCGGGGTGATGCTGATGGCGGAGGGCATGGGCACGCACGTGGAGAAGGGCTACATCTACTTCGCGATGGCCTTCTCGCTGCTGGTCGAGCTGCTGAACATGCGCTACCGGCGCAGCCGGCGGCCGGTGTCCCCGGGCGCGAAGCGCTAGGCTTCCGCCCGCGCCGCCACCGCCAGGCGGACCAGCACGAGGGTCAGGGACACCAGCACCGGCCCGGCCACGAGCCCGATCGGGCCGAACGCGCTGACCCCGCCGAGCACCCCCAGGAACACCGGTAGCGTCGAGATCGGGGCGCGCCCCGAGATGAAGAGCGGCCGAAGGACGTTGTCGGCGCTCGACACCACCACGACGCCCCATCCGGCGAGGAACAGGGCCGCGATCCACCGCCCCTGCAGGAACAGGACCGCGACCGCGGGCACCCACACTACCGGGGTGCCGACGAGCGGGATCAGCGCGGTGACCGACGCGAGGGCGCCGAACACCAGCGGCGAGGCCAGCCCCACCATGGCGAAGCCGGCGGCCACCAGCACACCCTGCACGAGGGCGGTCAGCAGCGAGCCGAAGACCACCGCGCGGATGACCGCGCCGACGTGGTCCATCAGGTGGTCGCGGCGCTCGCGGCTCATCGGTACCAGCCGGACCGCGGTCCCCACGATGGTGTCGCCGTCCCGCAGGAAGAAGAAGAGGAGGAAGAGCGTGATGGCCAGTCCCACCAGCGCGTTGCACGCCCGCCATCAGCCAGTCCTCGATCTGGTCGGCGCTCACCGGGGCCACCGCGGCGGCCCAGTCGATGGCGCGGGTCACGATCGGGATGTTGGCAGACCCTGCTGCAGAGGATGGTGATCGTGAGTGGCTCGTTCGTAGTCGGAGCCCTCTGCGGCGGTCGCCAGCGCGAACACGCGCGAGTAGAACCGGTCGTCGCGCGCGTTCATCGCCGGCTGCAGAGCTGGCGCAGCGAGATCCCGTGGAGCACCCAAGCCAGCGGCACCAGGAACGCGGGCAGCCAGATGTAGGGCACGTCCCCGATGAAGGTCGTGGGAGGATTGGTCTCGAACACCCGGAACGGCGTCGGTGCCGAGAGCTGCGCGTGCACCACCACGTTGAGCAGGATCAGGATGCCCGCCACGTTCCACCACACCGCCACTCGCTCCGGCCACGCGCGGCGAACGAAGCAGTAGTAGGCCACCACCGGCGCGGTCAGCCCGACCAGGATGTCGACGTTGCGCCCGGTGAAGCTCATGATCTCGGGCGCCACGCCCGCCACCGCGAGCCGCCACAGCACGATCTCGACCACGATGCGAAAGCTCTGCGCGGCGACCGGCCACGCGCAGGGGAGCGCGTCCAGCCACGGGCGGGCCGCGGGCGAGAACACGAGCGCGAGCATGGCGAGCAGCGGCGGGCCCACGGCGAGCAGCATGTGCGGCGGCAGCGACTGGAAGTCCGCGAAGAACCCGCGCGCGGCGATCGCCACCATGAGGGCGAGCCACCCCACCAACCCCACCGCGGCCAGCCGGACCCCGCGGCGCGCGGCGGGTCCGACGCGGCGCGCGGCCCACGCCGAGCCGCTCAGTCCCACCACCAGCATCGCGGCCACGACGGCGACGAACAGCGCGGTGATCGCCACGGGCGCGTTCGTGAGCATCGCGGCATGGATAGCACATCTTGCGCGCGAACGCCGCAGGAACACACGCGTCAGTTCCATGACACCGGCGCGGGCGTGAGTCCGCTATGTATCGAATCCCGCTCGACCGCGCGCGGCCTCGGTGTCTGGCACTGCGATTGCTCCATCCCCGCCCCGCGGAGCCTCTTCCCGACAACAGCAAACCCGTCGCGAGACGGGGACGCAAAGCCACGGATCAGGCAGCGACCTGACGGCCGGGCTACCGAAGGAAGGCGCTCGATGCGCTCGCAGCCCTCGTCGGGATCTCAACGCGCTCCGCGAACAGGAGGATCCTGATGAGACAGATGATGTCCCGATTCCTCGTCCGTCGGCTCGCGGCCCTCGCCCTCATTCTCTTTGCTCCGGTTCCCGCCGCCGCCGACGACGCCATCATGAGCATCGATCAGTACAAGACGAGCAAGGCCCGCACCCTCGCGACCACGCACGAGCCGCTGCTCAAGCAGATGCGCGAGGAGATCTACTACTGCATGCCGTGGGTCGGCGTGCAGAAGTCGGGCATCGGCTTCCGCCAGCCGAAGGGCGCGGTGGAGGACGATCGCTATCTCTCGGTCTGGATCGTGATCGACCAGGACGAGGACGCGCGCTTCTCGGCGCTGCCGCCCGAACGGCGCGCCTCTGCGATGTTCTCCCGCTACGGCACCGACCTGCTGCGACGTATGAGCGTGATGCAGCCGGTCGTGGCCGACCCGAACGTGCGGGGCTTCTCGGTCGTGCTCTCGTGGCTGAAGCCGGGCACCGGCAAGGCGGCCCAGCCGGTCAACGAGACGCTTGCCCTGTTCGCCGACAAGCAGACCACGCTCGGCTTCCTCGGTAAGCGCGTGAGCGCCGCCGAGTTCACGCGCCGCTCCAAGTTCTCGGTCTTCGACGGCACCACCGACCTGGGTCGTCTGCCGCTCGAGGTCTGGGAGGATTCGTTCGTGAAGACGTTCAAGGTCGCCAACTACGAGGCCCCCAAGGGCCAGAGGTGCTCGGGCTAACCGCCCGGTACGAACCCAGGCCGCTCGGAAGGGCCCGACGCGAGAGCCGATGAAGCCGACGGGTCCTTCCGGGCGGCCGCTAAGTGACGGGAAGGCGGTCGCCGGCCTGGTACCACACCGGGTCGGCGGCCGGCCGGAACAGCTTCACCCGTGCGGTGCCGTGCGCGGTGACCGACCCGTCGGCCGTCACCACCCACGCGCCCTCCTCCAACCCCAGCACCGGATTACCGTTGACCACGTGATACTCGCGGATCCGGTCGTCGCGCGTCTCGCTGAAGGGCGCCATCGCGGGATCGGTCTCCTTGTAGTGGGGATTGATGTTGAAGCCCACCAGCCCGAGCGCGTCGAAGCGATCGAGCCCCACCACGTTCCAGTCGTTGGTCGTGAGGATCGTCGGCCCCGCGACGTTGGAGCCGGCGCTCGCGCCCATGTACGGCATGCCCGCGGCCACACGCGCCCGGATCGCCTCGAGCAGGCCGGCGGCGCGCAGGCGCTGCAGGAGCGCGTAGGTGTTCCCGCCGCCCATGAAGAGCGCCTCCACGTCGGCCAGCCTGGCCAGCGGCTCATCGTTCCAGCGCAAGTGAACCAGGTCGAGGCCGGCGCCCTCGGGCGCCACCGGCTCCAGCGCGGCCCGGATGCGCTCGAAGTAGGCGGTCTCGTCGTGAAGGCTCGCCGCGGTGACGAACGCGATGCGCCGACGCGGGCCCACGAAGTCGGCGAGCGCGGCGCGGCCGACCGGACCGAGCGGCCCGCCCGAGTGCAGGAGGACGCGCATCCGGGCTCAGCCGAGCAGGCGGCGAAGCTGCGCCATGGACTTGACCAGGTAGTGGGCCACCCCGTCGGGACCGCCCTTGGGCGCGAACAGCACCGCGGTCATGCCCACGCGGCGCGCGCCGCGCACGTCGGAGTCCACGCTGTCGCCTACCATCGCCGCCTCGTCCACGGAGAGCCCCATGCGCTGCAGCGCCAGCTCGAAAAGGGGCGGCTCCGGCTTGCCGATCACGATCGGGCGCACTCCGGCGGCGGTGGCGACCGCCTCCACGATGGCGCCGCAGCCAGGCAGGAACTGCCCGTCCTCCATCGGCAGGCGCGCGTCGATGTTCGGGGTGACGAACACCGCGCCGCCGGCCACCGCACGCGCGGCCGCGGTCAGGCGCTCGTAGGTGAAGTCGAAGTCGTTGCCGACCACGACCACCTTCGCGTCGCCGGCCGCCTCGACCGACACGACGGTGTGGCCGGCCTCCCGCAGCACCTCGACGAGCTCGGGGCCGCCGATGGCCAGCACCGGCGACCGGCCCCATCGCTGGGCCACGACCTCGCCCAGGATCTCGAGAGGGGTGAGCACCTCCGCCTCCTTGGCCTCGACCCCCAGACGCGCCAGCTTGCCTTGCATGGTGCGGGCGCGGGCGCGCGAGTTGTTGGTGAGGAAGCACAGACTCTTGCCCTGCTGGCGGATGTGGCCGAGGGTCTCCGCGGCACCTGGCATCAGGACCTCGCCCGTCCAGACGCAGCCGTCGAGGTCGAACACGAAGCCGCGCATCTCGCGCAGGGACCGGCGGGTCGGACTCATGACTGGCGGCCGGATGTTAACACGCGCGCCGCGGGCCCGGCAGCGAAGCCGGGCCGTGCCTGCCGGAAAACTTTGGGCGTGAGCCCGATCGCGCTAGATTTGACGCAGCCATGAGTCGAAGCCGGACGTATACGCTCCGGAACGCGGCCTCCATCGTCTTCGCCCTGACAGCCGTGATGCCCCTGCTCCTGTTCACCTACACGCTCTATTCCCTGGACCTGCTCAAGCTGACCCAGGTCCAGATGGCGCTCGGCACCGCCCTGGTATGCGCGCTGGTCGGGCTCTTCATCTTCTCGAACCTGATGGGGCGACTGTCCGAGGTGCTGCGCTACCTGGAGGAGCGAGACGCCTCCGACCGCGACGCGGCCGAGACCAGCCCGCCCTCCGGCCAACCGGTGGAATCGGGCGCGCTGGTGCCCCCGATGGTAGCGGCCGCCGCCACTGGACCCGCCGCGCCGACGTTCCCGGGGGGTCTCCTGGTTCCCGGCCTCGGCACCATCACCGCGGCGAATCGGGCCGCCTCGGCGGCCCGTCAGGCTGCCGGCGTGTTCGACGACGTGCAGAAGACGATGTGGCACGCGGAGGCGCAGCGCCACCTCGGCCGCCACGTGCTGATCTCGGTGAAGAACGCGCCGGAGCCGGTCGCGGGTAGCCTGGCCCAGATTGCCGACGACGGCGTGCTGCTCGAGCAGGGCGACCAGCGGGTCGCGGTCAGCTACCTGCGCATCACCAACATCGAGAGCGACCCGGTCGGCGGCTAGCGCGGCGCGCCGCCTCGCCGGCGCAGCACCGCGCCGAGCGCGAGCCGGGCGCGAGCATCGTCCGGCTCCCGCAGCAGGGCCTCCCGGTACGCAGCTTCCGCCTCTGGCCATCTCCCCTGCCGCGCCAGCAGATCGCCCAGGCGCGAGTGGGCGTCGACGAGATTCGGGCTCACCTCGATCGCGGCGCGATAGGCCGCCTCGGTCTCGACGATCTTGCCCTGCCGCTCCAGAGCGGTCCACAGGCCGAAGTAACTCTGCGAGTCGTCCGGCCGGACCGCGAGCCCCTCGCGGAACGCGGCCTCCGCCGCCTCGTAGGCCTCCTGAAGCAGGAGCACCGTGCCCAGGCCCCGGTGCGAGGCGATGCGCTTCGGCTTCACCACGATGGCCTCGCGGAAGGCAGCGACCGCCTCGTCGTGGCGGCCGGTCTCGGTGAGCAGCTCGCCCAGGTCGCCCCACGCGCGCGCGTAGTCGGGCTTGAGCCGCACCGCTTCGCGGAAAGCGTCCTCGGCCGCCCCGCCCTTGCCCTGTGAGTAGAGGGCCATGCCGAGTCCCCGGTGCAGCGGCGCGCCGTCAGGCTTCAGCTCGAGCGCCTGTCGATACGCCGTCTCCGATTCGGCGTGGCGCCCCTGACGTCCGAGGCCGAGGGCGAGGTTGGAGCGCGCCACCACGTCGTGGGGATTGAGCCGCACCGCTTCGCGGAGCGCCGCCTCCGCCTCGAGGTGGCGTCCCTGCCGGCCCATCGCGATGCCCAGCTCGACGTGGAGGTCGGCGTTGTCCGGGTCCAGCGCGACCGCGCGGCGGAACTCCGCCTCGGCGGCGCCGACCAGCCCCTGCGCCTCGAGGGCCAGTCCGAGGTCTGCGTGCAGGTGCGCATCGTCCGGCCTGATCTGGATCGCGCGCTCGTACACCCGGGCCTCCTCCGACCACTTGCCCTGACGGCGGTAGATCATCGCGAGCCCGAGATGGGCGTCGATGAGCGTGGGCTCGCGTCGCACCGCCTCCAGCAGCACGGCCTCCGCGTCGCCGTAGCGGCCCTGGCGCTCCAGCACGCGGCCGAGCCGGGCGCGCCACCGGGCCCCGACCGCGTCGAGACGTGTGGCTCGTGAGTAGGCGGCCACCGCCTCGCGATACCGTCGCAGGCGCTCGAGCATCATGCCGAGCCGTCCGTGGAAGGCCGGCTCGTTGGGCCGCAGGGCCGAGGCCGCTCGGTACGCAAGCGCCGCCTCGCCCCATCGCCGCTGCCGCCGCAGGGCAAGGGCCTGATGGAGATGCGCACGGAGCGAGCGTGGATCGAGCCGCACCACCTCGCCGAAGGCGGCGGCCGCGTCGGCGTGCCGTCCCTGGATGGCGAGGGCCTCGCCGAGGCCACGGCGCGCGACCGCGCTGGACGGGGCGAGGCGGATCGCCAGCTCGAACACCGGCACCGCCTCGTCGGCGCGCCCGAGCCGGAGCAAGGTCACCGCGAGCGCGTGCTGGGCCTCCGCGCTGCTCGGGGCCAGCCGCGCCGCCTCGCGCGCCGCCTTCTCCTCCTCGGCGCCCTTGCCTTGCCGTCGGCACGCCGCGGCCAGCCGCAGCCACGCTATCGTGTGATCGCGCTTCCAGCGCACCGCGGTCCGGAACTCCGCCTCGGCTCGCGCCCACTGGCGCTGGCGCTCCAGGGCCAGGCCGAGCTTGAAGTGGGCTTTCACGCTCCGAGGCTCGAGAGCCAGCGCCGCGGTCAGCGCGTGCTCGGCGTCCGCGTAGCGCCCCTCCCGGAGCGCGCGGTCGCCGCTCTCGAGGCAGAACGTAAACTCGGTGGTCACGGATCTCCGCGGATGGCGATCTGGTCGAGGACGAGGTCGACGACGTGCTGGGCCGCGTCGGGGCGACGCAGCCGGCGGAGGGAGGCCTGCATGCGATCGATCGTGTCCGGCTCGCCCAGCACGCGGTCCAGCAGCCGACGGAGCTCGCGGCGCGAGCGCGCCACCAGCGCGATGCCGGCCCTCGACGCGAAGCGCTCGTTGCCTCGCTCCTGGCCGGGCAGCGAGCCGTAGAGCAGCAGGGGCACGCCCGCCGCGGTCGCCTCGGCCAGGGTCATGCCGCCGGCCTTGGTCACCAGCAGGTCCGCGGCGGCCAGCAGCGCGGGAACATCGTCGACGTAGCCGACCACGCGCAGGGGACTGCCCGCGGCCAGGCGCGTCAGCCGGTCGCGCAACCGGTCGTCGCGGCCGGCCACCACCACCGCCTGCATCGGTCGCTCCACCGCGAGGAGGGCGCGGACCACGTCCGAGAGGCGGCCGAGCGAGCCCTGCGTGCCCGCCATCGCCACCACGGTGGGCAGCTGCGGCGCCAGCCCGAGCGCGCGGCGCGCCGTCGCCGGGTCAGGCAACCGCGCGAATCCCTGGCGCACCGGCACGCCAGTCACCACCACGCGGTCCGGGGAAATGCCGCGGGCCACGAACTCGTTCCGCACCTCCTCGGCGGCCACGCAGTAGCGATCGACCGGACGGGGCATCCACTGGCTGTGGGCCACGAAGTCGGTCACCGCGGTGGTGTGCGGCGGCACGCGGCGTCCGGACGCCGCCAGCGTGGCCATGGCCGCGGCGGGCGTGGCGTGCACCGTCACCACCGCGTCGGGCCGCATGGTGTCGAGGAGATGGGCCAGCCGAGTCGTGCCGAGCCGGGTCATGCCCAGGGCCAGCGGCGACTCGGGCTCCAGCCGATCGCCGAGCGAGTAGCCGAGCGCCCACACCGAGGGCGCCCAGCGCAGCAGCCAGTAGTAGAGCGCACGGCTCGCGCTGGCGAAGCCCGGATGCACCAGGTCGCGGAAGTGATCGACCACTACCGGCTCGGCGCCCCGCGCCGCGAACGCGGCGGCCAGGCTGCGCGCGGCCTCGGCGTGGCCCGATCCGTAGCTGGCGCTGAGGATGAGGACACGCATGACGCTAGAGGCGGATGGACTCGTCGACGAGCACGGTGTAGCGACGTGGCTTGCCGCGGCCCGCGTCGGCCGGATCGACGTATTGGATCGAGCTCTGGCCCCGGATCTCCGTGGGCAGCACCGAGAAGCGGATGAAGCTGGTTTCGTCGTCGGGCGCAGCGACTGCCAGCACCGGATCGCGCCCGCTCTCGAACCAGCATTCGCCAGGTCTCACCACGTGCGGCGCGCCGTCCGCCACCGTCACCTCGAGCCGGCCGCGCAGCAGGCAGCGGATGCCGCCGCCGCGGTGGCGATGGCGCGGGGCCACGCCGCCCGGCTCGAAGTCGACGCGGTCGCAGCGAATGAGCCACGCGGCGCCGCCTGCGAGGTCGATCGGATGCTCGAGCAGGACGCGGCCGCCTGCGGGCGGCGGCGGCTGCCGCACCACCTCGACGCGATACAGACGCGCCCCGTCCGCGCCGGCCCGCGCGCGATGGTGCCCGGGACCGACCGCGGGCACCGCTGCCGAGTCGCCGTCCTGCAGCGTTCCCGACACCGCGTAGAGCACGCGCGGCACGCCGCGTCGCGAAGCGGGCGGCGACGCGCCCGCGGCGACGCGATCCTCGATGAGACGCAACGAGTAGGCCATGAACGGCCTCCATAGTAATCGCTTGGCCTGGCCGCACGAAACCCCTACCCTGTCCGGGTGACCGCCGCCGCCCTCCTCCTGGTCGTGGGTGCGGCCGTGCTGCACGCGGGCTGGAATGCGCTCGCCAAGCGCGGCGGTGATCCGGTGGTGTTCCTCTGGTGCGTGGGCGTGGTCGCTTCCGTGGTGTACGCGCCGATCGCGCTGAGCGCGCTGTGGCTCGCGGGCGTGCGGACGGCCGCCGTCCCGTTCGTCATCGGCACCGTGATCCTGCACGCCGCCTACTTCTTCACGCTCGGCCGCGCCTACGGCGCCGGCGACTTCTCGCTCGTATACCCGATCGCGCGCGGCCTCGGGGTGGCGCTGGTCCCGCTGGCCGCGCTGACGCTCTTCGACGAGCGCCTCTCGCCTCTCGGCTCGCTCGGGGTGGTGCTGGTGGCGGCCGGCATCTTCGTCCTCCACTCGCGTCCCGGCGGCTGGGGCCGCGCCGCGCTCCGCAGCTCGGGGACCGGCTGGGCCCTCGCCACCGGCGTGCTGATCGCCGCCTACTCGCTGCTGGACAAGGCGGGGGTGGCGCGCATCAGCCCGCTCGCCTACATCTGGCTGATGGAGGTGGGCTCGTGCGCGCTGCTCACCCCGGTGGCGCTGGCGAAGCGCGACGTGATGCGCCGCGAGTGGCGGATGAACCGCGGCACGATCGCGGCCGCCGCGCTGATGAGCCCGACGGCGTACCTGCTCGTGCTCTTCGCGTTCCAGATCTCCAAGACCGGCTACGTGGTGGCGGCACGAGAGATGTCGATCGTGCTGTCGGCGATCATCGGCAGCGTGTGGATGAAGGAGGGCGCGCTCGGCCGCCGGCTCGCCGGCGCGGGCGTGGTGCTGGCCGGCGTGGTGTGCGTGGCCCTCGCCCGATGAGCGCGCCGGGGGCGGTCGAGGCGGGCGACCGGCGTCGCGGCCGGCTCCTGGTGGCCGCGGCCGCGGTGTGCTGGAGCGGCGGCGGGCTGATGGCGCGTCTGGTGGACACCGATCCGTGGACCACCGTGTTCTGGCGCGGGGTCTTCTGCACGAGCTTCCTCGCGGTGGTGACCGCGCTCCGAGAGCGCGCGGACACCCCGCGCGTCCTCGCCGCGATGGGCGTCACCGGCCTCGGCGTCGCGGTGTGTTTCGCGATCGGATCCACCTGCTTCATCATGGCGCTCGACCGCACCGCGGTCGCCAACGTCCTGATCATCCAGAGCCTGAGCCCGTTCATGGCGGGCCTGCTCGGCTGGGCCTGGATGGGCGAGCGGGTCGCCGGCCGGACGTGGATCGCGATGAGCGTGGCGCTGCTGGGCAGCGCCATCATGCTCTCGCGCTACTTCCACACCACGCCGGCCACCGGCTCGCTGGGAGGCGACCTCCTCGCGTTCACGGTGGCACTTTCCTTCGCCAGCGCCATCGTGCTCCTGCGGCGCGGCCGCCAGGTCCAGATGCTGCCCGCGGCCGGCCTCGCCGCCCTGCTCACCGCGATCTTCGCGTCGCTGTCCGCCCGGCCCGCCACCGCGGACGCGCGCGACCTCGTGCTCCTGGCGATCTTCGGCGCAGGTCAGCTCGGCCTCGGCATGATCCTGTTCACCGCGGGAGCCCGGCGCATCCCGGTCGCGGAGGCGTCGCTCATCGCGGTGCTGGAAAGCGTGCTGGGACCGGTGTGGGTCTGGCTCCTGCTGGGCGAGAATCCCGGCCTGCCGTCGATCGTGGGCGGTGTCATCGTGCTGGCCGCGCTCGCCGGGCACACTGCCGCCGACCTGCGGCTCGAGCGCAGCGGAGCCGGCGCTCAGGCCGGATTGCGGAACCGATCGTCCACCGGCACCTGATAGGCGTCGGCGAGCGAGTTGGTCTCGCAGGCCATGCCGACCACCGCGAGCAGCTCGCCCCGCATCGCCTCGCTCATGCCGGCCTTCCGCGCGCCGGCGGTGTGGGAGGCGATGCAGTACTCGCAGCCGTTGGCCGCGCTCACCGCCAGGTAGATCATCTCCTTGGTCAGCGGGTCGAGCTCGCCCGGGCCCATCACCTGCTTGATGCTCTCCCAGGTGCGCCGCAAGGTCGGGGGATGGTTGGCTAGCGCCTTCCAGAAGTTGTTGATCCAGTCCGTCTTGCGCGTGGTCATGATGTCGTCGTAGACCGCCCGGACCTCGGGACTCGCGACCTCGTACTCGATCAGCTGGGTGATGAGCATTTTGGAGGCGACTCCTTTCGCCCTACTCTCCGCGGAGAGTCGGGTCCAGCACGTCACGGAGCCAGTCGCCGGTACGGCTGACCGCGATCGAGGTGATCATGAGCACGAGGCCGGGGAACGTGGAGATCCACCAGGCGGAGTCGAGGTACTCTCGGCCCTCCTGCACCATGCCGCCCCAGGAGGGCGTCGGAGGCTGGATCCCCAGCCCGAGGAACGACAACGTGGCCTCCAGCACGATGGACCGCGCCAGCTCGAGGGTGGCGATGACCACGATCGAGGAGAGCACGTTGGGCAGGACGTGACGCAGGATGATGCGCGCCATCGACCCGCCGAGGGCGTGAATGGACTCGACGAACTCGCGTGACCGCACCACCAGCACCTGCGAGCGCAGGATCCGGGCGTACGACACCCAGCCGGACAGGCCGATCACCACGACGAGCGTGGGGAAGCTCGGCCCGAGGACCGCGATGATCCCGATGGCGAGCAGGACGAAGGGGAAGGCGAGCTGGGCGTCCGCGATGGTCATGATGATCGCGTCGAGGCGGCCGCGGCTGAAGCCAGCGACCAGGCCCGCCGCCGAGCCCAGCACGCCCCCGATGATCACCGCCGCGAAGCCGACCACCAGCGAGACGCGCGATCCGTAGATGACCCGCGAGAGCACGTCGCGGCCCAGGTGATCGGTGCCGAGCAGGTGGGCACGCCCGTCGGCCCCATTCCAGGTCGGCGGGGCGAGCCGCCCCCGCAGGCTCTGGCGGACGGGATCGTGGGGGGCGAGCAGCGGCGCGGCCGCGGCTACCAACAGGAGCACCACCACGAAGCCGACGCCCGCCACCACCAGGGGCGGGAACCGCCGGCGGCGGCGCACTGCGAGCCGGAGCGCGGGCGCGGGGAGCGCCGCGTCAGCCGGTGCGGATGCGGGGATCGAGGAAGCCATAGATCAGGTCCACGCAGAAGTTGATGATCACGAACATCAGGGCGGCCAGGAAGACCGTGCACTGGACCACCGCGTAGTCCCGGTTGTAGATCGACTGCACCGCGAGGCGACCGATGCCGGGCCACGAGAACACCGTCTCGGTGACCACCGAGCCGCCCAGGAGCGTGCCGAACTGCAGGCCGGTGATCGTGACGATCGGGATCGCCGCATTCTTGAGCGTGTGCTTGGCCACCACCCATGCCTCCGCCACCCCCTTGGCGCGCGCGGTCCGGATGTAGTCGGCCCGGAACACTTCCAGGACCGCGGAGCGGGTGAGCCGCGCGGTGGAGGCCATCGTGAACGCGCCGAGCGTCAACGCGGGGAGCACCAGGTTCCGCCAGTCGCCGCGGCCCGAGGTCGGGAAGAGATCGGCCTTCAGCGAAAGCAGCAGGATGAGCAGGATGCCGATGAAGAACGTGGGCGCGGCCTGGCCCACCAGGGCGAAGCCCATCGCGGCGTGGTCCACTATCGTGTTGCGTCGCATCGCGGAGAAGAGCCCGATCGGCACCGCGACCACCACCGCGAGCACGAAGGCGGTGAGGCCCAGCTCGATCGTGGCCGGCAAGTAGCCGCGCACCACATCGAAGGCGGGCTGGCGGAAGTGGATCGAGCGGCCGAAGTCGCCGTGCGCGAGGTTCGACAGGAAGACCACGTACTGGACCGGGATGGGCTTGTCCAGCCCGAGCTCCCGCCGCACGCGCAGGATCTCGCTGTGGGGAGCGTCGGGGGGCAGCAGCAGCGGCACCGGATCGCCGGACAGGCGCATGACCACGAAGACCACCGTGGACACGAGCCAGAGCGCGATGAGGGCGCGGAGGAGACGGCGACCGAAGAACGGCAGGAACCCGCGCATGTCGATGCCTGCCCTCGCCCTCTCCCCTGACGGGGAGAGGGCGGGGCGAGGGGCTGAGCTTACGCGCGACGGAGCTTGAGGTTGAAGCGGCGCAGCTCGAACTGCTGGTTCGGGTTCGGCGTGAACTCCACGTACTTCTGCAGCCCGTAGTCCTCGTACGGCTGGATCACCGGCAGCCACGGCAGGTTCTCCAGGAAGATCTTGGTCATCTCCTTGTAGGCCTGCCCGCGGAACTTCTCGTCCACGCTGAAGCGCGCCGCGTTGCCCAGCTCGTCGAACTTGGCCTCGCGCCAGTAGTCTTGCGGTCCGCCCGGGCCTAGAAGGCGCCACATCATGCCGTCCGGATCGCCGAGCGTCGAGGTCGGGTCGGACCAGAACACGCCCTTGAAGCTCTTCTCACGGTTCTTCTGGGCGCGCACCGAGTACTCGATGACCTCCACCTTGACGTTAACGCCCACGTCCTTCCACATGGCCGCGATGGCTTCCGACATCGCCTTGTCCTGTGCCACGTAGGCCACGGTGGTCTCGATGAAGACTTCCTCGTTCTTGTAGCCGGCCTTCTTCAGCCGCTCCTTCGCCTCCGCCGGGTTATAGGCCAGCGGGGGCAGGCCCGTGTCGAAGTGGTTGTCGCCCTTCGCAATGGGGCCGCTCGGGACGACGCCGCGGCCGCGCCACAGTTCTTTCACGATGGCCTCGCGATCGATGGCCAGCGAGAGGGCCTGCTTAACCAGCGGGTTGTCGAGCGGCGGCCGCTTGCTGTTCACCGCCAGCACGTAGAGGCCCGCGTAGAGCGCGCCGGCGACGCGGGTGGAGGCGTTGCCGGTGACCTTCTCGCCTTGGTCTGGCGGCAGCTGGGTGATGACGTCCACCTCGCCCTTCAGCAGGGCCGCGATGCGGGGCGCGGTCTCGGGGATCGGCCGCATGATCCAGCGGTCCACGTCGATCTTGCCGCCCCAGTAGTCGGGGTTGGCCTCGAGCACGGCCCGATCGTCCTTCACCCAAGAACCGAATTTCACCGGGCCGCTGCCCACCGGCTTGGCGTTGAAGGTGTCGTTGCCGACGGACTCGAGGTACTTCTTGGGCACGATCTGCCCGCCGTAGAAGGCCAGCCGCGCGGGGAGCAGCGGGTCGGGCTTCTTGGTGGTGATCACCACGGTCAACGGATCCGGCGCCTCCACCTTCTCGATGGTGGCGAGCGCGGTGGCCACCATGGTCTTGGCGGCGGGATCGTAGGTGCGCTCGATGCTGAACTTCACGTCAGCCGAGGTCAGCGGATCGCCGTTATGGAACTTCACGTTCGGACGGAGCTTGAAGCGCCAGGTGGTCTGCCCTTCGAGCTTCCACTCGGTGGCCAGGCCGGGGTTGAGCTTGCCGTCCGGATGGCGCGAGGTGAGGTTGTCGAAGATGTTGAAGGACACCCGGATGTCGTTCGAGGACGTGCTGAAGTGGGGATCGAACTTCGACACGTCTCCGCTCTGGGCGGTGACTAGCTCCTTCTTCTGGGTGGTCTGCGCCAGGGCCGGTCCGCCGGCGGTCATGGGCACCGCGGCGGCGGCGCCGAGGGCGGCCGCGGCCTTGAGCAGGTCGCGTCGAGTCAGTTCCATGGTGATGACTCCTCCTCAGTGTGATTGACTTCAGGTCTTCGTCTGGACGCCGCGTCGGACGACGGAGGCCGCGCGCGGAGCGCCATTTTACAAGCCGGGTCGCGGACTGGTCAAGGCCCGGCAAACGTGCCAAAATCCCTGGCGCCATGACCTCCACAGCGGACATTGTCATCATCGGCGGCGGCGCCAACGGCACCAGCACCGCATTCCATCTCGCGAGCATGGGCGCCCGGAACGTGCGCCTGCTCGAGCGCCGTCACCTGGCCGCCGGCGCCACCGGCAAGTCGGGCGCGCTGGTGCGGATGCACTACACGAACGAGCACGAGGCCCGCCTCGCGCTGGAGAGCCTGAAGATCTTCCGCGACTTCGAGGCCATCGTTGGTGAAGCGTGCGGCTTCGAGGCTCCCGGCTTCCTGCAGCTGGTCCCGCCCGGCTACGAGGCCGCCCTGCGCCACAACCTGGCCCGCCAGCAGCGCCTCGGCATCGAGACGCGCGAGGTCTCGCGCGAGGACATCCGCGCGCTGTTCCCCGAGTGCCGCACCGACGACATCGGCGCCGCGGCCTGGGAACCCGGCTCGGGCTACGCCGATCCGAGCGCCACCGCGTATGGGTTCGCGGCCGCGGCCCGGCGTCTCGGCGTCACGGTGGAGACCGGCTGCGAGGTCACCCGTATTCTGACCGAGAGCGGCCGCGTGACCGGGGTCGAGACCGCGGGGGGACACGTGCAGGCGCCGATAGTGGTGCTGGTGCCGGGCGCCTGGGGCCAACCGTTGCTCGACCAGCTCGGCCTCGACTTCGGCCTGCAGCCGTTCCGCATCCAGGTGTCGCTGTTCCGCTGGCCGGCCTCGCTCACCCGCAAGCACCCGGTGGTGATCGACGCGGGGCAGAAGGCGTGGATCCGCCCGGTGGACGGCTCGCTCACCCTCATCGGCGTGGAGCTGGGCGCCGCCTACGGCGGCGAGCCCGACAAGCTGCACGAAGGCGTCGACGAAGGCTACGTGGCACTCTGCCGGGAGCGGCTCGGCCACCGGCTACCCCTCTTCACGGACTCGACCATGCGCGGCGGATGGGCCGGCATGATCATGATGAGCCCGGATGGCCGGCCGATCATCGACCGCATCCCGTCCGTCGAGGGGCTCTACGTGATGCTGGGCGACTCCGGCACGTCGTTCAAGACCTCACCGGCCATCGGCAAGTGTCTCGCGGAGTGGATCCTCGAGGGCAAGCCGCGCACGGTCGATCTCACCCCGTTCCGCGCGAGCCGCTTCGCCGAGGGGCGCCCCTGGATCGACGAGGACAACTACGGGCGCGAGCGCCTGACCATCTCGCGCTGATCCGCGGCGCCGCGGCGAGGAGCCGGCTCGCTATCGCAGACGGTACAGGCGCAGCGGGGCGTCCACGTTCTTCAGGGCGCGCACGCCCAGGTCCTCCATCGGCACGTCGGCGGCCAGCCGCTGCCGCGTCGACTCGCTGACGACCACCTCGCCGTCGCCGGCCTGCGCGGCCAGCCGGGCCGCGATGTTGGTGGTCATGCCCGACGCGGTGTAGGTCCATCGCGTCCCCGCGCTACCCTCGATCTTCGTCGCGCCCAGCAGCGCGGGGCCGGTGTTCACCCCCACGTGCATCGTGAGGGGATCGAAGCGGTCGGCCAGCTCGGCGCCGATCTCGGCGGCGCGCCGGTGGATGGCCCGCGCCGCGTCCACCGCCGCGCGGGCGTGATCGCCCTCGTGGAAGATGACCATGAGTCCGTCGCCCGCCGTCTCGTTGACGTCGCCGCCGTGCTTGACGATCTCATCGAGGAACGCCCCGAAGTACCGCTCGACCAGGGAGGCCAGATCGTCGGGGGCCAGCCGCGCGGACAGCCGCGTGTAGCCGCTGATGTCGGTGAAGACCACCGTGACGTCGGTCTCGCGCTTGTCGAGCGACGGGGCCTCCGGCGACTCCTCGATGAGCTGGCGCACCCGGCGCGGCACGAACTTCGCGAGGCTGCCACGGATCAGCAAACTGCGCTCGAGCTGCTGCGCGTAGTCCAGCACCTGCCGGTGCGCCTCCGCGTTGACCACCGCGACCGCAGCCTGGTCGGCCAGCGTCTCGAGCATCTCGAGGTCCTCGCCGGTGTATGCGGCCTCGGAGCGCTTGGCCCCCAGCACCAGAAGCCCGCACAGGCGCGTCTGGAAGCGCAGCGGTACCACCACTTCGGCGCCCAGGGTCTGGTAGGCGGAGATCGCAGGCGCGCCCGAGTCGGCGTAGCGCGGATCGGCGGCGAGCTGGTAACGCGAGAGAGCTCCCGGCGCCACGTCGAGCGCGGTCAGCACGTCGCGGGGCAGCCCGTCCACCAGGAGGCGCGCGGTGCGGACGTGCATGGACGACTCGATAGTGGTGGTGAGCCGCCGGGTAATCTCGTCCAGGTCGAGTAGGCTCGACATCGAGCGGGCGAGCGTTCGCATGGCCTGCGTGTAGTCGTAGCGCTCGCGGAAGAACATGCGGTCGACCGCCCGGCGCACCCGCTCGCGTAGCGGGTTGAACAGCAGCACGACCAGAAACATGAAGGCGGCCGAGAACCAGGGCGAGCGGGTGAGGTCGGCCTGAGCCAGCAGGGCGTTGGTCCCGGCCAGGAGCAGCGCGTAGGCGCCGGTGATGAGGCCGGCCAGCCCGGTGTAGATGACCGAGCGCCGGATCACCACGGTGGCGTCAAAGAGGCGATAGCGCACGGTGGCGTAGCCGATCGCGGCCGGGTACAGCAGCACCAGCGCCGAGCCCACCTGCGGATCGACCGGCGAGGCGTAGAGCTGCTGCAGCGGCCAGAGCATCAGCGTGAGCCAGCCTCCGAGCCCGAGCGCGATGCCCAGCAGCAGCACGGTGGTCTGCTGGTCGATGAGCGGCGAGGCGGCGCGCCGCTTGGTGTCGAGGAGGGCTCCGACCTTGATCGGGAACGAAAGCGCGCTCAGCAGCGAGAGCACCGCGGCGGAGGCCGGATAGATCCAGCCGTCGACCAGCAGCTCCGGCGCGAGCCAGGAGATCACCAGGAACGAGCTGGCGCCCACCACTCCCAGCACCACGGCCAGCCGGTAGAGCCGTGGGATCACGCGGTGCTGCTCGAGCCACCGCTCACGATCCGGGTTGGCCGGATAGGTCAGGAAGAAGACCCAGCCGTGGATGGAGAGGATCGGCGCGATCAGGCCCACGAGGGCCGCGGCATATGTGCGCGAGCACAGCACGGCCTCGGGCACCGCGACGTTGGACACCGCCCAGAGGCACATATAGAGGAGGAAACGGCGGTTGGGCGCGGCGGCCGGGTTCTGCACGTAGACGGCGGCGCCCACGCCCAGCATGACGAGCGAGACGAGGAAGTAGACGCCGAAGTGGTCGACGAGGCGGTTCCAGGTCAGCGGCCGCGGCGCGATCGCGACGGTCGAGCGCCGTCCGTCGCGCTCGATGTCGTAGCGGATGGGCCCGGTGGCCTCCCGGGCGCGCTCGGCGAGCGTGAGCGGAGAGCCGCCGTCGACGGCGACCACGCGGTCGCCCTGCCGCAGGCCGGCCGCGCGGGCGGCGGGGTCGGCCGGGAATACCCGATAGTCGGGCGCGGCGAAGAAGCCCGCGTAGGGCCGGCCGGCCTCGGTGGCCAGGCCCAGCAGCAGTCCCAGGACCACCGCGAGGCTGGCCGCGACGAGGAGCGAAAAGCGTGAGTCCCAGCGCGCCATGGCCCCTACTCACGAGCCCGCGAGCGGGCTCGCGCCACCACTCAGGCCAGCACGGCCGCGCCCGCCGCGGCGCACTCCTGGTCCTGCTCGCCGGTGCCGCCGCCGCAACCGATCGCGCCGATCACGCGCCCCTTCACCACGATCGGCACCGCCCCGTGGCTGGGCAGGATCTGTCCCGGCAGCACGCTGCCCACGTGCGTCCAGAACGGCGCGCCCTTCGCCACGCGCTCGGCCAGATCCGCGGTGGACATCCGGAAGTTCGCGGCCGCCATCGCCTTGGCTCGCGAGGTCTCCGGCGTGAAGAAGCCGGTGCCGTCGCCCCGCGAGCACAGCACCAGCCGGCCCGCCTCGTCCACTACCGTGATCGTCATCGGAGTGCCGAGGGCGTTGGCCTTCTCCCGCGCCGCGCGCGTGGCGCGCTCCGCCATCTCCAGCGTCAGCTCGATCATCGCCAGACCACCTTTCTCGCCTCACCGCTCTGGAATCGTGCGACAGCGCCAGCATTGAATCCCGCCCATCCGGGCCTGTCAACGCCGGTGCCGGGCGGTCGGCGGATACCCGCCGACAATCCGGGTCGACCAGTGACAAAAACTCGCGCGCCACATCAATAGGTGGGGCTGGTCGGGGACGCGTACCGCAGGGAAAGTGCTTGTAACGATAACGCGGGATACCCTATGCTGACGCGTGATGCGCTCTGGCACTTGGATTGTTCCCAGGGTGCCGGGGCCGTCAGCCCCCACCACTCGAGACCCATGATCCACGCCAGCCCTCGATCGGGAGGAAGAACGACGGTGCATTTCGGATTCGGGATGCGACAGGCCGCGCTGCTGCTGGGAGTTCTCGGTCTCGCGCTCGGCGGCTGCGGCACGATGTCCGGCGGCCTCAGCAGCGAGTCATTGCGGGCGGCCACCGCCGCGGCCCCGACCGACACGACCGAGGCGAGCGAGCCCGTCGCCGCCGCCCTGGCCCCCGACGCGCAGCCGACCGGCGCGGTCGTGGCGGAGCCGCACGCCGGCGAGCAGTTGCTGACGCCCACCGTCGCGTTCTCCCCCGCCTCGTTCGCGCTGATGCCCGAAAGCGAGCAGCCGTCCTTCATGGTCGCCTCGCTCACCCCGCTCATGGTGAGCCAGGTCACCGGCCCGCGGCTGGCACAGTCCAGTCCCGCCGAGCCGACCGCGCCGTCGGAGGGCGTGCTCGAGGAGTACGACCCGTGGGAGCCATTCAACGAGAAGATGTTCACGTTCAACTACAACATGGACAAGTACGTGCTGAAGCCGATCGCGAAGGCCTACAACTTCGTGATGCCGGATCGGCTTCAGCAAATGATCGACAGCGGCTTCGACAATCTGCTCGTCGTGCCTCGGGTAGTCAACAACCTGCTGCAGTGGCGGCCCAAAGGTGCCGGAGCCGAGCTGGGCCGGTTCCTGATCAACAGCACCTTCGGGATCGGCGGCCTCTTCGACATCGCCAAGCAGGAGTTCGGGCTGCAGAAGACGCGGGTCGACTTCGGCCAGACGCTGGGCATCTGGGGCGTGAGCCCCGGCCCCTTCCTCGTGCTGCCGTTCCTGCCGCCCCTGACCGTGCGTGACGGCATCGGCACCGCAGTGGACGGCGCTATGGACCCGCTCAGCTACGTGCTGCCCTTCATCTGGACACGCCTCGGCATGAAGATCGGCAATACGATCAACGACCGTGCGCTGAACCTGGATCTCTACCAGGGCTTCGAGGAGACCACCGTCGATCTCTACAGCGCGGTGCGGAACGGCTATCTGCAGCGCCGCCAGAACCTGATCACGGCCCCGCCCCCCTACTAGCCTGCTGATCGCGTAGCACCCGGGGTCCGCTAGACCGGACCCACCGTCCTCGCCCCGCTGACGCATCGCAGTGCAGCTCCTCCGGTCTTTTTTTTGTTGACACGCCTTCGACGACCGCAATATGTTGGGCTCCGTTTCGGTCGACACACTATATATGCACAAGCGTTCACAACGGCCAGCTTCGAGACCTGACGCCTCGGCGTCGCGGCAACCCGCCTTTCCGATCTGAAGTCGTCCGTGTCGACTGATCGTGCCGTGGTCGTGGTTTCGCCTGCGCTTCTCAGCCGAAGCGCGTTCAGGAGGAGTCCATGAGAGTAGCCCGTCGGTTCACCAAGGAAGGCCAGAGTCCCTACGCGGGGGTCCAGTTCGACCAGCGAGTCTCGGAGATCAAGAATCCCGACGGCTCTACGGTCTTCCGCCAGGAAGGGATCTCGGTGCCGTCCGGGTGGTCCGGGGTGGCCACGGACATCCTCGCCCAGAAGTACTTCCGGAAGTCGGGGGTGCCGCAATACGCGGCCGACGGCAAGCCCCTGCTGGACCCGGACGGCCAGCCGGTCCTGGGCGGTGAGCGGGACGCCCGACAGGTCTTCCACCGGCTGGCCGGCTGCTGGATGCACTGGGGGGAGAAGTACGGCTACTTCGACACCCCGTCGGATGCCCGCGCCTTCTACGACGAGCTCTGCTACATGCTGGCCGCGCAGATCTCGGCCCCGAACTCGCCGCAATGGTTCAACACCGGTCTGCACTACGCCTACGGCCTCACCGGGCCCGCCCAGGGGCATCACTACGTCGATCCCGACACCGGCATCCTGACCCGGGCCACCTCGGCCTACGAGCGCCCGCAGCCTCACGCCTGCCAGCCCTACCACGCGCTGGTGTCGACCCCCGACGGGCCGATGCCGATCGGGCACATCGTGACCCGCTCCCTGGTCGGGATGGAGGTCTACGACGGCCGCGACGAGGGTGCCGGCACCACCCGGGTGGTGGCGGTCAAGGAGAATGGGGAGAAGGCCGTCTTTCGCATCGAGCTGAAGAACGGCGTGGTCGTCGAGGCCACCGGGGATCACCTCGTGTACGCGATCGTCAACGGCGTGGCCGGCTGGCGCCGGGTCGACGAGGTCGAGCCGGGCTCGGCGCTGCGCCTGTCCACCCGCACCCAGGTGCGCGCCGGCTCGCAGGAGCCCGACGTCGACGAGGCCGCCCTGGTCGGCTGGCTGCAGGCCGACGGCTTCGTGGGCCAGGACGGGCTCGGGACCGAGCACAGCCTGGCCGTCGAGTTCACGACCATCGACAAGGACGAGCTGGACTTCGTGGTCGAGCGGATCCACCGCGTGTTCGACGGCGTGCACTACCACGTCCGCTCGGTCGAGACACGCACGCCGGGCCTCGATATCCACCGCGTCCGCCTCTACGGCGAGCGGCTGCGCCCGTTCGTGGCCAAGTACGGCCTGCTCCGGTCGAGCGCCGACCACGTGGTTCCCCCCGCGATCCTGCGCGCCGGCCGTCCAGCCCAGGCCGCGTACCTCCGCGCGTTGTTCCAGGCGCAGGGCTCGGTGCGGGTGCGCTCCTACTGGGCGCGGCAGGCCGACATCGCGCTGTCTTCCACCTCGGCGGGGTTCGCGCACGGCGTGCAAGCCCTCCTGCTCAATCTCGGCGTCTACTCGCGGATCGGCCGCGGGACGGAGACGCGCGAGAGCCGGCGCACCCCCTACGTGGTCTCGATCGCGCACGCCGAGCCGCGCGCCCGGTTCCGGGAGCTGATCGGCTTCGTGTCCGACGACAAGCGCCAGGCGCTCGACATCACGTGCTCGCCCCAGTTCGCGGGCCGGAGCCTGCCCGCGCTCAAGGACGAGGCGGTGGTCCGGGTGGAGTGCGTGGGCGTGCAGCCGGTGTACGACATCCAGACCGAGAGCGGGCAGTACCTCTCGAACAACGTCATCGTCCACAACTGCTTCATCCAGTCGGTGTCCGACGACCTGGTCAACGACGGCGGCATCATGGACCTCTGGACCCGCGAGGCCCGCATCTTCAAGTACGGCTCCGGCAGCGGCACCAACTTCTCGAGCCTGCGGGGCGAGAACGAGCCCCTCTCGGGCGGGGGCAAGTCATCCGGCCTCATGTCCTTCCTCCGCATCGGCGACCGGGCGGCGGGCGCGATCAAGTCGGGCGGCACCACCCGCCGCGCGGCCAAGATGGTGATCCTAAACCTGGACCATCCGGACATCCTGAACTTCATCCGCTGGAAGGTGGTGGAGGAGCAGAAGGTGGCCGCGCTCGTGGCCGGCTCGCGGCTGACCAAGCGGCGTCTGCAGGCCGTCCTGGGAGCAGCGCGCACCCCCACCGGGCTCGAGGCGGATCCACGGAAGAACCCGATGCTGCGCGCCGCGGTGCGCGAGGCGCGGGCGGCGATGGTGCCCGACGGCTACATCCAGCGGGTGCTCCAGCTGGCCAGCCAGGGCGTGCGCGAGCTGGATTTCCCGGAGTACGACACCGACTGGGACAGCGAGGCGTACTACACCGTCTCCGGGCAGAACTCCAACAACAGCGTCCGGGTGCCGAACGCATTCTTCGACGTGCTGGCGCGGCGCGGTCAGTGGGAGCTGAAGCGTCGGACCGACGGCAAGAGCGCGGGGACGCTGCCCGCCGAGCAGATCTGGGACGAGATCGCGCACGCCGCGTGGGCCTGCGCCGATCCCGGTGTACAGTACGACACCACGATCAACGAGTGGCACACCTGCCCCGAGGACGGGCGCATCAACGGCAGCAACCCGTGCTCGGAGTACCTCTTCCTCGACGACACCGCCTGCAACCTCGCCTCGATCAACCTGATCAAGTTCCTGCGCGAGGACCGCAGCTTCGACGTCGACGGCTTCCGGCACGCCTGCCGGCTGTGGACCACCGTGCTCGAGATCAGCGTGCTGATGGCCGCGTACCCCAGCTCGCCCATCGCCCAGCGGAGCTGGGACTTCCGCACCCTGGGCCTGGGCTACGCCAACATGGGCACGGTGCTGATGCGGCGGGGCATCCCCTACGATTCCCCGGAGGCGGCCGCGATCTGCGGCGCGATCACCGCGATGATGTGCGGCGAGGCCTACGCGACCTCGGCCGAGATGGCCCGCGATCTGGGGCCCTTCCCGGGCTACGCCAAGAACCAGGCGCACATGCTCCGCGTCACGCGCAACCACCGGCGCGCCGCGTACAACGCGGTCCCGGCCGAGTACGAAGGGCTCAGCATCGCCCCAACCGGGATCGACCCCGTGCACTGCCCGGCGCCCCTGCTGCAGGCCGCGCGCGAGACGTGGGACCGCGCGGTCGGCCTCGGCGAGCAGTTCGGCTACCGCAACGCCCAGGTCACCGTGCTCGCCCCCACCGGCACCATCGGGCTCGTCATGGATTGCGACACCACCGGCATCGAGCCCGACTTCTCGCTGGTCAAGTTCAAGAAGCTCGCGGGCGGCGGCTACTTCAAGATCATCAACCAGAGCCTGCCGGTCGCGCTGGAGGCGGTGGGCTACTCCCCGGTCGAGGTCGAGGACATCGTGGCCTACTGCGTCGGACGCAAGACCCTGCGCGGCGCTCCCGCCATCAACCACGAGACACTGCGGGCCAAGGGCTTCGACGAGGCGGGACTCGAGCGGATCGATGCGGCGGTGGAGACCGCGTTCGACATCTCCTTCGCCTTTAACGCGTGGACGCTCGGCGACGGATACATCGCCTCGCAGCTCGGCATCAACGACGCCCAGCTGGGCGAGTGGAACGGCAACCTGCTGCGGGCCCTCGGCTTCACCCCCGCCGACATCGAAGCGGCCAACGACTACTGCTGCGGCACCATGACGGTGGAGGGCGCGCCGCACCTGCTGCCCGAGCACCTGGCGATCTTCGACTGCGCCAACCGCTGCGGCAAGCGCGGCACCCGCTTCATCGCCACCGAGGCGCACATCCGGATGATGGCCGCGGCCCAGCCGTTCATCTC
Source organism: Candidatus Methylomirabilota bacterium (assembly GCA_035259825.1). Lineage (GTDB taxonomy): Bacteria > Methylomirabilota > Methylomirabilia > Rokubacteriales > CSP1-6 > CAMLFJ01. The sequence continues at coordinate 21,162 of DATFWA010000016.1, read as the reverse complement.
GGGCGCGATCAGCAAGACCATCAACATGCCGCAGGACGCGACCATCGAGGACGTGAAGTGGGCCTACGACCTCTCCTGGCGCGGCATGCTCAAGGCCGTCGCGCTCTATCGCGACGGCTCCAAGCTGTCGCAGCCGCTGAACTCCACCGCGGACGAGGACGACGAGAAGGCCGCGGCGGCTGACGTGGAGGCGGTGGCCGAGAAGATGACCGAGCGGGTCGTGACCCAGTACCTCCGCGAGAGGCATCGCCTGCCCGACCGCCGCAAGGGCTACACCCAGAAGGCGGTAGTGGGCGGCCACAAGGTCTACCTCCGCACTGGAGAATACGAGGACGGGTCGGTCGGCGAGATCTTCCTCGACATGCACAAGGAGGGCGCCGCGTTCCGCTCCCTGATGAACTGCTTCGCGATCGCCATCTCGCTCGGCCTGCAGCACGGCGTGCCGCTCGAGGAGTTCGTGGACGCCTTCGTGTTCACGCGCTTCGAGCCCAACGGGATGGTCAAGGGCAACGACCGCATCAAGATGTCCACCTCGGTGATCGACTACGTCTTCCGCGAGCTGGCCATCACCTATCTCGGACGCACCGATCTCTCACACGTGCCCGACGAGGACCTGCGCGCCGACGCCATCGGCACCAAGCCGGGCCAGGGTCCGGTGGCCGCCGCCGGCCCAGTCGCGACGCCGCCGGTCGCCGTTCCGATCCCCGCGCCGACCGCGCGGCCGGCCACTCCGCCGGTGACCGCGCGGGCCGCCGCCCCGATGAGCGGGGGTAGCGGACCGGTGGCCGAACTGAGGCCCCTCTCCGCCTCCGAGATGGCCCGGCTGAAGGGCTACGAAGGCGACCCGTGCGGCGACTGCGGCCAGTTCACGATGGTTCGCAATGGCACCTGTCTGAAGTGCATCACCTGCGGCACGACCACCGGCTGCTCCTGACGTGACTCGCCGCCTGGGCCCCGGGCGAGCCGCCGGGCCAGGCGCATCTCCGCCGATCGCCGTCCTCGCCCGACGTGGCCCGAAGGGTATGATATCTCGCGCATGACCCAGACCCGCTGGCCCGAGGCGCGCGCCCCACGCGGCATGGTGGCAACGCCCCACCTGCTCGCCACCGAGTCCGGTGTCGCCACGCTCCGCGCCGGCGGCAATGCGCTGGACGCGGCCATCGCGGCGGCCGCCACCATCGCGGTGGTGTACCCGCACATGAACGGGCTCGGCGGCGACAACCTCTGGCTGATCTACGACGCGCAAAGCCAGCGGCTGCGCGCCCTCACCGCGGTGGGCCGCGCCGCACGCGCGGCCAGCATCGAGTGGTACGCGGCACGCGGCATCTCCGGTGCGCTGCCCGCGCGTGGCGGGCCCGCCGCTCTCACGGTGCCGGCCACGGTGGACGGCTGGTGGCAGGCGCACGAATACAGCCGCGTCCGCATGGGCTCGCCGGTGGGCTTGGCCGCCCTGCTGGCCGACGCGATCCACTACGCCCGCGAGGGGTTCACCGCCTCCGACGGCCAGCGCACGCCCCCGCCGCGTGAGCCCGATCTATTCGGCGAGCGCGCCCCCGAGGTGGTTCGCCGCAGTCTCTGGCCGCTCTATCATCCGGACGCCCTCCGGCGCGGGCCGCTCCGCCAGCGCGATCTGGCCCGGACCCTGGAGGCGGTCCGCGACGGCGGCGCCGAGGCGTTCTATCGCGGCGACCTCGCCCGGCGGCTCATCGCGGCTGCGGCGGCGGCCGGCAGCCCGCTGGCCGTCGAGGACCTGGCCGAGCATCGCTCGGACTGGACGGAGCCCCTGCGCATCGCCTACGCGGAGGGCCAGGTGGCGAGCACACCGCCGCCCACGCAGGGGATGTCGGCCCTTGCGGTGCTCGGCATGACCGAGGGCTTCGACGTGGCCTCGTTGCTCGAGGCAGACTACATCCACCTGATGGTTGAGGCGACGAAGCTCGCCTTCGAGGATCGCGACCGGCACCTGACCGACCCCGCCTTCATGCGCGTACCCGCGGCCGAACTGCTCGCGCCCGATCGTCTCCGCTCGCGCGCGGGTCTGATCTCGCGCGAGCGCGTGCGGCGGCCTCAGCCCGCCGCCCCCGGGGGCGGCGACACCATCGCGCTGGTGACTGCGGATCAGGAGGGCAACGCGGTCTCGCTGATCCAGTCGCTCTACTTCACCTTCGGATCGGGGCTGATGGCCGGCGACACCGGCGTGGTGCTCCAGAACCGCGGGGCGTTCTTCTCGCTGGACCCGGGGCATGTCAATGCCCTGGCCCCGGGCAAGCGGACCATGCACACGCTCATCCCCGCGATGTACCTCGAGGGCGGCCGGCCGCGCTTCGTGTACGGCACGATGGGCGGCGAGGGGCAGCCGCAGACCCAGGCCGCCATTCTCACCCGCCGGCTCTTCCGTCGGTTCGCGCCGCAAGCGGCGATCGAGGCGCCGCGATGGCTCTACGGGAGGACGTGGGGCGCCGCCTCACGCGCGCTGAGCCTGGAGGGCCGCTACTCGACCGAGCTGGCGCGCAACCTGGAAGGCCGGGGCCACGAGGTCGCGATGGGCGGGGAGTGGGACGATCTCTTCGGCCACGCCCACGGGATCTGGATCGCCCCGGAGGGCGGCTTCGTCGGCGGTTCGGATCCACGCGCGGACGGGGGCGCGCTCGGCTACTAGCGGGACGCTGGGCTCCTAGACGTTGCCGCCGGCCAGCGCTTTGTAGAGCTCGACGCCGACCTGCGAGAGATCGGAGCGGGTCTCGATGGGCAGCCCGGCGTTGGTCCACGCCCCGAGCCCGCCCTTCAAGATCCGCGCGTCCTTGAATCCCATCTTGCGTAACTCGCGGGCCACCTTCGCGCTCGTCTCCTCGTCGGGGCTGCTGCAGTAGACGACCACCGGACGCGTCTTGTCCAGGTCGAGGCCGGCCAGGCTGTTGGCCAGGTCCTCGGGCACAACCCGGGTCGAGTCCTTGACCTTCAACGGCAGGGCCTCGTACAGGTCGGATCGGCGCGCGTCGAGGATCGTGGGCGGACTGCCACTCTCGGAGAGCCGGATGACCGCGGAGGGCTGGATCCGGTAGCGGTTCTTGTTCCAGCGGTGCAGCCACTGGCCACCGAAGCCGCCGGCGCTCAACAGGGTAACGGCGACCGCCACCCAGAACCACGGGAAGGGCTTCGGCTTCGGGTTCTTCAGCTGCTCCTTCGCCTCGACCACCATCCGACGGACATCGGGTAGGTTCGGGTGGAGGCGGTCGGCTTCCTCGAAGCGCTGCAGCGCGTCCTTGCTGTCATCGGCGAAGAAGGCGGTGAGGCCGGCGTACCAGATGTCGTTGAACTTGCTCCCCGCGTTGAGCTTGACCGGCGTGTCCTTCACGAAGTCGGTGACCGCCGACGAGGGGATGACGAAGTTGAAGCCCTGCACGATCGAGCCCTCGGGCCCGGGGGCGAGCGAGACGAAGGTGAGCAGACCGACGACGTTGCCCCGGTCGTCCACCGCGGGCCCGCCCGAGTTGCCCCACGCCGCGGGCGCGTCGGTCTGGATCACCGTGTTGTTGTTCCGGTCCTGCTTGAATCCCGACACCGCTCCGTTGGTGATCGAGGCCTCGACCATCGACGACTCGTTGAGCAGCTCGTGGGAGAGCACCACCCCGGGGAATCCGATGATATGAACCGGGTCGCCGATCTGCACCATGCGAAGGTCTTTCAGCGCGAGAACCGGAAAGTTCTCGCCCGGGATCTTGAGCAGGGCCAAATCCCGCCCGGACATCTCGTTGACCGGCGGACTGTACTTCTTCACCTCGGCCTTGAGCCGGCCCTTGGCGGTCACCACGAAGACCTGCGGCTGCAGGTTGACCTTGGCGCTCGGGAGGACGGTGTCGAGGAGCTTCCGCTTGGCCGCTTCTTCAGCCTCGGGGTTGTCGCCGGGCTGCAGCTTCTTTTCCTTCAACACGTCCGGCAGGCAGGCGGTGGTCACCGCCCGCTGGGCCTGCTGGTTGGCCAGCCACCGGGGCGGCTCGTAGGCGGGCTGCACGACGTGGCCGTTGGTCATCAACCAGCCGTCGTGGGTGATCAGCCAACCGGTCCCGGTCTCGCGAAAGACGGGCGGGGTGATCTTTCGGGGCCCGGAGCCGCAATCGAGCGTCACCTCGGATGCGACCTCCGCCACTACCAGGACCACCGCCGGCTTGGAGCGCAGGAGGGCCTCCTGGACGCTCAAGGACCGCTGAGCCAGAACGGCGGCGGGCAGTCCGACCGCCGCCGACACAACGGCAGACACCAGCAGCGCCAGACGCAGTATCATGGGCCCACCGCGGCCATTTTACACTGAAGGCAATAAAGTATGAGTCGCCCAATCGGGGAAGTTCCGACGAGGACGTTCGAGCCCGGCACCGTCATCTTCCGTGAGGGCGACGACGCCAAGGGCGAGGCGTTCATGATCCACTTGGGCCGGGTGGAGTTCCGCAAGCAGATCGGTGGCGAGGACCGCCTCCTGCGGACGCTCGCCAAGGGTGAGCTCTTCGGTCACCTCGCGCTGTTCCGCAACGCCCCGCGCTCGGCTTCCGCAATCGCCGCCGACGCGGTGACCCTCATGGTCATCTCGGCGAACCGCCTCGATCACCTCGTGCGCGCGAATCCGGCGCTCGCTATCGCGCTGATCCGCGACCTGGCCGCGATGATGCTCTCCGCGGAAGATCGCCTGCGCGAATGCGAGGACAAGCTGGCGAAGAAGTAGGACGGCTCAGGCCCGCGCGAGTCCGAAGGACTCGGCGGCGACGCCAGCCACGTGGCGGCCGATCGCCAGCGACGCGGTGGCCGCGGGCGAGGGCGCGTTGACCACGTGCACCGCGCCCGGCGTCACGCTGATCTTGAAGTCGTCCACCAGCGAGCCGTCGGGCGCCACCGCCTGCGCGCGCACCCCCGCCCCGCCGCGCTCGAGATCGGCGCTCGTGATGTCGGGCACCAGCTTCTGCAGCGAGCGCACGAAGGCCGCCTTGCTCGCCGAGCGGTACATCTCGTAGGCGCCCACGCGCCAGTACTTTCGGGCCATGTGCCAGAAGCCGGCGTAGCCCAGCGTGCCCGCGAGCTCGCCCGGCTTCACGGTGCCGAGGGTGTATCCCTCGCGCGCGAAGGCGAGCACCGCGTTCGGTCCCGCCTCCACGTCACCGTGGATGGTGCGGGTGAAGTGCACGCCGAGGAATGGGAACTCGGGATCGGGCACCGGGTAGATTAGGCCGCGCACGATCGAGCGGCGCTCCGGCCGGAGCATGTAGTACTCGCCGCGGAACGGGATGATGCGCACCTCCGGCGTCGCGCCGGTGAGGGCGGCCACCCGGTCGGAGTGCAGGCCGCCGCAGTTGACGAGGTGCTGCGCCTCCACCGGACCACGGGCGGTCTCGAGCACCAGACCGCTCCCCTGCCGCCGGATCCCGGTGACCGCCGCGCCGGTGAGGATCTGCGCGCCCCGCTGCTGGATCAGCTCGGCCATCTTGCCCGCGACCTGCACGTAGTCCACGATGCCGGTCTCGGGCACGTGGATGGCGCGCACCGCGCGGCAGTTCGGCTCGTACTCGCGGACCTCCGCCGTCGAGAGCATCTTGAGGCCGCTCAGGCCGTTGGCCTGCCCGCGCTCGTAGATGTTCTGCAGCCGCGGGAGCTCGGCCTCGTCGGTGGCCACGATGACCTTGCCGCAGCCCTCCCACTTGATCCCGTGGGTATCGCAGAACTGTTTCATCCGGCGGGCGCCGTCCACGCAGGTGCGCGCCTTGAGCGAGCCCGGCTTGTAGTAGATGCCGGAGTGGATGACGCCGCTGTTGTGGCCGGTCTGGTGACCGGCGATCTGCGGCTCCTTCTCCAGCATGGTCAGGCGGAGGCGCGGATGCGCCTCGGTCAGGGCCAGCCCGGTGGCGAGGCCGACGATGCCACCACCGATGATCGCGAGGTCGGCGGACTGGGTCACGGCCGCCAGAATAGCATCACCGTCCCGCCTCCGGGGAGCCCCGGTGGTCCTCGGCGCGATCCTCGGGAACGAAGCCCACCATCGCGCGGGCGTGCTCGATGTCGCGGTAGCCCCACTTGTTGTCGGAGGTGACGAAGAACACGTCGAAGCGGAGACTGTCGGGCGCGAGCAGGCAACGCTCGATCATTTGGGCGATGTCGCGCCGACTGCACCACACCGAGAACTCCCGCGGCCTCACCGGGCGGTCCGCCGCGCTCACGTGGCCGATACGCAGGCAGATCATGGACATGGACGTGATGTCGGCGTAGTGTCGCGCCAGCGCCTCGCCCCAGATCTTGCTGCAGCCGTAGAGTCCGTTCGGGCGCATCGGCGACTCGTGGGTGAGCACGGGCCACTCCGCGACCTCGTCGTAGCGGCCGGCGGCCAGCGCGGCGTAGGGCGCGTCGCGCTCGATGTTGCTGACGGTCGCGCCGCTGCTCGCGTAGATCACCCGCTTGACACCCGCGCGGCGGGCCGCCTCGAAGACGTTGTAGGTACCCACGACGTTGTCGCGGAGCACCGCCTCCCACTCGCCGCGGTTGGCGGCGTTCGCGACGTGCGCGGCCAGGTGCACCACCGCGTCCACGTCGCGGAACGCGGGGGCGATCGCCTCCAGATCGCCGATATCGGCCTGATGGCAGTCCACCCCAGGCAGCGGACGGCGGTTCAGGGCCCGCAGGGTGAAGCGTCCCTCGAGGCGGCGCCGCGTGGCCTCGCCGATGAGCCCGCTCATCCCGGTGATCAGCACCCGTCGCATCGCGACGACCATAACATGACGACGGCGCGCCTTGACCGCGCCCGGGCGCCCCGTTACCATCCGCGAGCGGGAGGACACCGTCATGCTCGATCTCGGTCTCACCGGCAAGGTCGCCATCGTCACCGGAGGCAGCGAGGGACTCGGCCGCGCCACCGCCCTGCGGCTGGCCGCGGAGGGCGCGCACGTCGTGATCTGCGCGCGCCGCAAGGACGTGCTGGAGCGCGCCGCGGAGACGATTCGCCAGGCGACCGGCGTCCAGGTCCTGGCCCATCCCGCCGACGTCACCCGCCCCACCGACGTGGAGGCGGTGGTGAACGCCACGCTGGCCGCTCACGGCGGGATCGACATCCTGATCAACAACGCGGGCACCTCGTCCGCGGGGCCCTTCGAGCAGGTAGACGACGCGACGTGGGAGGCCGACATCCAGGTCAAGCTGATGGCCGCGATACGTTTCTGCCGTCTCGTCATCCCTCACATGAAGAAGCGCGGGGGCGGCAGCATCGTCAACGTCACCACGGTGGGCGGCAAGACTCCGGCGGCCCGCGCGCTCCCCACCAGCGTCACCCGCGCGGCCGGCATCAACCTGACCAAGTCGCTCGCCAACGAGTACGCGCCCGACCGCATCCTCGTGAACACGATCTGCCTGGGTCTCGTGAAGAGCGCGCAGTGGGAGCGCCGCGCCAAGGGCGATCTGGACGGCTACTACCGCGAGGTGGCGAAGCGGGTCCCGGTCGGGCGGGTGGGCGAAGCCGAGGAGTTCGCGGATCTCGCCGCGTTCCTCTGCTCCGCCCGCGCCGCCTACATCACCGGAACCGCCATCAACTTCGACGGCGGGATGTCGGCCTCGTTCTAGCGCCGGCTACGGCTGCTGAATCGCGCTGAGCCGGAAGGGATTCGGGCCGACCGGGCGAACGAACGTCCAGTACTCCTCGAACTTCACCGGCTCGGTGCGGCTGCCCTCGAGCACCCGCGCGCCGATCTCATCGGTGGTGTAGTCGAGCAGGCTCGCCAGGAAGTGGACGGTGACGTAGTCCTGCCCGCCTTCCTGCCAGACCTCGGTGACGTCGGCCGACCGCACCGCGATGTTCTCCAGCCGGTTGACCTTGCGCTCCGCCCGTAGCCGGTCGCAGTCGCGCTGGAGCAGGCCCTGCATCTCGGGAGTGAGCACCGCCGCGGCGCTCGCCATGTCGCGGGCCGTCCACGCGCCCTGTACCTTGAAGAAGATGTCGGACGCTCTCTCCGTGAAGGCGCGCGGATCGAAGCCCGGGTCCATCTGGCGCACGTGGTTGAGCCCACGCTCCAGATCGGACGGCCCGGGCGCCGGCTCCATCACCGCGGCGCCGGCGCGGCCGGACGTCTGGGCGTCGTACCGGGACTCCGACGAGCGTTCGTAGCCGCCGCCTCCGTAGCCGCCAGCCATCGCGTAGCCGGAGGATTCCGGCGCCTGCCGGCGCCGCATGTAGGAGATCGCGAACCATGCGAGCCCCGCGATGATCAGGATCTCGAGCAGCCCGATACCCCCGCCGTGTCCGCCGCCGAAGAAGAGGCTTCCGAGCAGGCCACCCAGGAGAAGGCCGCCGAGCATCCCGCCCATCATGCCGCCCCAGCCCGGCCGCTGCGGCGCAGGAGATTGGTACGCCGGGGGCGAAGCGGGCTGGCTGGGCGAGGCGGGGCTCGATGGGGGCTTCGCCGGGGAGGAATAGCTGCGGGAGCCCCGGCTTCCGCCCGAGCTCCCCCCGCCCGCGCGGGCCCACGCCTCACTCACGAGCAGGAGCGGAGACAAGACCAGCGCCATCAGAACGGCCATCGCCACGGTTCGTCTCATTGCGTCGCTCCTTGGGGTGGTGTCGGTCGTCCGTCGTCAGTATACGCGATCCCCGGAACTTTGCGCGGCGACCCCGGTCTAAGCGGGCAAGGAGGACGCCATGAATCCACTTCGACGCTCGTTTCTGAAGCTCTTCGGCGGAGCCGCCCTGTCCCTACCCGTGCAGGCCTTCGCGCAGCCGATCCGTATCCTGCCCGATGGGGACACGGTCAAGCCCGCTTCGATCGCCGGTCAGCCGAGCCCCGAGCTGCATCGCATGCTCGGCGCGGTCGTGCCGGGACCGGCGATGACCCAGGGCGCGCTGTCCTCGATCTGGCTCGAGGCGCCAGAAGGCCGTCCGCCAGCTCAGATCCTGACGCTCGACGAGGCCCGGGCTGCGTCCGCGCTCACGGTGACCGAGCGGGCGCAGGCCAGCGTCCCCGAGCTGATCGCCGACAATCGCGGCAAGTCGTACGTGCTCCTGCTGGCCGGCGAGATCCTGATCGGGGGCAAGCAGAACCGGGTGCTGCGTGAGGACCTGCTGCTGCCCCCGCTCAGCGGCCCCCGCAACATCGGCGTCTATTGCGTCGAGCAGGGCCGCTGGAACGAGGGCCGGAAGGACTTCGAGAGCCGGAGCAGCGTGGTCCAGCCGAGCGTCCGCTCCGAGGTAATCGGCAAGTCCCCCCAATCGCGCATCTGGTCCGGCGTCGCCGCCGCCTCGCGTGATCTGCGGGCTCCGTCGCCCACCGGTAGCTATCAGGCGATCTACGACAAGCCCGAGGTCCGCGCACATCTCGATACCGCCACCCGCCGGCTGGATCCAGCCGTGGTGCCGCGGGCGATCGGCGCCGCCATCTTCGTGGGAGCCCGGTTCGCCGGGGTGGACTGCTTCGACTCGCCCGGCCTCTTCGCGCGCGAGTGGCCGAAGCTGCTGCGGGCGTACGCCCTCGACGCCTACGGCGGCGCGCCCGGCTGGGACGAGACGGCCGCGCGGAAGCGCGTCGAGGTCCTAGTGCGCGGCGCGGTCCGGGCGGAGGGCAGCCTTCGGGGCAACGCGGGCGTCGGCCAGCTCTTCGAGTTTGGCGTCGAGCGCAGCCGCGGCGCGGCGCTCCTCTTCGAGGGGGCGGTCATCCATCTGGCCATCCTGTGACGGCGGCCCGCTACGCTTGACCGTCGGAGCCGCCCGCGTATGATGCGGCCACGCGGCGACCCGCGCGGGCCCAGCCCCGGCGCCCGACCGCCGCCCGGGAGGGGGCGCACGATGGCGGCGAGACTACCGTATCTCGATCGGTCGCAGGTGGGGCCCGAGATCCAGGCGATCTACGAGGGGCTTCAGCAGGCGTCCGGTCGGGTGCTGAACATCTACCGGCTGATGGCGCATCACGCCCGGTCGCTCCCCGCGTTCCTGGGCTGGTATCCGCGGCTCCGCGAGGGGCCGCTCGACCTGCGACTCCGCTATCTTGCGTACGTGCACGCCTCGCAGCTCAACCGTTGCCGCTACTGCGTCACCCACAACGGAGCGGCGGCGCGCCGGGCGGGCGCCTCGACAGAACAGCTGGAAGCCCTTGCCGAGTACCGGACGAGCCCGCTGTTCACGGAGGTCGAGCGGCTCGCGCTGCAGTACGCGGAGGAGATGACCACGCGCGTGCAGGTCGATCGGGCGCTGGTGGAGCGGCTCCGCGCGCATCTCACGCCCGAGGCGCTGGTACAGCTCACCCTCACCGTCGCCGCTGCCAACTTCACGAACCGGTTCAACGAGGCGCTCGGCACCGAGCTCGAGTTCGAGGAGGCCCGTCATGGCTGACACCATCCAGCGCGTCGAGTACTTCTACGTGCAGGTGCCCAACCGAGCGGGCGAGGGCGCGCGCTATCTGAGCGCGCTCGGGGAGGCGGGCATCAACCTCCTCGCCTTCACCGGCTTCCCGGAGGGCCGTGGCTCGCAGCTCGACTTCGTGCCGAGCGACCCCGCCGCCTTCCGCGCCTTCGCCCGGCGGGCGAAGTGGAAGATCACTGGACCGAAGCGGGCGTTCCTGATCTCGGGCGAGGACCGCGTCGGGGTGGTCGCGGAGATGCACGCGCGGCTCGCCGCGGCACGGATCAACGTCACCGCAATCGACGCCATCTGCGCAGGGGGCGGGCGCTACGGCGCCATCCTGTGGGTCGCCGCCCGCGACTACCAGCGCGCCGCGGCGCGCCTCGACGCGAAGTAGCCCCAGACCGGTGACGCCGCGCCACTGCCTGGTCTGTGGCGCCCGCCTGCGCGCCGTCCGCGCGGAGGGCTTCCGCCGGTGGCGGTGCCCGCGGTGCGGGTGGACCTTCTACGACAATCCGGTGCCCGCGACGGTGGCCATCGTGCTTGGTCCGCGCGGTGTCCTGCTCTGCCGCCGAGCCGCGGCGCCGTATCGCGGCACCTGGGATCTCGCCGGCGGCTTTCTCGAGGCGGGCGAGCGGCCGGAGCGCGGCCTGCGCCGCGAGGTGCGCGAGGAGCTTGGCGCGCGGGTTCGCAGTGCGGTTCGTGGGATTCGAGATCGATCGCTACGGCCCAGGCGGCGCCCCGGTGCTCGGCCTCGTGTTCGAGGTGCGCGTGGTCGGCCGGATTCGCGCCCGCAGCGACGTGAGCGAGGTGCGCTGGTTCCCGCGGAACACGATCCCGTGGCGGCAGATCGGTTTCGCCTCGATTCGCCGGGCGCTGCGCGCCTACCTGCGCTCTCGCTGATCGGCGCGGTCGCGATCAGTACCGTGCCCGCTCCCCGATTCTCGCCCCATGTCCGGTGTCTGACGGGCCTGTCGCCGCGCTGACGAACCCGCGACCCCGATCACCGGGAAATCCATCGAAATTCCAAGCGGTTCCGGCTCATCACCCGTGGCATGTCCTATGCCGACAAGGGCCAATCGCCGCACGGCGGAAACGACGAGCCGGGCGGGATCAGAAAAGGAGTAGGACATGCCCCCGACCGAGGACGTGCTGGCCGAGTACGTGGAGCGGCTCTTCGAGAAAGCGAGTCTATTGAGCCTCGCGGTGATGGGACACGGACGGCTGGCGGAAGACGGCCCGCTCCAGCCGGACGCCAACCGGCTCGAGCATCTGCAATCCTTGGCGACCGAGCTGGAGTTCGGGCTCGGCATGGTGCACGACCGCCTCACCGAGCGTCACGAGCTGGCCTGAGCCGGAGCCTCGATCATGCCGCTGCTTGGCCGCATCTCGTTCGTGCTGGGCGCGACCGCGGTGACACTCCTCGCGGTCGGGTGTGCCGCGCGTCACGAGCCGCCGCCCACCGTGGTCGTCGCGGCGTCGCCGTCCCCACCGACCACCCCGCCGGCCGCGCCGACCTGGCCTGACGCCGCGCCGGGGCCGGGGGCGCCCGCGCCGGACGCGGCGGGACCGATGCCCGATCCCGAGCGCATCGCCGAGTTCGCCCCGCGCGAGGAGCTAAAGGACGTCCACTTCGCATCCGGGCAGGTCCAGGTGGAGCGCCACGACCTCGCGTCGCTCGACGCGGCGATCGCGTGGCTCAAATCCAACCCGAGCCAGCTCGTGATCCTGGAGGGCCACACCGACGCGGCGGGCTCCCGCGCCGCCAATCTGGCGCTCGCCCAGCGTCGCGCGACGTGGGTGATGCAGTACCTGGTCGGCCACGGCATCCCGGCGAGCCGTATCACGGTGGTGTCTCGCGGCGAGGACGGCACGCTCTGCGCGGATCCGAGTGCGGCCTGCCAGAGCCGCAACCGGCGCGTCCGCTTCCTGGCGCGGGACAGCGAGACGGTGCAGATCAGCGCGTCACCCAGCCGCTGAGGCAGGCGCGCGCATCTTCGCGCCCGCGCTCCAGCGCGCGGGCCATCCCGGCCGGATCGAACTCGAGCGGCCGGAGCGACAGCGGGGCCGACGGCGTCAGCAGGTGCAGCTCCACAGCCGGGAACTTCAGACGGGCCAGCTCGACGTCGCGCCGGATCTGGTGGACCATCCCCATCTCGAAGGCTTCTTCGAGGGCGCGGCGCATGGTGGTGGGCGGGGCACCGCGCTCCTCCGGCGCATAGCTCATCACCACCACCGCCCGCTCGACGGCGGGCGCCGCCGCGAGCGCCTCCAGCACCGGCGCGCGGCCGGTCAGCCCTCCGTCCACGAGCAGCGCGCCGTCGACGTCGACCGCGGGAAACGCCCCGGGCACCGCGGCGGCCGCCATGAGGGCCTCGCGGGTCACCGTGGCATTGTCGAAGAGCCGCTGCTCGCGGCGCGCCAGGTCGGTGGTGACGACGAGCAGGCGGACCGGCGAGGCGCGGATGCGCTCGAGGTCGAGGCCCTCGGCGATCAGCGCACGCAGCGGGGCCGGATCGAAGAGCGAGCCGGCGCGGTCGAGGATCAGCAAGGTGAGCCAGCCGGGCAGGAGCCCGCCGAAGAGCACGCGCGCGCGGAGCGAGTACACGCGATCGCGAGTCAGCCCACGCCAGAGCGCGTCCAGCCGGTCCATTCGGCCGTCGGCGATCATGGCCGCGTTCAGGGCGCCTGCCGAGGAGCCGGCGACCAGGCGCAGCGGCAGCCCGTGCTCCACGAAGAGGGCGGCCACGCCGGCCTCGTAGGCGCCCTTGGCGCCGCCGCCCGAGAGCACGAGCGTGGTCGGCGTGGCGAGCGGACGCGCGGAGGTCCCGCACGACGACGCGGCCGCGGATCCAACTCCGAGCGAGCAGGCCAGGAGCGCGAGCGCGGAGCAGCAGAGGGACACGGAGCCGCGGATCATGGCCCGGCTCTTACAACGAGCCGGGTCCGCGCGTCAATCGGAGCGGGGCGAGTCTAGCGAACGCCCCCGGTGAGCGGAGCGGCCGCCGCGGTGGGCCGGTCGGCGAGGACCATGCGCACGCGCCGCGACAGGTACTCCACGGTGAACGGCTTGGTGATGACGGGCCCGGTCGGAGCGAGCCCGCGCGCCACCAGGAAGTCGCGGTCGTAGGCCGACATGAACATGACCTTGATGCCGGGCAGCAGCGCCGAGAGCCCGCTGGCCAGCTCGCAGCCGTTCATGCCGGGCATCACCACGTCGGTCAGCAGGAGATGGATCGGTCCCGGGTGCTGGGCGGCGACGCGAATGGCGTCGTGACCGTCGGAAGCCTCGAGCACTCGGTACCCTTCGTCGGCCAGCATGTCGCGAGCCAGGATCCGCACCCACGAGTCGTCGTCCACCACCAGAATCGTTCGCACGGCTATCAGCCTCCGATTGAGTTCGTAGAGATCAGACGGCGCGGCGCTGCGTCCGCAGGGGAAGCGCCACCGGCACCGTCGAGCGGTCGGGATCGGGCAGTGTCGTGCGGAGCCGATCGATCCAGCCCGGGCGCGACGCCGTCTTCGGCGCAGCGTCGGCGCTGAACGCGACGCGCACCGGCTTGCGCGAGCGTTCGCGATTGAGCCAGGTCTCGAGCGGATAGGATTCGACGCTGCCGCAGGTCGGGCAGTGCTGGTACATGCGGGCGTCGAAGATGGTGTTGCAATCGAGCTCCACGCAGAGCGTCGCGGAGCGCAGGTCCATGCGGAACGTGTCTTGCTCGACCTTCATCGGTTCCTCCTCTGAGCCTGGTTACGTTTCCTACGTCGTCCGTGACCAGGCAGGCCGGGCAGGAGCACCCGGGCCGACGCGTCGGTGGAGAAGGGACCGAAACCCCGTTCCGTTCACTCGCCGCTCGACCTGCCTGATCCGTACCGCGGTACTGGGGGCAAGTCCTGTACCAACGAAATTGCGATGCAGAATCGAGCCCTTCCCGGGAATGACGCGGAGGTGACACCCACCGCCCTTCCGTGGCTGGGCAAGGAAATGCCTCCGCACGGTAGCCGGCTCCACCTGCACTTTCTGCGGAGTTCGAAATCGACGCCGCCGCTCGGGGATCCGCCTTGACAGGTCGCTCGCCGCGCCGTCATGATCTCTCGCGCATGGATCGCGACGATCCGTCTTCCCTCCCCGCTGCCGTCGTGGCGGCGCGCATCGCCGAGCGCTCGCTCTCACCCGTGGATGTGGTCGACGCGTGCCTTGCCCGCATCGCAGGACGGGACGCGAGCGTGCGCGCGTGGGCGCATGTTGACGAGGCGGGCGCGCGCGCGACCGCGCGCGAGCGCGAGGCCGAGGCACGCGCCGGACGGCGACGGGGGCCACTCCACGGCGTGCCGGTGGCCATCAAGGACATCTTCCACGTCGCCGCGATGACCACCACGTGCGGGGCCGGACCCGCGTTCCACGTCCGCCCGGTCGACGACGCCACCGCGGTGACGCGCCTGCGCGCGGCCGGCGCGGTCGTGCTCGGCAAGGTGCACACGACCGAGTTCGCCTACTTCGAGCCCGCGCCTACGCGCAATCCCTGGAACGTGGTCCACACGCCGGGCGGCTCGTCGTCCGGCTCGGCGGCCGCGGTGTCCGCGTGCATGACGCCGCTCGCCCTCGGCACCCAGACCGTGGGCTCGGTGCTGCGCCCGGCCGCCTACTGCGGCGTGGTGGGCTTCAAGGGCACGTACGGGCTCATCCCGACCGAGGGCGTGGTGCCGCTGGCGTGGAGCTTCGATCACGTCGGGATCTTCGCCCGCCGCGTGGCGGACGTGGCGCTGACCGCGGGCGTGCTGGCGGCACGACCGCTCGACGCGCCTGCCGCGTCCGCGCCGCGCCTGGCCGTGGCGCCCGAGCTGCTCGAGCGCGCGACCCCCGAGGTCGCCGCAGAGGTGCGCGCGGCCGCGATGCGGCTCACGCGCGCGGGGGCGACGGTGCACGAGGTGAAGCTGCCCGCCTCGTTCGCGTCGCTGCACGCGGCGGGTCGGATCGTGCTCGAGGTCGAGGCCGCCGCGTATCACGAGGGCCTCTACCGCGCCCACGCCGCCGAGTATCGACCGCGCACGCGCGAGCTGATCGCGGAGGGACTCGCCCGCCCGGCGGTGGCCTACGTGCGGGCCCAGCGCGAGCGGCTCGCGTTCCGCGCGGAGGTGGCCCCGCTGCTCGCCGACTACGACGCGCTGCTATCGCCCACCGCCCCGTCGACGGCGCCGGAAGGGCTCGCCACGGGCGATCCGTGGTTCTGCGCGCCGTGGAGCTTCGCGGGTGTTCCCGCTTGCTCGCTGCCGAGCACGGTCTCGTCGGCGGGGCTGCCGCACGCGGTGCAGCTGGTGGCCGCGCGCGGTCGTGACGCGGAATTGCTGGTGGTGGCGGCATGGTGCGAGCACGTGCTAAACTTTTCTGGCTCGCCATCAATTTGATGGCGATGCGGTTGCGGTGCCCAGTATGCGACGGCTGCACAGAGGAACGTCCGACGTAGACGGACGGTTGACCACGCAGTGCCAGATTTGAATGGTCGGTTCTCGTTGAGGCGTCTGTCCGGTCCCCGCCCGACCTCCGAGACCGCGCTCGCCACCGGAGTCCTGAGCGACGTGCTCTCGCGACGGGCGCGCCGTCCGCGGCCCTGGATCGGTCGCCTGCGCCAGCAGCTGCATCGCCCGCCCGTCCTCATCCCGGTGCTGGTATCGATTATCGTGCTCGCTGCTCTGGTGGAGGCGCGCACGTCCGCGATGCAGGCGCTCCTGCTCTCGAGTGCGGCCCGCGCGCTCACCTTCCGCGTGGAGCCGGGCCCGAATCCCACCCCACAGGTTCCGCGCTCCGGCCCGTACGACGAGCGGCTCGGCTACACGCGGCTGACCGACTTCGTGGACCGCCTCGACGCGGCCGGCTACCGGGTGGAGCACCAGGCCCGCATGTCGACGAGCCTCGAGCACTTCGCGGCGTGGGGCCTCTATCCGCCGTATCGCGAGAAGACGCGCGCGGGCCTCGAAGTGGTGGACCGCGAGGGGCGAGCGCTCTACGTGACGCGCTATCCCGAGCAGGTCTACGGCCGCTTCGAGTTCGTGCCCCCGCTCCTGATCAACACGCTGCTATTCATCGAGAACCGCGAGCTGCTCGACGCGCGGCAGCCGTATCACAACCCGGCGGTGGACTGGCGCCGGCTCGCCAAGGCCGTCGGCGTGGAGACGATCGGCCGGCTCGGCGGCGATCGTCACTCCATCGGGGCGAGCACCCTGCCGACCCAGCTCGAGAAGATGCGTCACTCGCCGGACGGGCGCACCCGCGCTGCCGCCGACAAGTTGCGGCAGATGATCTCCGCGAGCCTGCGCGCCTACAAGAGCGGCGCGGCCACCCACGCCACCCGCCGCCAGATCGTGGTGGACTACCTCGACTCGCTGCCGCTCGCCGCCGCGCCCGGACACGGCGAGGTGCACGGTCTCGGCGACGGCCTCGAGATCTGGTACGGGGTGGACTTCGCGGAGGCGAACGGGTTGCTGGCGGCCAGGCCGGTGGCGACCGACGCGGCGCGGGCGCGCGTGTTCAAGCGCGCGCTCAGCCTGATCCTGGCCGCCCGCCGTCCGTACTACTACCTGGTCGAGAACCCCGCCGGTCTTGAGGAGTTCACCGACAGCTACCTCCGGGTGATGGCCCGAGCCGGCGTCATCGACGTGGGCCTGCGCGATGCCGCGCTCGCCCAGCGGCTCGATCTGCGGCGCGGCAACGGCGGGGCGCCCGCCGCCTTCGTGGAACGCAAGGGCGCCAACCTGGTGCGCACTCGCATCTCCGGCATGCTGGGGATGCCCGCGCTGTACGACCTGGACCGGCTCGACTTGACCGCGCGGAGCACGCTCGACGCGCCCGCCCAGGAGGCCACCGCGCGCCTGCTCCGCTCCCTGCGCGACCCGGCCATCATCGAGCGGCTCGGGCTCGTGGGAGAGAAGCTGCTGGGCGGCGGCAATCCGGCCCACGTGCTCTACAGCGTCACCCTGTACGAGCGCACCCCGGGCGCCAACCGCGTCCGCATCCAGACCGACAATCTGGACCAGCCGCTCGACATCAACGGGGGCGCGCGCATCGACCTGGGCTCCACCGCAAAGCTGCGCACGCTGATCTCCTACCTCGAGGCGATCGCCGCGTTGCACGATCGCTATCACCGGCTGTCCCCCGCCGAGCTGGCCGCCGTGCAGATCCACCCGCGCAATCGCCTGGGCGCGTGGGCCGTCGAGTATCTCCGCACCGCGCGCGGCACCGATCGCAGCCTCCAGGCGATGCTCGAGGCGTCGCTGGAGCGCCGCTACTCGGCGAGCCCGGGCGAGGCGTTCTTCACCGGCGGCGGGCTCCACACCTTCGGCAACTTCGACCGCGCGGACGATCGGCGCATCCTCACGATCCGCGAGGCGTTTCAGAACTCGGTGAACCTCGTGTTCATCCGGCTGATGCGCGATGTGGTCTGGAATCATCTCTATGGCTCGTCCGGCTCGCTCGCGCTCCTGATGGAGAACCCGGGCGATCAGCGCCGGGATCGCTATCTGAGCCGCTTCGCCGATCGCGAGGGCAGCGAGTTCGTCCGCCGCTTCTACCGGAAGTACCAGGGCCTGCCTGCCGCGGACGCTCTCGACCTGCTCCTGAGCGGGGCGCGGACGACTCCGCAGGGCCTGGCCACCGCGTTCCGCTCCGTCTATCCGGAGGCGCGCCCCGAGGTGTTCCGCGAGGTGATCGGCCCGCGGCTGCCAGCCCCCGCCCTGTCCGACAAGGCGTTGGACGAGCTGTACGAGCGCGCCGCGCCCGAGGCCACGCCGCTGGCGGATCGCGGCTACGTGGCGCGCGTGCACCCGCTCGAGCTGTGGGTGGTGAGCTATCTGCGCCGGCACCCCGGCGCCGCGATGGGCCAGGTCGTGCGCGCGAGCAGCGCGGAGCGCCAGGCGGTGTACAACTGGCTCTTCCTCACGCGCCACCGCAACGCCCAGGATCACCGCATCGCGAGCCTGCTCGAGATCGAGGCCTTCCTCGACCTGCACCGCGGGTGGGAGCGGCTCGGCTATCCCTTCGCGTCGCTGACCCCGTCGCTGGCCACCGCGATCGGCAGCTCCGGCGACCGTCCCGCCGCGCTCGCCGAACTGATGGGCATCATCGTCAACAACGGCGTGCGCCAGCCCACCGTGCTGGTGGACAGCCTGGACTTCGCGGTGGGCACGCCCTACGAGACGCGCATGGGGCGCTCCGAGCAGCCCACCAGCCAGGTGCTGGCTCCCGAGATCGCCACGGTGGTGCGGGGCGTGCTGAGCCAGGTGGTGGATGTCGGCACCGCACGCGGGCTGCGTCCCGCGCTGGTGCGCCCGGGCGGCGGGCTCCCGCACCTCATGGGCGGCAAGACCGGCACCGGCGACCATCGCTACTTCGTCTACGCGAAGAACGGCGCGGTCGTCGAGTCGCGGGTGGTGAGCCGGGCCGCCACGTTCGTCTTCATGCTCGACGAGCGCTACTTCGGCACCGTCACCGCGTACGTGCCGGGCGCCGAGGCTGGACGCTTCCACTTCACCAGCGGGTTGCCGGTTCGCATCGTCGGCTTGCTGATGCCCACGCTCGACGCGCTCTCCACTCCCGCTCCGATCACCACCACCACCGCCGCCGCTCGCTGACGGCAGTCCCACCGCCGGGCGGAGGAGCGGGAGGGGGCCCTCCCGGAAACGCGGCTTCTGCGGGCTAGCGAGCGCAGACGCGCTCCGTCTCGTGGCCCAGCGCCGAACGGTTAGAAGACGTCGTCGCGTTCGCCGAATTCAAACTGGTAGGTAGTCTCCTCGAGCTCGGTGGCGGTCACGAGGCCCTTGCGGGCCAGGAGTGCTTCGAAGGTCTGGAGCCAGACCTCGTAGTAGCTGAATGGACCGGCGCGGCCCTCGGCCTGGGCGATGTGGGCGATGAGCCCTTGCCGGAATTCCTCCCACTCGTAGAGGCCGCACTCGTGCAGGGCCACCGCCATCCCGAAGACGCGGCCCTGCCACGGCTCCTCGAAGACCAGCTCGCCATTCTTCCGCGGCAGGGCGGCCCTCCCCTCCATGATGGCGACGACGCGATCCACCGAGAGTGCCTCGCCCTCCGCGGTCATGCCCGAGGGCGGCGCCGCACAGGCGTGAGCCGCGCGCGGCGGCCAGAGGCGAACGTCGTCCACCGGCTGACCATCGGGGCGCGGCTGCCAGGCCGAGGCGGTGAAGTGATAGGGCGCCAGCGCGGCGGACGGGGGCAGACAGGTGTCGGCCTCCAGCATTGCCTCGACGTGCTCGTAGAGCGCGACCGCGAGGGCGTCAGTGTCGATGGAGTGGAACCACTGGGCCTGCCCGTCGAAGAGCAGCAGGACCACGTTGGCGAGGGCGCACGGCCCGAGGCAGCCTCCGATCGTGAGATGGACGATGTTGCGCAGCCGCCTCCGCTCCCACTCGCGGTGGAAGGTCTCGGCGGGAACCGCGGCGAAGCCATCCTCGGTGCGGCCGCAGCAGCAGCCGGTGGCGCACACGAAAAGCTGGCCGCGGAAGCGCGCCACGTTCACGCGCCGGCCGTCGCGGCGAGCCACGATGTTGCGTCGCCGCTCGTACATGCCGGACCCGCTCAGCGCGCGGCCGCGGTGGAGGGCCGCGCGTCCGCCACGCCGATCAGCGCGTCGCGGGTGATCAGCGGGACTAGGTCGGCCTCCGAGAGTCGCTCGGTGCCGGCCGGGCGCTGCGGTAGGACCATGTAGCGCATCTCCGCGCTCGAGTCCCACACCCGGATCTCGCGCCGCTCCGGCACCTCCAGCCCCATCTCCCGCAACAGGGCGCGCGGCTCGCTCACCGCCCGCGAGCGATAGGCAGGCATCTTGTACCAGGTAGGCGGCAGTCCCAACACCGGCCACGGGTAGCAGGAGCAGAGCGTGCACACCACGAGGTTGTGGATCGCCTCGGTGTTCTCGACCACCATGAGCATCGCGTAGTCGAGATCGAAGTGTGCGAGCGCGGCTCGCGAGTCGTCCAGCAGCAGGCGCCGGTACTCCGGATCGGTCCACGCCTTGGCTACCGCGCGGGCGCCCACCATCGGCCCGGTGTCGGACTCGTAGCGCTGCACCACCCGGTCCACCGCGTCGGGCGCCAGGATGCCCTTCTCGAGCAGGAGCGACTCGAGCGCCCGCACTCGCGAGACGATGTAGGGGTCGACGTTGGGGTGATTCTTGCCCATCGCGGATCACCTCCCAGGCAGGAGATAGCTCTCCCAGAGATCGATGTGGACGGCCTGGTTGGGCTCGGCCGACTCACCCCACAGCTCGCGCGCGGCGAAGCGCACGCTGTAGAGCGGGTGCGGCTGCTCACCCTGACCGTGGGCGTTCGTATCGGGGAACACGTGGATACCGTGGCAGCAGTGGATCACCCCGCGCTTGCCGCGCGCGTAGCGCGGCAGCCGGGTGTGGCCGGGCGGGTGCATGTCGCGGGTGATCACCTCGTCTCCCGGCACGAAGCGCGGCGTGGCTCCCGTCTCCCGGATCGCGTGCTGCCAGTTCAGATTGACGGCGCCTCGGTCGGGCAGCGCGGCGGGGACCACGGAGCGCGCGGACGCATCGGGATGCTGCCCGAAGTAGGCGAGGCGGCCCGCCAGCTCCTCGGCGCTCACCACCCCTTTTTCGACCAGGATGCGGGTGACCCCGTCGAGCCATTTCTCGTAGTAGGTCGCGCGCAGGTAGTGCGCCGGCGCCATCCGCTCGATGCCATGGCGAAACTCGTCGATGTTGAACAGGCCACGGGAGCCGGCCGCGCGCATCATCGCGACCACCGCGGGCTCCCAGTCGGCGTGGAAGACGGGCTCG
>DATFWA010000015.1:0-11370 GCA_035259825.1 Candidatus Methylomirabilota bacterium | reverse complement strand
GAGCGGGTGATGCCTGCGAACGGTGCGCCGCTGGTCATGGTGAAGCCGACCTGATCGGTGCCGACGAAGCGCGCCAAGACCGCGGTGGCCGCTGCGCCCAGCACGCTGTGGGTCGAGGGATAGTCGGGCATGGACGGCGTGTTCACGTAGCTCTCCCACGCCGGATCGGGTGTTGTCGCGTCGTTGCCGTCCGCATCGCCGGCGCGGATCGCGGTCACTGGCCGCCAGACGTTGTAGAGGTAGCGCGTGTCGGCGGCGGCGATGAAGCCGTCGGCCATCGCCGCGTTCAGCAGCGCGAACAGGCGCGCCTGCTCCCAGGCATCCAGGCGCCGGGGGCCGGCGACGACGCGGCCGATCCGGTTCCAGCTCTGCGGTGAGCCCTCGTACCAGTAGCGGACCGTTTCGGCCTGCTCGGGCGTGCGGACGACGCTGTCCTTCCCGCCCACGCGCTTGACCTCGTTGTAGTCGCGCGCGTAGTCCTCGCTCCCGAGCGCCGGCGGCGGCGGCAGGCGCAGCTGCCCCGCCGTCAAGAGCGTGAACGGAGTGACCTGGCCCCATTGCGGTTGCATCGCGGGCAGGTTGCCCACCGCCATCACCGGATCGGGTACCGAGGGATGAGCCGGGACCGGGTTGGGCGTGGGCCGCCACTGCCCGGGAGCGGTGCCCGGCGTGTACTGCGCGGGGGCGAACGCGCCGTCGCTCTTGCGGAGGACGAGCATCGCCTCGGCCGCGGCCCGCCCGGCCGCAATGCCGTGATCCTTCGCCGTCGCGTCGGGAAGGTGGGCCAGGCCCGCCGCGTACGCGCGCTCGACGATCTCGGTCGCCTTGGCCTGCTGGGCGGCGCTTCCGTAACGCGGGATCAGCTGCACGAGGACGTCGCGAGCGGCCGCCGCGCTCGCGGCCGCCGGATCCGCGCCCGGCTGGGCCCGCGCCTGGAGCGCGTAGGGCTCGTAGCGGCGGCTGATGGAGTTCAGCGCGTCGTGCACCGCCAGGTGCACCATGGCCAGGGTCCTCGTCATGACGATGTTGTTCTGCCCGCCGGCCGCCAGCGCCTCGAGGGTGGTGACGTTCCAGGCGAGCACCTCGTCGGCCGCGGCGGCTGGCGCGGTGTCCAACGCGAGCACGAGCAGGACGAGCCAGATGGAGCGAATGCGCAGTCTCATGGTCCAGCCTCCGTTTCCCGTTTCCGGCGCTCGTGGGCGTCGGCGTAGCCTTGCCGCGCCCGGGCCAGGTCGAAGGGACGCTCCTCGAGCGTGTCCGGCGCCCACTCGCTGCGAGGGGTGCAGAAGAAATCGCCCCCGTACACATGGATGGCTGCGCTGAACGCCCGCAGGGGATTGGCGACGGCGTGGATCACCGCGTCGCCCAGGAGCATCGTGTCCGTGGCGGCGAGACGCTTGCCACCCTCCCCGATCAGGCCGGCCTGGCTGCGTCGATAGAAGGTGTTGTCCTCGCGCCCGCCGTACATCCCGATGACCGCCCACATGCGGTGCTCGTGAGGATAGATGGCCATGCCGGGCGTCCAGACCACGTTGACCACGGTGAGCTGAGGCGAGTGGTACAGCGGGAACAGCCCGCCCTGGCGGGGTACCCCCAGCGCTCGCACGACGTCGGACGGCTCGGTGACCACTCGCGCGACGAGCTCTCGGATCTGGGCTGCCGCAGCCGAGCCGGCGAGAGCGCTTCGACAGTCGGCGATGAAGTGGTCGAGATCGAGCATCGCACGGCCAACGTAGACCGCGGACTTGCGATGAGTCCAATGCATTTCTTGTCGTACAATCGATGCTCCTGGTGCATCGAAGATGGACCTGCGACAGCTCCGCGCGTTCGTGGCGATCGTCGACACCGGCGGGTTCGCCCGGGCCGCCGCGCAGGTGAACCTCAGCCAGCCCGCCCTGTCACGACAGATCCACTCCCTCGAATCGGACCTGGGGGTGCGGCTCTTCGATCGGATCGGCCGGCGCGTCCAGCTGACGGCGGAGGGCGAAGATCTGCTCCGCCGGAGCCGACGTCTCCTGACCGACGCGGATTCGCTCGGCGAGCGGGCCCGGGCGCTGAAGGGCGGCCGAACCGGAGTGCTCCGGGTGGGCGCGACGCCTCAGGCGATCGAGACGGTGCTCGCCGGCTTCCTGCGGCGCTATCGGCGGCGGCACCCCGGCGTGGAAGTCCACCTCGTGGAGGACGGGGGCGCCCGTCTACCCGAGCGCCTCGAGCGGGGCGACGTGAATCTCGCCATGATCCCGGCCGGTGATGCGCGCTTTCACTGGCGCGAGCTGGCGCCGCTCTACGTCCTGGCCGTGCTGCCCGGAGCCCATCGGCTGGGTCGCCGCGCGAAGCTGGATATCGGAGAGCTTGCGGACGAGCCGCTTCTGCTGACTCGACGGGAATTCGGATCCCGCCGGTGGTTCGACGCCGCCTGCCAGGTCGCGCATGTCCGCCCGCGCGTGCTGCTCGAGAGCGGGGCGCCGGACACGCTCGTCGCCCTGGCCCGGGCCGGCTACGGCACCGCGATCGTGCCGTCCAACACGCGGATCCCGCGCGCCGGCATCCGGGCCGTTCCCCTCGTCCACCGGGGAATCACGATCGGGGTGTGGGCAACCATCGCGTGGGATCCGCGGCGCTTCCACGCGCCGTACGCGGAGCACTTCGTCCAGGAGCTCGTCGCCTACTCTCGTCACGCCTTTCCCGGGCGCAACCTCTCCCGACGAACCCTGCCGCCACCCCGACCGAAGCGTCTTGCGGCCGAGCTCAGCCCTTGACCGAGCCCGCGGTGAGCCCCTGCACCATGTACTTCTGGAAGATCAGCACCAGGAGCACCGCGGGCAGCGCACCCAGGAAGCCGGAGGCCGCGATCACCGAGTAGTCCACGTTCACCTGGCCGTTCATCGCAGCGATGACCGGGGGCAGCGTGGTGGTGCCCGGCTTGGTGTTGAGCACCTGCGCCACTACGAACTCGTTCCAGCAGAGCATGAACGTGAACGCCCCGCCCGCGACGAGCCCCGGGCCCGACACCGGCAGCACCACCTTGTAGTACGCCTGGAAGCGGTTGCAGCCGTCCACCAGCGCGCTCTTGTCGAGGTCGGCGGGCACCGTCTCGAAGTACGCCTTCATGATCCACACCGTGAACGGCAGCGTGAAGGAACAGTAGGCCAGCACGAGCCCGGTCAGGGTGTTCTGCAGGCCGAGGGCTCGGAAGATCACGAAGAAGGCGGGAATCAGCACGACCGTGGGCAGCATGCGCGTGAACAGCACCGCGAAGAGGGAGAAGGTCTTCAGCGGGAAGCGAAAGCGGGCGTACGCATAGCCGGCGGTGGTGCCAACCGCGAGGTTCACAACCGTGACCACCGAGGCCACGATGAAAGTATTCAGCATCGAGGGCAGTATCTTGGCCGCCTGGCCCTCGGCGTGGAAGCGCACGAGGCCGAGGATCATCCGGTAGTTCTCCAGGGTGACCTCGGGAGGGACGAAGGGCAGCGGCCGGGACAGGAGGTTCCGCTGGTAGGACACGCTCGTGACGAAGAGCCACACGAAGGGGCCGATGAGCCAGAGCACTACCAGAGCGACCAGGGCGTAGAGGAGCGCCCGGCTCTGCGGGGAGCGGGCGCGCCGGCCCGCCGGCCGGGACCGCGGGCGGGCCATCGCGGTCGCCATCCTCAGGCCTCCGGCTCGAACCGGGCGAGGATCAGGCGGTGGTACAGGAAGGTCAGGAGCAGGCAGAGGCCGGTGAGGGTGTAGAGGATCGCGGTCCCCGGGCCGAACTTGAAGAAGGCAAAGCTCGTCTGGAACCCGAGCCAGGAGATCGTGGTGGTCTCGTTCGCTGGGCCGCCCATGGTGAGGACGTAGATCAGGTCCAGCATGAGGAAGCCGTTCACGGTGCACAGCACCAGCACCAGGAAGAGGATCGGGCGAAGCGCGGGCAGGGTCACATAGCGGAAGCGCTGCCAGTAGCCGGCGCCGTCCACCTCGGCGGCCGCGTAGAGGTCCTCGGAGATCGACTGCATGCCCGCGAGGAACAGGAGCGTCGCGAACGGGGCCTGGTTCCACATGTAGACCGAGACGAGGACGTTCAGGGCGCTGAAGCCGTCCTTGAAGAAGGCGATCGAGCCGGACAGGAGTCCCAGCCGCTGCATGTAGCCGTTGAAGGCGCCGAACTCGAAGTCGAGGATGCCGATCCACAGGAGTCCGACCACGACCCGGGAGAGCGACCACGGAACCAGCAGGAGGCTCCGCATGAGGGGGCGGCCCGCGAAGCGCTCGTTGAGGACGAGCGCGACCCCGAGGCCGACCAGAGTGGCCTCGATCACGAAGGCGCCGACGAAGTAGAGCGTGCGCCAGAGGGAGGCCCAGTACAGCGGGTCATCGAAGATCTGCAGGTAGTTCTTGAGCCCCACCCACCGGTAGAGCGGTAGCCGCATCCCGAACAGCTCGACGGCGGGGCCGGTGGTGCGGAGCAGGTTGACGTCGGTGAACGAGAGCCAGAGCGAGTAGGCGAGCGGAGCCGCCACCACCGCCACGATGACGGCCAGCGCGGGCGCCACCAGCAGCCAGGCGAAGGGCCCCTCGGGCAGGCGAATCGCGCGGCCCCCGCGCCGGGTCGTCGCTACCCGGCTCGGGGCCGCGGGGACCGGCGAACGGAGCTCCCGAGCCAACTAGGCCAGCGACTTCTGCAGCGCGGCCAATTCCTTGAGGCCCTTCGGCACCGTCGTTCCGCCGCGGATGAGGTTGTGGACGATGGCCACGGCCTTGGTGTCGTATTCGCCGTACCACGGCTCCTTGTAGGCGGCGATCACGCGGCCTTTCTTGTACTGCTCGCGGAGGAGCTTGAGGTCGATCCAGCGATCGTACGAGGCGATGATGTCGGGGTGGTCGTACATCTCAGGGTACGGGTTGTCGAGGCCCGAGATCAGGCACCACTGCCGCTGCACGTACCAGTCGCCGTTGAGGTTGCCGCCGAGGAACTTCGTCAGCTTCCAGGCGTCCTCGAGGGCCTTGCTCTTGGCGTTCAACACGTAGGAGTCGGTCCACATGTAGCTCTGACCGTTGCCCGGATAGTTGGCCAGCTTCGCCTTCTTGGGGGCGAGCTTGGAATTCTCCGGTTCCCCCGCGATCGTCTTCAGGTAGTAGGAGTGGTTGGTGTGATAGGCGTAGCGGCCGGTCCAGAAGATGCGGTGGGTGTCGGTGGACGAGGTCTTGGTCAGCACCTCTGGGTTCACCAGCTCCGCCTTGTACGCCTTCTGCCAGCGCTCCATCGCGCGGGCCGCACCCGGCTCCTGGTCCACGATCACGCGGTTCTTGGCGTCGAAGACGTTCGCACCGTCCGAGAAGCAGTCGCTCATGAACTGGGGCATGGTCCCGGAGGGGCTGTTGTTCCAGTTCGGCAGGTACGGAGTGTCGCTGACCTTGTCCTTCTTGAGCTTCGCGCAGTGCTCGACGAGCTCGTCCCAGCTCTTGGCGGGCGCCTTGATCCCGGCCTGCTGGAGCATCGGCTCGTTGTAGATGAGCACGAAGAGGCTCGTGAAGTAGGGCAGCCCGAGCAGCTTGCTCCCGTCCTTGCTCTTCAGGCTGTCCAGGTTGGCCGGCGTCATCTTCTTCTTCAGCTCGTCCGCCCCGGGGAGGTCGTCGATCGGCCGGAGCAGCCCGTTCTCGAACCAGCGCTCGCGGTTGTTGTGGGTGCAGTACATCACGTCCACGATCTCCCCCGAGAAGGCGCGCGTCTCCATGGTGGGGTGGTAGTTCGGCCACGGGATCGCCTCGTACTTCACCTGTCCGGCGTACTTCTTGTTGTAGAAGTCGACGTAGTCCTTCACCGTGTCGGGCTTGAAGACCCACCCCGAGAAGTTGATGGGCTTGTCGGCCCGAGCGGGCCGCAGCGCGCCCTCCGCGGCCAGCATCGCCCCGGCCCCGAGCATTCCCGCCGTCCCGAGAAATCGCCGCCTGCTGATCGGGCTCATGAATGCGCCTCCTCTGAAGGTGAATGCGTCGGCTATGACGAGCGATCGATCCGGTGAGCGCTGGCGCGATTCTGAAGCCGCATTCCGCGGCTTGTCAACCGTCACGTGGTGAGCCAGTCGACGACCTCGTACCGATCGGTGGTCACGGCGGCACCGGTGGCCGCGGCGGTCGCCGCCTGTCTGGCCGCGCGCGTCCGCTCGCTCGCCTCCATCGCCTCCCGACTCTCCCAGAACGTCACGATCATCCCGGTGCCGGCCGGCCGGTCGACGAGCCAGTAGACGGCCTTGAGCCCAACCTCCCGGCTGATGCTCGGCTTCACTTCCTCGCGCGCCCGGACGATCCACCGCTCCAGCTCGGCGGGCGTCCCGCGCCAGGTGCCGATCCGCGAGAACATCAGGCTCGCCGGTGGAGCAGGGCCAGCGCCTCGTCGTGGAGGCGCCCGTTGGTGGCCAGCACCGAGCCCTCGTAGATGGTCGGCCGGCCGTAGAAGTCGGTGAGGCGGCCGCCCGCTTCCTCGACGAGGATCTTCATCGGCGCCGCGTCCCAGGGCTTGAGATCGGTCTCCATATAGACCTCGGACTTGCCGGAGGCCACGAGCTCGTAGCCGTAGTAGTCGCCGAAGCCGCGCGTGCGCCGGCAGGCGTCCACCATCCGCACGAACTGCTCCCAGTAACCGGCCTGCCGCAGCAGGTGCAGGTCCGCGTGGAGCAGCGTGGCTTCGGCCATGGTGGCGACGTCGGAGACCTTCAGGCGCTCCGTCTCCGCCCACGCCCCGTCGCCCCGACGCGCCCAGAACATCTCGTTGCTCACCGGGTTGAACACGACACCCGCGGTCACCTCGCCCGCCTCCTCGAGGCCGATGAGGGTGGCCCAGATGGGGATGCGACGGATGAAGTTCTTGGTCCCGTCGATCGGATCGACGATGAAGCGGCGGTCCTTCGGCCCTTCCTCGCCGAGCTCCTCGCCCAGGAAGCCGTAGTCGGGCAACGCCCGGGCGAGCACGCCCTTGATGGCCTGCTCGGCCTCGCGGTCGGCCTGGGTGACCGGGGTCTCGTCGGCCTTGATAGTGACGTCGAAGCCGGCGCGGTAGTACTTCATGGCGATCTCGCCGGCGGCCTGGGCCGCCGCGATCATTGCGGCCACCGTCTCGTGCATCGCGCGGGGCGCGGTCACTCCTGCCACTCGCCCCGCTCGACCAGGACCTCCTTGAAGACCTCGAGCGCTTCCACCACGACCGGCATGCCGCCGTAGGTGACCTGCTGGAAAATCACCTCGGTCACCTCCTGGCGGGTGGCCCCCACGTTGAGCGCGGCGTGGATGTGCGCGCGCACCTCGTTGCGGCGGTTGAGCACGGTGAGCGAGGCCACCGCGCACAGCTCGCGCTGCTTCTGCGAGATCACCTCGCGGCTGTAGAGCTTCCCGGTGAAGAACATGCTCAGCTCGCGGGCGAGGTCGTGATCGAACTTCTTCCACGTCTCGAAGCCCACGCCGCTCTTGATGGAGTGGAAGAGCATGCGGGCGGTCTTGCGGGTGGTTTCCTTGAGCGCGTCGTCCATGCGGCTCTCCTCGTTCGGTTCGGGCTATAGTACCTTAATCACGACGCGTCCATCCCCGTGGAGAGGAGAATCGCATGGCCAAGATCGAGCGCTACGCTGCCAAGGGTGTCTGGGATCCGCCGGCCTACTCGCAGGGCGTGAAGGTGAGCGGGGCCCAGACCATTCTCTACATCGCCGGGCAGGTGGCCTACGACGCCGGCGGCAAGCCGGCCCATCCCGGCGACTTCAAGGCGCAGGCCCGCGCCGTCTTCCAGGCGCTGAAGGCGCAGGTCGAGGCCGGCGGCGGAACCATGGACAACATCGTCAAGATCAACACCTACCTCACCGACATCCGGCACCGGGCCGATCTCGTCCCGATCCGCGAGGAGTTCATCGGCAAGAAGTCGCCGGCCTCCACCCTCGTCGCGGTGGCCGCGCTCGCGATGCCGGAGTGGCTGATCGAGATCGAAGCGGTCGCGGTGCTGTAGCGCGGCGATCGACGTGACCGCGCTCAACCCCTACATCTTCCGCGCCTACGACGTGCGCGGGAAGGTCGACATCGACATCACACCGCCCGTGTTCGAGCAGGTGGGGCGGGCCTACGGCACGCTCGTGAGGCGCCGGGGCGGGCGCACCATCGCGCTGGGCATGGACAACCGCGTCTCGTCTCACGCGCTGAAGGAGGCGTTCGCGGCCGGCGCGCTCTCGACCGGCCTGGACGTGGTGGACATCGGAGTGAACCATACTCCGCTCCTGTACTTCGCCACCGCCCACTGGAAGCTCGACGGCGGCGCCACCGTCACCGGCAGCCACAACCCGGTCTCCGACAACGGCGTGAAGATGGTGCACGCCGGCGCGGCACCGCTCACCGAGGGAGAGATCCAGGAGCTGCTCGCCCTCATCACCGCCGGCGACTATGAGCGCGGCGCCGGCGCACGAAGCCCCCGCGATCCTCGGCAAGACTATTTCGCCACGATCACCGGCCACGTGCGCCTGGCCCGGCGGCTCCGGGTGGTGGTCGACGCCGGCAACGGCATCGCGGGGGTGTTCGCCCCCGAGCTGCTGCGACGGCTCGGCTGCGAGGTGATCGAGCTGTACTGCGAGTCCGACGGCACCTTCCCGAACCACCTCCCGGATCCGGAGATGGAGGAGAACATGCGCGACCTCGTGGGCCGGGTGCTCGAGGTCCGCGCCGACTTGGGGCTGGCCTACGACGGCGACGCCGACCGGGTGGGCATCGTGGACGAGAAGGGCCGCCGGCACGAGGCGGATCTGCTCCTCGCGCTGCTCGGTCGCGACCTCCTGACCCGGCACCCCGGCGCCAAGATCGTCTTCGACGTGAAGTCGTCCCAGGTGCTGGTCGACGACATCCGCAAGCACGGCGGCCAGCCCGTCATGTGGAAGACCGGCCACTCGCTCCTGAAGCGGAAGATGCGCGAGGACGGCATCCTGCTGGGCGGCGAGGTCTCCGGGCACATGTTCTTCGGCGAGAACTGGTACGGGGTGGACGACGGCATCCTCGCCTCGTGCCGCTTCTTGCAGCTGCTCGCCGGCGACAGCCGACCGGCGTCCGCGCACTTCGACACCTTGCCCCATCTGTACTCTACGCCGGAGCTGAAGGCGCCCTGCCCCGACGACAAGAAGTTCGGGCTGGTTGCCGAGCTGGCCGGCGAATTCAAACGGCACTACGAGACGATCGACATCGACGGCGTCCGCATCAAGTTCCCCGAGGGCTGGGGCCTGCTGCGCGCGTCCAACACGAACCCGTATCTCACCCTGCGCTTCGAGGGCCGCACCGCGGCCGCGGTGGAACAGATGCAGGGCATCGTGTACGACGCTCTGCGGCGGTATCCCTACGTGACCTTGCCGTCCTGAAGGGCGAGGCGCACCGCCTCGTTCAGGCCGCTGGCCAGGCGGCAGTCGCGCGGCGCCCAGAGGCCGCGCGGGTCGAGCAGGATGCCGTCGAGGCCGGCCGCGCGGGCGCCCAGCACGTCCACCGAGTAGAGATCGCCCACGTAGACCGCCTGGGCGGCGGTGGCTCCCGCCTCGCGCAGTCCCAGGTGAAAGATGCGCGGATCGGGCTTCTCGATGCCCACTACCGACGAGTCGATGATGAAGTCGAGATGCGCGGCGAGCCCGGTCTCCTCCAGGATGGAGCGCACCGAGCCGTTGGAGTTGGAGATGACCCCGGCCACCAGCCCCGCCTCTCGCACTCGGCGGAGCGCGGTCACCGCCTCCGGATCGGCGCGCGTCCAGAGCCCGACCGGCAGGTTGTAGCCGCGGCGCCAGCGCGCGATCGCGTCGATCTCGGCCTCGTCGGTGACGGTCAGGTACTCGAGCAGATAGCGCAGGTAGCGGCCGTGCGTGGTCGTGCTCTCGGTGGAATTGCCCGGAGCCAAGTGCGGATCCAGGCGCACGCGCGCCCGCAGCTCGGCCTCTTCCACCTGGTCGAGCGTCACCGCGCGCCCGCGCGAGAGCAGGTGCTCGACGATGACCGCGTAGTTCATCCGCAGCAGGGTGTTACCGGCGTCGAAGATGATTGCGCGCACGGACTCATTATAATGGGGCCGCTCATGGCACTCCTTCCGCTCCGCCTGGTGACCGAGGCGTGGGCCGATCACGGCGGGCCGCTACGCTCCGAGGGATGGAGCCCGCTGACCGTCGGCCTGCTCGCGGGCGCGCTCACCCTCGCCGCGGGCGTGCTCGTGGTGGTCATCGTGATGCGGATCACGCGCGGGCCGTCGTCGTCGGAATGACCGATTTCGGCGTCGTCGCACGCTGGCTGCATCTCACGTGCGGCCTCGGGCTCGTCGGGCTCGTGACCGCGCTGCTGCTGGCCGGCCGCTCCGATCGCCCCACCGCTCTCGCGTGGGAGGCGCGCATGATCCGCTGGGCGCGCGCGCTCGCGCTGCTGCTGCTGATCACCGGCGTGGCCGTCCTCGCCTTCCAGACCGCGGTGGTCACCGGCCGTCCCGGCGCCGCCCTCGACGTCGGCGAGTGGGTTCGGCTGCTCGGGCGGAGCCAGTTCGGCACCGTCTGGCTCGTGCGCCACGGCGTCCTGCTGCTGCTGGCTGCGCTCCTGCTCCTGCGCGAGCGCGAGCAGACCGGCGCCGACCGCCTGGCGTTCCGAATCGAGGCCGGATTGCTCGCCACCGTCGCGGCGGCCGCGATGGCGTGCGCGGGCCATGCGGCCGCGGTGGAGCCGGGCGGGCTGACCGCCGCGCTGGTCGACGCCCTGCATCTCCTCGCGGCCGGGGCCTGGTTCGGCGCGCTGGCGCCGCTCGCCCTGCTGCTGCGCGAGGCGTCCGCGGAGCGCGGACTGGATGCCCGGCCGTTCGCGGTGGTCGCGGTGCGCGCCTTCTCGGGCCTGGCGCTCGGTGTAATGACGCTCGTGGTGCTCACCGGCCTCGCCAATTCCTGGTTCCAGGTCGGCGGAATTCCCGCGCTGCTCGGCACGCGCTACGGCTGGCTCCTGCTCCTCAAGGTCGCGCTGCTGATTCCCATCCTTGTCCTCGCTCAGCACAACCGGAGCCGGCTCCTGCCGCGCCTGTCCGGCGACGGTGACACCATCGGCCGACCCGCGATGACGCGCCTCGGCCGGTTCGTCGCGGCGGAGGCGGGGCTCGGCGCCCTAATTCTACTGATCACCACCGGCCTTTCGCTGTCGCCGCCGGCGGTGCACGACCCGATCCGGTGGCCGTTCTCGCTCCGCTACTCGTGGGAGGCCGCGGCCGCCTTGCCCGGCGGGGCCAGCAGCGTGCTGATCGGCGGCCAGATCGCGGTGGTGGGGATGCTGGCGGTGATCGTGGGGATGCTCATCCGCTCGTGGCGGGTGCTGCTGGTGGGCGGCGGCGTGGGCGCGTTCGCTCTGGGCCTGTGGATC
>DATFWA010000014.1:0-12164 GCA_035259825.1 Candidatus Methylomirabilota bacterium | reverse complement strand
AGCTTGATGAACGATCTTTGGGGTCTGGCCATAACTAGTCGAATACAAGCACTGATCTCAAATCAGTTTGGACCGGAATCGACTAACCCTATTTTCTGATCAAACAGGTTAGCACAGCCCGAGGAGGCCTCATGCACATCGCGGAGATCTGGCGGTACCCGGTGAAGTCGATGGCAGGCGAGCGGCTGGCAGCGGTAGAGGTCGCGACGGGCGGGTTCGAGGGCGACCGTGTCGTTCACGTGAGTGGGCCGGGCGGCCGGATCATCACCTCACGTACCCATCCCCGCCTGCTCGGACTGCACGCCAGCCTGGGCCCTGACGGTGAGCCGCTGGTGGACGGCCGTCCGTGGCACGCACCCGAGAGCCAGGCCGCAGTGCGGGCCGCCGCGGGGAGCGAGAGTCGACTCGTGCGCTACGACGGACCCGAGCGGTTCGATGTCCTCCCCCTGCTGATCGGGACCGACGGAGCCTTCGGCGATCTGGGCGTGGACCACCGGCGGCTGCGCCCGAACATCGTGGTCGCTGGGGTCGAGGGGCTCGCCGAGCGACAGTGGCCAGGCCGGCGCCTGCGGGTCGGCCCCGTCATCGTCGAGGTCGCCAAGCTCCGGGCCCGCTGCGTGATGACCACCTACGACCCGGACACCCTGGAGCAGGACGTATCAATTCTGAGGCGTATCGCCTCGAAGTTCGGCGGGACGATAGCCCTCGACTGCGGCGTGGTGAGCGGGGGACGGATCGCGGTGGGCGATCCGGTCGATCTGCTGGAGGAGGCGGAGGCCTAGCCGGCGGCGCGCACCATCCCGGCGAAGTACTCGTGGACGACCGGCTCGTCGGTCAGCTCGGGGTGGAACGCGCCGACCACCACCGAACCCTGCCGGGCCATGACGCACTCGCCGCGATGCTCGGCCAGCGGGGTCACCGTCGGCCCCAGACGCCGGATGCGTGGAGCCCGGATGAAGACCATTTTCAGCGGGCAGGTCCCGTGCCCCAGGTCCCCGGACCCGACCGTCTCGAAGGACTCCTTCTGCCGGCCGTAGGCGTTGCGCTCGACCGTGATGTCGATGAAGCCGAGCGAGAACTGAGCGGGGCTCTGCACCTCGCGGGCGAGCAGGATCATCCCCGCACACGTGCCGAAGATCGGCTTGCCCGCGGCGTGGAACTTCTCCAGCGCAGGCACGAAGTCCCAGGTGTCCATGAGCTTGAGCAGGGTCGTGCTCTCGCCTCCCGGCATGATCAGCCCGGAGACCTCGTCCAGCTCGCGCGGCATCCGCACTTCCGCCGAGGCCACGCCGATCCGATCGAGGGCCTTCCGGTGAAGGCCAAAATCACCCTGAAGGGCCAGGACGCCGATCTTCATGCGAGCCCCGCCTCTCGGCATGCCCCGGGCAAGAGGCGCGCTCGCTCGCGAAGCCACCCGAGCACGGTCTCCGCGTTGCGATCCGGCGGGAAGACCGGATACCAGATCCGCTCGATGCGCCCGCGATCCACGTACCAGGCCATTCGCTTGATCAGCGTGGTCGGGCCCCCCCGCTCGACCGGGTACTCGAACGTCGGCAGCCGCAGGCCTCGGGTCAGCGAGAGGTCACGGTCGCTCAGGATCTCGAAGGGCACGCGGTTACGTTCCCCGAACTCGCGCTGATACGCCGTTTCCTGGGTGCTGACGCCGTAGACGGCGACCCCCAGCGCGCCGAACTCGTGAGACAGATCGCGGAACCCGCAGCTCTGGGGCGTGCAGCCGCGGGCCCCCGGGATCGCGTCCCACGCCGGCCCGGCCGTCTTCCCGGCCTCGCCGGTTCGCGGATAGAAGAACAGCACGGTGGGCCGCTCCGCGATCTCGGCGAGATCGACCCATCGCCCGGCCGTAGACTGCAGCCGGACCGACGGCACCTGCGCCCCGGGAAGGTGGTCGCAGGCGCCGTCGTCGACCGGCACCGGCAGGTCGGGCGGGAGGTGGTAGACCTCGGGACCGTTCTTGCTATCCATCGTTAGCTTCTCTGTTGGTATTCGCTCGGCTCGCCTTCGGCTGCACCTCGCCAGGCAACTACCCCCTACCAGCCCCTGGTCTGCAGGAGGTCGGACTCCTTCAGCTTGGACGTCTCGATGCCGGGCATCGCGTCGCCGAGCCCCTCGGAGACCTTGGCCAGCACGTCGGGATCCTTGAAGTGCGTGGTCGCCTGCACGATGGCCTTGGCCCGGACCGCCGGGTCGGACGACTTGAAGATGCCGGACCCCACGAACACCGCCTCGGCGCCCAGCTGCATCATCAGCGCGGCGTCGGCCGGCGTGGCGATGCCGCCCGCCGAGAAGTTCGGGACCGGCAGATGGCCGCTCTTGGCCACCCACCGCACGATCTCGTACGGGGCGCCCAGGTTCTTGGCCTCGGTCATCAGCTCCTCGTCGCCCAGCATGGTGAGCCGGCGGATGCCGGAGGTCACCGCGCGCATGTGGCGCACCGCCTCCACGATGTTGCCGGAGCCGGCCTCGCCCTTCGTCCGCATCATGGCCGCGCCCTCGCCGATGCGGCGCAGGCACTCACCCAGGTCGCGGGCTCCGCAGACGAACGGCACCTTGAACGCGAACTTGTCCACGTGGAAGTGCTCGTCGGCGGGAGTCAGCACCTCGGACTCGTCGATGTAGTCGACCCCGAGCGACTCTAGAATTTGCGCCTCCACGAAGTGGCCGATGCGGCACTTGGCCATCACCGGGATCGTCACCGCCTTCTGGATCTCCTTGATCTTGGTCACCGGCGACATGCGGGCCACCCCGCCCTCTTTCCGGATGTCGGATGGCACCCGCTCCAGCGCCATCACGGCCGCCGCGCCCGCGTCCTCGGCGATCTTGGCCTGCTCCGCGTTGGTGACATCCATGATGACGCCGCCCTTCAGCATCTCGGCCAGTCCCACCTTCAGTCTCAGCGTCCCGCTCTCCATGTCCCGTCTCCTTGTTCGAGTGATCGGATCACTGCGTGAGCCGTGCCTGCAGCTTCGCCCTGATCGCCGGCCATTCCGATTCCAGGATCGAGAAGGCGGCGGTGTCGCGAATATTCCCGTCGCTGGCGGGCCGCGCCGCCCGCAGCACTCCGTCGAAGCGGGCCCCCAGGCGCACGATCGCGTTCCGCGAGCGCTCGTTGCGCGCGTCGGTCATGAGGCTCACCCGGTGGACCCGCCACCGGTCGAAGGCATGCTCCAGCATCAGGAGCTTGGCCTCGGTGTTGATCGGCGTGCGCTGCGCGTCGGCCGCGAGCCACGTCGCGCCGATCTCCACCACGTCGGGCCGCTCGACGCCTCGCTGATGCGCGTTGTCCTGAGGCCACGTCCAGAACTCGATGTTGAGGAAGCGGGTGGAGCCGAGGACCCGTCCGGTGGCGCGGTCCACCGTAGCGAACGGGAGCGAACGGCGCGCGGTCTGCTCGCCGAGGGCGACGTCGATGTAGGCCGCAGCCTCGGCCAGGGTGCCCGGCACCAAGGTGAGCCCGTAGGTGTCGCGCGGGCCCGAGGCCGCCGCGAGCAGGCCGGGAGCGTGCGCGGCGGTCAGGGGCTCGAGGCGGACGAAGCGCCCCTCGAGCACGACCGGGATCACCACCGTCGTCGCGCTCTCTGTCGCCACCCCGCTCATGCCAGTGCCGCCTCCAGGTCGGCCTGCAGCTCGCCGGCGTCCTCGAGGCCCACCGACACCCGCACGAGCCCGGGCCCGATACCCAACGCCGCCTTCTCCTCGTCGGAGACACGCCGGTGCGAAGTGCGCGCCGGATAGGTCCACGTGGTGGCCACGTCGCCGAAGCTCGGCGCGAACTCGAGCAGGCGCGTGCGCTCCATGAAGCGCTCCACCGCGGGCGCGCCGCCGCGCAGGTCGAACGAGACCATGGCGCCGCAGAGGCGCGGCATCAGCCGGCGGGCCAGAGTGTGCTGATCGTGCGAGGGCAGCCCCGGGTAGTACACGCGCGACACCGCGGGCATGCGTTGCAGTGCCTGGGCCAGCGCGTGCGCGGTCACGCACTGCCGCTCCATCCGCACCGCGAGTGTGCGCGCCCCCCGCGTGGCCAGCCAGGCGTCGAACGGACCCAGGTTGGTGCCGGCGCGGATCATGGCATTACGCACGCGCGACATCGGCTCGGCGCGGCCGGCCACCAGGCCGCCGGTGACATCCCCGTGCCCGGAGATGAACTTGGTCAGGCTGTGCATCACCATCGTCGCGCCGTGCTCGATGGGCCGGAGCACAGCGGGTGAGGCCATCGAGGCGTCGACGATCAGGTCGATCCCGCGGCGTCGCAGCTCGGGCGCGAGCGCGGGCACGTCCACCAGGCGGAGCAGCGGGTTGGAGATCGCCTCCACGAACACCGCGCGGGTGGTCGGACGCAGCGCCTTCACGATGGCCGTGGTGTCGGTCGCGTCCACGAAGTCGGTTTCGATGCCCAGACGCCGGCCCTCGTCACCCAGGAACGCGGCGGTCGAGCCGTAGAGGTCACGGGCCGAGACGAGGTGGTCCCCGGCCGAGAAGAGGCCGAGGAGCAAGGCGGTGGTCGCTCCCATACCGGAGGCGCAGGCCACCGCCGCCTCCGCGCCCTCGAGGGCCGCGACCAGGTCCTCCAACATCGTGTGGTTGCCGGTGCCATAGCGCCCGTACACGAAGCCCGGCTTCTTGCTCTCCCAGACCGACTCCACCGTGTCCATGTCCTCGAACACGTAGACGTTCGTCTGATAAATCGGCGCGGTGAGCGGCCGGCTCGCCGACGGCACGTCGCGGCCGCCGCGCGCCGCGAGGGTGTGGAAGTTCACGGGCTTCTCCCTAGACCAGCGGCACCGCGGACACCGCGCCGAGGCCCGCCGGCTCCGGCTGCCGCTGCGCATCGCGAATGGTGTCGGCCAGGCGCTTGATGCCTTCGTCGATCTGGTTGAGGGGCAGCGCCGAGAAGGACAGGCGCAGCGTGCGCTCGCCGCCGCCGTCCACGAAGAACGCGTTGCCCGGAGTGAACACGACGCCGCGCAGCGCGGCGCGCTCGAGCAGCGCCGCCGCGTCCATGCCGGGGGGCAGGGTGACCAGCAGAGAAAATCCCCCCTCGTGGTCCGTCCACGTCACCCCGGGCGGCATGCGCTTGGACAGGCCCTGCAGCAGCGCGGTGCGCCGCCGCCCGTACTCGCGCAGCACCCGCGCCTGATGTCGGTCGAGCAGCCGCTGACGGCAGAAGTGGTACACCGCGGCCTGGATCAGCGGGCTCGTGTGGATGTCGGAGAGCTCCTTCGCCAGCTCCAGGCGATCGATGAGCTCCGGCGCGGCCACGATCCAGCCTAGCCGGAGGCCCGGGAACAGGATCTTGGAGAACGTGCCGACGTAGATGACGAGCCCCGACGCATCGAGTGCCTTGAGCGGCGCCGGCGGCCGCGGACCGAAGAAGAGACTGCCGTCGAAGCCGTCCTCCAGGATCGGCAGGCGATGCCGCGCGGCCACCTCCAGCAGCCGGGTCCGCGTGTCGTCCCGCATGGTGAGGCCGGTGGGATTGTGCGCGCTCGGCTGACAGTAGAGGAGCTTCGGCGACTGCCGTTCGAGGAGGCGGTCGAGATGCTCGGGATCGAGGCCTCCGGCCACCATCGGCACCGGCAGCAGCTGGGCGCCGAAGGCCCGGAACACCTGCATGGCCCGCGGGTACGAGGGCTCCTCGATGGCCACGAAGTCACCCGGATCGAGCAG
Source organism: Candidatus Methylomirabilota bacterium (assembly GCA_035259825.1). GTDB lineage: Bacteria > Methylomirabilota > Methylomirabilia > Rokubacteriales > CSP1-6 > CAMLFJ01. The sequence goes on along the minus strand of DATFWA010000014.1, from coordinate 6,479 downwards.
GGTGCGTCCGACCAGATCGAACCCCTGCTGCGAGCCGTTGACGATCAGGATCTCGTCGGGCCGCACCTCCAGACCGAAGCGCAGGAGGTACGCGGCCAGGAACTCGCGCAGGGGGGGATAGCCGCGCGCGGGATAGTACTGGAGCAGCTCGCGGCCTTCCTCGCGGATCACCCGGTTCAGGACGCGGCGGAACGCGTCCGTCGGGAAGAGCCCGCTGTCGGGCATACCCCCCGCGAACGAGATGGTCCCCGGCCCGGATCGCGGCATCTGGGTGTGGGCACGGCGGCGGCGGTTGTCGGCCGCGATCACCTGTGCGCCCTTCGAGAGGAACCCGGTCCAGTCGAGCCGGGGCGCGGCCGGGCGCGCCTCACCGGCCGAGACGGGGACCCGGTCGGCCACGAACGTCCCCTGGCCCACATGGGCCCGGGCCCACCCGCCAGCCACCAGCTCGTCGTAGGCCAGCGCCACCGTGGTGCGATTGACCCCGAGCTCGCGCGCCAGCTCTCGGCTCGCAGGCAGCTTCACGCCCGTGCCGAGCAGGCCCTGGCTGATCAGCCGCTCGAAGTGCAGCTGGATCTGCCGGGATAGCGGGGCCTTCCCCGTCCGGCCGGTACCCCTGTCGAGCTGGATTCTCATGGCTCCCCGATACCAGCCATTATTGATATCACTCGTGGCTTGTAAACCGCCAATTGGATGATTCCTAAACCATCCAATATCGAGCCTCCGGACCCCGTGGTATCATGCGTCGCCCAGGGCTCCCTGGGCTCCCCGGGGGGATCTCAAGGACAGGACAATGCCCGGCGTCGTGGTTCTGGAATCGATGTGGAACAAGAAGGGCCGTCTGCTGGACGACGAGCCGTCGGTCCTCCCCTACCTCAAGGCGATCAAGCAGTCCCTTGCCTGGGAAGGCATCCGGGTCAACTTGGTCTACCGGCGCTTCTATTCGAGTTATGACCTGGGCCTGCTGCTGGAGGAAGTACGCCGCCGGCGTCGCTCCTTCCAGGTCTGCTACATCGCTTCCCACGGCCAGCGGCGCAAGCTCGTGGGAATCGGGGACAAGGTCATCCGGCTCGAGACCCTGGTGGACCACTGCCGGCCCAGCACCGGCACCGGCTACATCTTCGGGGCGTGCGACTTCGTCACCCCCGACACCGCCCGCAACTTCCTGCTGTCGACCGGCGCGCGCTTCGTGGCCGGATACCAGAAGGCGATTCCCTGGACCGAGTCGATGCTGGTGGACTGCCTGTTCCTGTCCTATCTACTGGGCGGCACCATGAAGTGGGTGCGGACCAAGCACGGTGAGCGCATGCCGCCCCTGCGCGCGCTGGAGGACTTCGAGATCACCCGGTCCGAGAATCCCCAGAAGGTGGCGGGCCAGCTCTATCGCGATTTCCCGCTGGCCCACGACATCACCTTCTCCTGCTTCACGCTCGATCGCGGGCAGGGCCGCAAGCCCGAGATGGTGAACTCATTCGACATCTTCCGACGGAACGTGGACCGCGCCCGACGCGTGGTCCGCGATCTGTGACGCCATTGGCGCGTCTCGCGAGAGGAGGCCGATCATCAGCGCAGGCGAAGCGCCGATCAAGCAGGCGGTGAAGTGGATCGACGAGCAGCTGCAGGCCAATCCGGCGGCGGACCGGACGAAGCTCATCGACGCCGCGAGTCGGCGCTTCGATCTGACTCCGCTCGACGCCGAGTTCCTCCTGCGCCACCTCTCCCAGCGCAAGCCGTCCTGAGGGGATCGGGGCCGACGTGAGCGACAGCCAGCAGGCGCGGGTGCAGGCGCAATTCGGGCCCAGCGCCGCGGCCTACGTCACCAGCGCCGGCCACGCCGCCGGCCCCGACCTGGAATGGCTCCTCGCCTGGGGACGCAAGCGCGGAGCGGCGCGGGTGCTCGACATCGCCACCGGCGGCGGCCACACCGCGCTGGCCTTCTCACGCTTCACCCCCAGTGTGATTGCGATGGACGTGACCCTGCCGATGCTCGAGGCGGCGCGGCTGTTCGCCGAGCGCGAGGGCGGCGCCGGTGTGCGCTTCGTCGGCGGGGACGTCGAAGCCCTGCCCTTCCGCGATGGGACGTTCGGCACGGTCACGTGCCGGATCGCCGCCCATCACTTCCCGGCGCTCCTGCCCGCCCTGCGCCAGGTGGCCCGTGTGCTCCGGGCGGGCGGCACGTTCCTGGTCCAGGACATCCTCGGCCACGACGATGAGGAGGCGGCCGCGTTCATCCTGGAGGTGGAGCGGCGCCGCGATCCGAGCCACGTGCGGGCCTACCGACAGCTGGAGTGGACCGCCTTCCTGCGGGCCACCGGCCTCACCGTCCTGGACGAAATGGTCATGAGCAAGGTGCGCCCGTGGGAAGAGTGGACCACCCGGATGCGGATGACGCCGGAAGCTCGCGCCGCTCTGGAGCAGTTCGTGCTGGCGGCGCCCGCTCACTGCCGGGACGCATTCGACTTCCGGATCGAGCATGGGCGCATCGTCTCGTTCACCGATCGGATGCTGCTCCTGCGGGCCGATCGCGACTAGTCCGCCAGTACCACCACCGTCGCACCCCATCCGCCCCGCTCGGGCGGGCCGTCGAAGAAGCGCACGACCGCGGGATGACCCGCGAGCACGCTCCGGACGATCGCGCGCTGGGTGCCGGTGCCCTTGCCGTGGATCAGACGGACCTCGCGGAACCCTCGCGCGGCGGCCTGATGCAGGTACTCGTCGACCACCGAACGCACGTCGCGGGGCGCGAAGGGGTGCAGATCGAGGGAATCCTCGATGGGCAGGATGACCGGGTCGGGCTCTTCCATGGGCTCCCCGTCGATCAGCCTACGCCATGAGGCCGTGCGGCGGCGCCGCGGACATGGCCTCGCGGCACACGTCCGGGGCGCCGCAGGTCGCCCTACTTCTTGTGCTCGAGCGTCACTCCGATGGCTTTTGCCGCCTCGTCGTACTTGGCCACCGACTCGGCATGCTTGCCCTGCTGGTGCAGCGTCTGGGCCTCCTTCATCATCTCCTTGGCCTGGTACGACGCGTTGTCGACCCGGTTGCCGACCTGGCGGTCCATCTGCCGCTGAAGCAGCGGGCACTCGCCGGCGAGGGCCGGGGCGCCGCAGACTCCCACGAGGGCGGTTGCGATCGCGATCGAGAGCAGTCTCATGAGCGTTCCTCCTGTGTGGGTGATCGGTCGGTTGAGCAGCACGCGCGGCACGCGGGGGGAGAGCCGACCCGCGGGCGGACCCCGGCCCTTGATCGAGCGTTGTAACGGACGGGACGGGAGGTGGGAAGGGAATTCGATCTGGCGGACAGGACGCGGGGAGGACCTCGGGTCAGCGACGCGCCGGGCCAGTCCGCTGCGCGGTGACGCGCAGAGCGCATCAGGAGCGCGGCGAGGGTCGAGGCTCCGAGGGCGACCGCCGCCGCAGGGGGAACCGCCGCCTTCCCGGGATCGCCGGTCGGTTCATCGACCGCGAGATCGTCGAGCGCCACCCAGCCCGGATCGATGGTCTCGCTGATCACCGCCGCGGGCGCGGCAGGGCGCTCGTCGTCGTCCACCGACTCGGCCACTAAACCGGTCCCGAAGACCAGGAGTGCCGCGACGAGCCCGCGCGCGACGGATCCGGCTCTCACACACCCCTCTCCAGGAACTGGCTCTTGCCGGTGAGCGCGGATGGGAGACGCGGCCCAGTCATGAAGCGCAGGATAGCGAGTCGGCTCGCGCTTGACAAGTGCCGGCCCGGATTCATAATCCGCGCTTCCCTGGGGAGGCGATCCGGGGTGACCGGCCGGCATCTAACGCCGTGAAAACGCACGAGGCGGGGATGCTGTCGACATGCTCGGTGTTGCTGAATCACGCCAGGTTGGTAGCAGCGTGGTAGCAGAACGCGCCGCGCGATCGATCCCTGTGGCCAGCTCCGCAGCCTACGGGTCCCCTGACGTAATCTGCCACCCTCAGACGCCGGCCGCTCTCGGAACCCCGAGGAGCCAACGCCAGAGCCGCGCGCATTCTCACGACTTGTCGAGCGCGTTGAAGACCAGACCCGTCAGCAGCTTCGGATAAAAATACGTGCTCTTCGGCGGCATCTTTTCGAACTTCGATGCGATCTCTTCCACGTGTTCGATCTGCGCCGGAGGAACCAGGCATGCGAGCTGGCACGATTTGGCGGCGATCGCGTCGGCCGTTTCTTCCAACAGGTGGACGTATTTGAATTCCCGCTTCGCCGTCGGATACTTCTTCGCCAACAAGTGATCGATGATCAACTTGTGTAGCAAGCTGACTCCCAGCTCGCGCCACGCTTCGGTCTGCTCGGGGGCGAGGGTCGCCATCGGCGAATCGTCGGTGACGCGACCGAACAGCCATTCTCCATCGGCCGCAGTTCCGAAGCCGAACACGTTCTGCTCGCCCTCGGTCTCGATTCTCTCCCACGTTTTTTGGGCAGCGGCCGCCCCGTGCCCCATCAATTCGAGTTCGAGATGCGAAGACAAGGCGGCCTTCAAGTCGGCAGCCGACAATGCCGGAAGCCCTGACACCAGTCGATGCGTCGGCAAGATCGCCAGCCCGGGATCGCTCATGCCGACGAGCATCATCAACACGAAATTGGCAGGGTCCGCTTCCCCGCGGAATTGCCCTTGCTCGATGAGCCAGTTGCGATAGTCATTCGCCGTTTCGTAACGGTGATGTCCGTCGGCAATGAAGATCCGCAGCTCCTGCAGCTGCGATCTGGCTGTGTTGATGGCGGCGACGTCGGTTACCGGCCACAGCTTGTGAACCACGCCGAGATGGTCTTGCGCGATCAACGGCGTCTTGCCGCGCGTTGCCGCTTCGAGCGCAGCGTTGACGGCCCCCGTCGAATCGGGATAGAGGCCGAAGACGGGAGACAAATTCATTTTCGTCGCCTTGGTGAGCGCCAGGCGATCGGCCTTCGGTCCCGAGAGCGTTTGCTCGTGGGGGTAGATCTTCCCTTTGCCGAACTCTTCGACCCGCACGCGGCCCATGAACCCTTTACGCACGTAGTAGCAACCGGCCCAGTCGAACTCCTGGTGATAGACGTACAGGGCGTTCTCGTGCTCTTGCAGCAGGATCCCTTCCGATTGCCAGTGACGCAAAAAGTTGGCCGCGCGTTCGTAGCGGGCATTCGTGTCGGTGTCGCCCGGTTCAACGCGATTCAAATCGAGCCGGATCACATTGCACGGATGCTGCTGATACAGCTTGGTCTGTTGCTCGGGGCCAATGACGTCGTAGGGAGGAGCGATGACGTCGGAGAGATTGCCGACTTGTCCCAAGTCGTACCGCCAACCGCGAAATGCCTGCACGTCTGCCATGTTGCTCGTCGCTCTCGTCGGCCTCCTGACGTAGTCTGCCACACTCAGACACCGGCCGCTCTCGGAGACGTGGACCGCGCCGATCATCGTGCAGACGTCGCTGCTCGTGGCGCCCGCCATCGTCGTCGAGGCCGCGCCCAGCTTCCTCGGCATCGGCATCGAGCCCCCGACCGCGAGCTGGGGATCGTCCCTGAAGGGGGTATCAGCAGATACAGCAGGCGCCGTGGCTCTCCTTCGTGCCGGGCGCGGCGATCTTCGTCACCGTGCTCGCCTTCACTCTGCTGGGAGACGGGTTGCGGCGCGGCCTTGACCCGCGCCTCCGCCAGCAGCGCCAGAGCTGAATGGCATGTTAGCCTTGCGAACGCGATAGGCTGATCGCCCGGGCCCGATCGGGTGGACACGAGAGCGCCTCACGGCGCGCTGGAGGATCAGATGGACTACTACGACCTCGGTTCCTACTCACGCAGGATCACCACCGCCGCGCCCGAGGCCCAGCTCTGGTTCGACCGAGGTCTCAACTGGCTCTACGGCTTCAACCACGGCGAGGCGATGGCGTGCTTTCAGAAGGTGCTCGAGCGCGATCCCCGCTGCGCGATGGCCTACTGGGGAATCTCCTACGCGGCCGGGCCGAACTACAACCTGCCGTGGCACCTCTACGACCCGGCGGGCAAGGCGGCCGCGCTCGGTGTCGCCTACGACGCCATGCAGGAGGCCCTGGCCCGCGTCGACGGCGCCAGCCCCGTCGAGCAGGCGCTCATCCGGGCCCTTCCGGCGCGCTACCCGCAGCGCGAGACCATCGAGGACCAGGCGCCCTGGGACGCTGCCTTCGCGGACGCCATGCGCCGCGTGTTCCACGCCAATCGCGACGACCTCGAGGTGCGTCACGTCTTCGCCGAGGCGATCATGAACCTCACGCCCTGGAAGATGTGGGACCTCAAGACCGGCGGTGTCGCCGAGGGCGCGGGCACCATGGAAGCAATGGACGTGCTGGAGAGCGCCCTCCGCGACATCCCCGCCTCGTGGGACCACCCCGGACTGCTGCACCTGTACGTCCATCTGATGGAGATGTCGCCGTTCCCGCAGCGCGCGCTGCGGGCGGGCGACCGATTGCGCGACCTGGTGCCGGACGCGGGCCATCTGATCCACATGCCGACCCACATCGA
>DATFWA010000013.1:0-8459 GCA_035259825.1 Candidatus Methylomirabilota bacterium | reverse complement strand
GAGTCCTGAATGTGATCATTCGGGTGGCTTCCTCAGGAGCGGGCGAGGCCGAAGGCGTCGGCGTAGCGCCGCCAGGCGTCGAGGTGGCTGCCATACTTCCGATGGCCGGCGGTGTGCTTGGCCGAGGCGAGCAGCAGGCGGTCGCGATCGCCCGCGGTGGAGTGGCGGTAGTCGTCGAGCAGGCAGATGCCCAGCTCCTGGTTGTGCGGGTCGTTGCCCGCCTTCACCGCGCCCACCGCGAGGGTCTGCACCAGCGCGCCGCGGTCGGCGCCGGAGCGCAGGTACGCGGCCGTCCAGTCCATGGCCTCGAAGGCGCGGAGGCCGTCGAGCGCGCCGTCCAGACGCCGCAGCAGCTCGGCCGGGGTGAGCGCGTCGGAGCCCTTGGGCGGCTCGACCTTCACCGGGTTGTTGCCGGGCGTGTGTTTCTGGTGGTGCGCGGCCCGGGTGACGAAGGCGGCGGCCACGAACAGGAGCTTGAGGCGGTGCGGGTGCTCGAAGGTGTCGAAGAACCAGCGCACCGTGTTGCAGTATTCGTAGCTGTGCTGCGGCATCGAGTACGAGTTGGGATCGCCGGTCTCCATGATGAGCTGGGCGGAGGCGAGCTGGATGGTGTCGATGATCTGGCGATGACCCTTGCCCGTCTTGAGCAGGGCCACGATCAGATCGATGAAGGCCGGCTCCTGCCCGCTGAGGATCGCGTCCTGCAGCGCCAGCGACTCCACCGGAGTGAGGTCGCCGTCGTTGGCGAGCAGCTCGCGGTCGCGATTGTCGAGCAGGTTCTGCACGACCTGGCAGCCCATCTCGTACGTTGAGTACCAGCGCGGTCCCACCGCGATGTCGGGGACGCCGGCGTAGAGGACGCTGTGCGCGTTCGCCCAGCCGACCGCGCGGGCCAGCTCCGCGGTGGCGCGGGCGCGGTAGGACTTGTGGCCGGTGGTGTAAGAGCGGTTGTGGAGCACGCGGTCCTGCACGTCGATGAGGCCGGCGAACACGAGCTGGGCGAGCAGGCCGGTGCGTCGCGCCGGATCGTCGACGGCCTCCTCCCACAGGCCGAGGAAGACGCGATAGGCGTTGATGACCTCGCCACGCTGCACGAGGGTGAGCCATGCGTTGAGCTTCTCCGGCCAGGTGCCCTCGATGGCGAGCGGGCCCTGGTCCGGCCAGTGCACCTCGGGGAGCGGCGGCTTGCCCTCGAACTTGATCTCGTAGAGCCGCACGTAGTGGCCGGGCATCTTGCCCAGCAGCTGGTTCCACGGATCGAGGCCGGTCGGCACATACCAGATGGTCTGGGCGAACGGCAGGTACTGCAGCTCGGGCGGCATCAGGGGCAGCAGATCGAGGCCGGCGCGCGAGCTGAGCAGGCAGTGGTCGTTGTTCACGAAGCGCACCACGCCGTCGTCGAGTCGCTGGTGGTACGGCACGTGCGTATAGGGCCCGTGGATGCGCACGATCTGCCCCACCAGCTCGGGGATCGGCACGCGGGCCCGCACCAGGTCGTAGAGGATGTCGCTGGCCCCGGCCTGGTCCCGCTCCAGGATCTTCTCCTCGAGTCGCGCATAGGCGCTGCCGATTTCGGGACGCACGGACCGGTCGATGGAGAGGGCCATGTCGACGCTCCTTTGCATTGTCGTGACTGTGTCACGCGTGCCCCGGGGCTGTCAATCGACCGGGGGTTGGCGACGGGCTCGCGCTCTGGTAGTCTGCCGCGCACATGGCCGCCAGCACCGCTCCGAGCGCGCGAGGGCTGAAGCAGGTCGCCTGGCTGGACTGTCCTGGGGGCGGGCAGGTGTCGGTCGACGGCACCATTGCTTACATCGCGCACATGAAGGCTCCGAACGGCACCTCGATCGTGGACGTTAGTGATCCCGCGAAGCCGCGCGTGCTGGCGACCCTCGAGGTGCCGCCGCATACGCACTCGCACAAGGTGCGCGCGGTCAACGGCCTCATGCTGGTGAACCGCGAGGCGCAGCCCGCGCACCAGCCGCCGGTCGGCGTGACCGGTGGGCTCGTCATCTACGACGTCTCTCAGCCGGACCGACCGCGCGAGATCACCTTCTGGAAGTGCGGCGGCGCCGGGGTCCACCGCTTCACCTTCGATGGCCGCTACGCCTACATCTCGCCCGAGATGGACGGCTACGTCGGCAACATCGTGATGATCCTCGACCTCCACGACCCGGCGCGGCCGAAGGAGGTGGGGCGCTGGTGGATGCCGGGGCAGTGGACGGCGGGCGGCGAGCAGCCGTCGTGGTCGGGCCGGCATCATCGCTGTCACCACCCGATCCGGTCGGCCGACCGGCTGTACGTCAGTTACTGGCACGGCGGGTTCGTCATCCTCGACATCGCGGACATGGGCAAGCCCCGCTTCGTGTCCGGCCTCGACTGGAGCCCGCCCTACATCACTCCGACCCACACCGCGCTGCCGATGCCGATGCCGTTGCACGGCCGGCGGATCATGCTCGCCGCCGATGAGGACGTGGCCAAGACCGCGCCCGGGCCGCCGTCCTTCCTGTGGCTAGTGGACATCACCGACGAGCGGCACCCGGTGCCGATCTCGAGCTTCCAGCTGGCCGGCATCGACGGCGAGCCGCAGCCCGAGTTCACCGGCTGCCACCAGCCGTGCGAGCGCGTGACCGGCACCGAGATCCCGGTGGCGTGGTTCGCCCACGGTCTCCGTGTCGTGGACATGGCCAACCCGCATGCCCCGCGCGAGGTGGCCCACTTCCTGCCCGAGCCGCCGGCCGGCCACGCGCGGGTGTCGAGCAACGACGTCGAGGTCGACAGCCGGGGCCTGCTCTACCTCATCGACCGCGGCCGCGGTTTGCACATCCTGGAGCGGGTTTAGGCCGCCGCGCGACCCCGTTTCACGCCCGCCCCCGCCCGGTGTCTACTGGGCATGAACAACCGAACCGATCGCGGATTCCTGGTCCTGGCCGACGTTTCCGGATTCACCGCCTTCGTGACCTCGACCGAGCTCGAGCACGGGTCGGAGATCATCGCTGCCCTGCTCGACGAGGTGATCGCGCGGCTCTCCCCGCCGCTCGAGATCCAGGAGATCGAAGGGGACGCGGTGTTCGCCCTGGCGGGCGAGGATGTCCAGGCGACCCGCCCCGAGCGGTTCCCGGCGCTGTTCGAAGTCCTGGAGGGCGCTTTCGCCGCCTTCAAGGGCCGGCAACAGGCCATGCAGGCCGACGACAGTTGCAGTTGCGGAGCGTGTCAGCAAATCGGCTCGCTCGACCTGAAGATGGTCGTACATCACGGGCCGTTCCTTCGTCACACGGTGGCCGGCCGGAGCCGCGTGACCGGCCCGGCGGTGATCCTGGCGCACCGGCTGCTGAAGAACGGCGTGGAGCGGAAGGGGGGCTACGCGCTCCTCACCGAGGCGGTGCTGCGGTCACTGGGCATCGACGGCGAGCGCGCCGGTCTGCCGGCTCACACCGAGCGGTACGAGTACCTGGGTGACGTCCGCTGCTACGTGCGCGACCTCGCCCCCGCCCTCTCGACGGCAGCGTAGTCGCTTACCGCTACCCGCAGGCCAGCGCGTATACGTCGCTGACGCCCTCCGGCAGCCGGTCCTGCCGCCACGACCGTCCGCCGTCCTGCGTGCCGAACACCTGCCCGGTCCGGCTCACGCAGTAGACCTGGTCGGCGTCGCGCGGGTGCAGCGCGACCGCCATCATCGTGCTCTCCGCCTTCACGCCGCGGTCGAAGCGCGTCCACGTCTCGCCGAGGTCGTCGCTGCGGTAGAGCGAGCCGTCCTCGCTGCGCGCGGCCGGGCTGAGACACGCGTAGAGCACGCGCGGGTTCTGCGGGGAGACGCGGATGTCGCGACCGTAGGTCAGCGGCGAGAACCGGCCGACCTCCATGTCCTTCCAGTGGGTCGCCTCATCGGTGCTGCGGAAGAGGCCCATGCGCAGGGCCAGGAATACGGTGCCCGAAGCCGCCGCGCTCACCGCGAGGGCGTGGCCGTCGAGCATGCCCTCCATCTCGCTGTCGCTCACGATCCGGCTCTTGAGGTGCGGCAGCTCGGACATCTTGATGAGATCGGCGCTGCAGTCGGTCCAGGTCTGGCCACCGTCGAGGCTGCGCATCGTGCCGCCCACTTCCAGCGCCGCGTAGATGTGCTCGGGCCGCGCCGGGTCGACGGCCAGCCGCATCACCCGGCAGGCGAACGGCATCTTCACCAGCTCCGGCTGCGTGGCATTCAGCTTCCGCCACGAGGCGCCCTCGTCGTCGCTCCGGTAGATGCCCACCGGCGAGGTGCCCACGAGCAACGTGCGCGGGTTGGACGGATGCACCAGGATCGACCAGACCTCACCGCCGTCCTCCGGGAAGGGCAGACGCTCCCAGCGCTCACCGCGGTCGGTGCTCCGGTAGGGGCCGTTCTGGGTGCCTACATAGACGACGTCGGGGTTGGTGGGATGCACGGTGATGGCCTGCACATGCACGTCGTCCGGCAGCCCCTTGCTCGAGAGCTCCCAGCGCGAGCCGCCCGCTTCCTTGCGGAACACGCCGCTCTTCGTTCCGGACGTCCACCGCGCCGCTCCGACGTAGATGTGAGAGGGACCCGCTGCCGTCGCCATAGCCGCTCCCCTTTCCGGTGACCGCTGTCCTCTGCCGCGTGGTGCGGCCCAGCATAGCAGGCGCTTGGGCCTGCGCAAGATCGGGCGGGATCGCTACGCGCACCACTCCCGCGGGCCGTCGTCGGCGAAGCCGCACTGCTCGCACGGGCTGTAGTAGTGCCACGCCGGCGGCATCGCGACGGCCAGGCGCAGCGAGAGATCGTCACCGACGTTGCGGATGTGGTGCACCGTGCCGCGCGGGACCCACACGACGTCGTCCTTGACAGCGTCCACCACCACGCGGCCGGTGAGCTCCCACTGCAGCCGCCCGGCCAGCACCACCCACCACTCGTCGAACTCGCGATGCCAGTGCGGCCGGTTGCCCCCGCCGGGCGGGGAGGCGATCAGGGTGACCAGGTTGCGCTCGTCGGCGATGATCCGCCGCGCCCACGGCGCGGGTCCCATCTGCGCGACCACCTCGGCGATGCGGGTGCGCAGGGGCGTGGCGGCGGCGCCGGGCGCGGTCGGCCCCGCGGCGAGCTGGTTGATCAGGATCGTGACCGGGGCCAGGCCGGTGGACATGGGCAGCCTCCCGGCAGAGAGAATACCCGCCGGGCGAGCGGGCGCAAGCGGTTGCGGCCCGCCGACTCGCTCGCTTATCATCGGGGCCCTGAGAGGAGGGCGGCCATGTCGCTGACGACGAGGAAGCTCCACCCCGGATTCGGCGCCGAGATCGTGGACATCGACGTCACGCGCGTGGACGACGCCACCTTCCAGGAGATCGTGGCCGCGTTCGAGGAGCACTCGGTCCTGCTCTTCCGCGGGCAGTCCCTCACCGACGATGAGCAGCTCGCGTTCAGCCGCCGCTTCGGCCCGCTGGAGACGACTATCAGAAGCATCGCGTCCCAGGCGGGCACGCCGATTCACGTCGCCAACCTCTCGAACGTCGACGCGGAGGACCGGCTGATCCCGGCGGGCGACAAGCGCAACCTCTACAACGCGGGCAACCAGATGTGGCACACCGACAGCTCGTTCAAGGCCGTGCCCGCGCACGCCTCACTCCTGTCCGCCCGCGAGGTCCCGCCGACCGGCGGGGAGACGCAGTTCGCGAGCATGCGGGTGGGCTACGCGAGCATGCCCGCCGACAGGCAGCGCTTCCTCGACGGCAAGGTGGCGATCCACAGCTTCGTGTACTCGCGGGGGCTCGTGGACGACGGCCTGATGCCCCCCGACCACGCCGCGCAGGTGCCGCCGGTGCGCCAGGCCCTGGTGCGGACCAACCCGGTCAACGGGCGCAAGGCGTTCTACGTGGGCTCGCACGCCTGCGAGATCGTGGGCATGCCTACCGCGGAGGCGCGCGCCCTGCTGCGCGAGCTGCGCGAGACGGCGACACGGCCCGACCTGGTCTACACGCATCGCTGGCGGGTCGGCGATCTGGTGATGTGGGATAACCGGTGCATGCTTCACCGGGGACGCCCGTGGGACGAGTCGCGTTACCGCCGGGTCATGCACCGCACCACGGTGGCCGGCGAGGGGCCGACCGCGCCCGGCCAGGGCCCCGCGTCGGTGAATCCCATGCGCGAGGAAGACGTGGCGTGGGGCCGCGCACAGCTCGAGATGGTCTAGCCCTGGACGACGTCGTCGTCATCCGCCATCCCCTCGTGCAGCACAAGCTCGGCCTCATGCGGAAGAAGGAGACGAGCAGCTCCGAGTTCCGCAGCCTGCTCGCCGAGATCAGCATGCTCCTGGCCTACGAGGTCACCCGCGACCTGCCCACCCGCGAGGTGGCCGCGGAGACGCCGGTGGGGCCGACCACGATCCATCTCCTCGACGGCAAGAAGATCGTCCTGGTATCGATCCTCCGCGCGGGCAACGGCCTGCTCGACGGCATGCTGGGTATCCTGCCGAGCGCCCGCGTCGGCCACGTCGGCCTCTATCGCGATCCGAAGACGCTGGAGGCGATCGAGTACTACTTCAAGGTTCCGCAGGGCATGCAAGAGCGCGACGCGGTGGTGCTCGATCCCATGATCGCCACCGGCAACTCCGCGGTGGCCGCGGTGAGCCGCGTGAAGGCGACGCGGGCGCGCTCGATCCGCTTCGTGTGCCTGCTCACGTGTCCGCAGGGGCTGGAGCGCTTCCACGCCGTGCACCCCGACGTGCCGGTCTACACCGCGGCCATCGACAGCCATCTCAACGACCACGGCTACATCGTGCCCGGCCTCGGCGACGCGGGCGACCGCCTCTTCGGCACCCGATGAGACTCGCCGGCAAGGTCGCGCTGATCAGCGGCGGGGCGCGCGGCATGGGGGCCGCGGAGGCGCTCCTCTTCGCACGCGAAGGAGCGCGCGTGGTGCTCGCCGACATCCTCGACGCGGAAGGTAAGCGGATCGAGGGCGAGATCACCGGCAAAGGCGGCCAGGCGGTGTACGTGCACCTCGACGTGACCATCGCGGCGGACTGGGAGCGCGCGGTGGCGGCCGCGGAGTCACGCTTCGGCCGGCTCGACGTGCTGGTGAACAACGCGGGGGTGGGCGGAGGCAGCCGGCTCGAGGACACCACCGAGGCCGCGTGGGACCACGGCATGGACGTCAACGCCAAGGGCGTGTTCCTGGGCACGAAGGTTGCCATCCCCGCGATGCGCCGCGCCGGTGGCGGCTCCATCATCAACATCTCCTCCCAGCTCGGCATGGTGGGCATGGAGCGGAGCAGCCCGTGGTACCAGGCCTCGAAGGGCGCGGTGCGCACCCTGACCAAGGCCACCGCGGTGCAGTACGCGCGCGAGCGCATCCGCTGCAACTCGGTGCACCCGGGTCCGGTGGTGACGCCGATGACCGAGGCGCGTCGGCACGATCCCGGCCACTACGAGTACATGGTGTCGCGCATCCCGATGGGACGCTACGGCGAGCCCGACGAGGTGGCGTACGGAGTGCTGTATCTCGCGTCGGACGAATCATCGTTCGTGACGGGCAGCGAGCTGGTGATCGACGGAGGCTGGACCGCCCAGTAGCCCGGTCGTCTTCCCCGCAGAGAAAGGAGAGCCGCGTGATCTACGAGATCCGGATGGATTCCGTCCGCTGGTGACACGTCAAGGACCCCGCCAAACGCCCCAGGTAAGCCTCTCCGTCGTACCGCCATCCTTGCCACGCGCCATCTTCACCGTACATCGGCGTGACCCTGACGGGATTCGGGAGCAGCGCCCTGAGCATCCGGCGCCCACTGGGACCGGCCTGGAGCGCTGCCCCAAGCCCCCCGATGCTCGCGGCCGAGAGCGTCACCAGCCCTGACGACCACTGGGCGAGTGTCGCCTGGATCGCCTCCTCTGCCCCCTGGGCGCGCTCCAGTTGGGCAGCCACCGTGTCCCGGTGAGCCTGCTTCGTCTCGATCGCTTTGAGTAGGGCGGGGAGCTGACCCCCGGCCGCGACACCCTCTGCCAATCGGGCCAGCTCAGCGTCGAGTCGATCTCGTTCCTGCACGAGCGCCGCCCGCTGCCCATCCAGGGCCCGGACTTCAGCCAGCCACCGGTCGTATTCGTCAGCGATCATTTGCTCGATCAGATGGGGCGTCAGCCTGGAGAAGTGACTCAGCACGGAGTCGGTGATCCTGTCATAGGGCACCAGGTGGCGGCACTTGCCGCTGCCTTGCTTGTAGGTCCTAGAGCAGACATAGTACCGACGGACCGACCCGTCCTTGTTCACCCGCGACGAGGCGATCAGGCTGGACCCGCAGGCCCCACACTCAAGCAGACCGGACAGCAGGTGGGGTGTTGGCGTTTCCTGTCGCCCAGCCAGCTGACCATTGGGCCTCCGATACCCGCTATGCTGCTGGCGGGTTTTTGCGCGCCGCTGCTGCGCCCGGGTCCATAGCTCAGCGCTAACGATCTGCAACGCTGGCATCGCTTCG
>DATFWA010000012.1:0-4025 GCA_035259825.1 Candidatus Methylomirabilota bacterium | reverse complement strand
TGCTCCGGCTTGGGCGCCGCCATCTTGGTGTTCTGCGGCGTGGTCTCGCGCCCCTGGTCGAGCCGCTTCACCAGCGCCGGATGACCCTGATGCAGCGCCTTGGCCAGCCGATAGGCCACGTCGTCGGGCAGGGTCGGCCGCGTCATGATGAAGCTCCACGAACCTACCGACACCAGCTCGGCGGTCTGGCCCGGGTACGAATTGGCGGGCACCATCATCAGCTTGAGGAAGGGATGCTTGCGCTTGATGCGCTGGATGCCGTCGAGATCGGGCACCAGGAAACGTCCGCCCATCGGCCCCTTCGTCACCGCGGTGAAGCCCGGCCAGCCGATGCCGCCGCCCCACAGCGCGGTGACGCGGCCGTCCATCACCATGGCGGGGCCGTCGCCGGCCGCGTCCAGGAACACAGCCTGGAAGTCGCGGTCGCGCTCGAGCCCGAGGCCGTCGAGGACGTAGCAGGCGAGGATGATCAGGCCGGACCCGCGCGCGCCGAAGGCCACCGGCTTGCCCTTCAGGTCCTCAATCGACCGGTAGGGCGAATCGGCCCGCACCACGAACATCCCCGGCGTCGAGTACATCGCGGCCAGCACGCGCAGGTCCGCGGGCGGCCGTCCGACGCCGGAGAGCGCCTCGTGCGCGACCTCGCCCTGCACGAGGGCCAGGTCGATGGAGCCCGCTTCGAGCAGCGGCACGTTCTCGGTGCTGCCCTTGGTGTTGCGCGGACGCACGTCGAGGGTCGCGTCCACCTCGTTGATGGTGTCGGCCACCGCTTGCCCGTACACCGGGAAGCCGCCGCCGGGCGTGGCGGTGCCGAGCGTCACCTCGGTCTTGCTCACGGCGCGTACCCTATCACAGCCGTGCGGCAGGGCCGTGCTCGAACCGGCGGGCGCGGCTCGGTCGATCTGTGCAAGAATGGGCCCTCCATGGAGCTCACCGGCAAGGAAGGGTATCGGCACATCCTCGCCGCCTCGGTGGTCTTCGAGCACCTGCCACTGGCCGCGCTCGATCACATCAGCGCGCGCGGGCTGCTGGTCGAGGTGGCTCCGGGCGAACTGGTGCTCTCGGAGGGCACGCGCGGGCCCGGGCTCTACGTCGTGCTGGAAGGCCTCATCGAGGTCTTCCTGCCCGAGGGCTCGGGCGGCCGGTCCCGACGGCTCAGCGAGGTGCATCTCAACACGCTGGGCCCGGGACGCTGTCTCGGTGAGTACTCGCTCATCGACGAGCACGCCACCTCCGCGGCCGCGCGGTCGCTCGCCGGCGCCAAGCTCTTCTTCCTGTCGCGCGAGGAGTTCCGGACCATCGCGGAAGGCGACGCGCGGGTGGGCAAGGTGATCTACCTCAACCTCCTGCGCTTCCTCATCACGCGGCTGCGCGCCAAGGACGAGGAGCTGGACCTGTTCACCGTGGGCACGCCGTGAGCGCGCGGCTCGGGCTCGTCGTCGCGCTGCTCGTCGCGCTGGTGTCGTCGGCGTGCGTGGCGGTGGCGCCCAACGAGGCGATGCCGCGACGCATCTCCACCGTCACGGTGGCGGGATCCGGCACGGTGTCGGCGACGCCGGACCAGGCCGAGATCACCACCGGAGTGGTGACGCAGGCGCCGACCGCGGCCCAGGCGCTGACCGCCAACAGCCAGGCGATGGAGCGGTTGCTGCAGTCGCTCGGCAATCTCGGCATCGGGTCGCGCGACATCCAGACCGCCAACATCAGTGTGTCCCCGCAGCGCCGCGCCCCGAAGGAAGGCGAGCCGCCCGAGATCACCGGCTACGAGGTGAACAACCAGGTGCGGGTGAGGGTCCGCGACCTCTCGCGCCTCGGGCAGGTGCTCGATCAGCAGGTGAGCCAGGGCGCCAACCTGGTCTACGGCATCCACTTCGGTCTGCAGGAGCCGGCGCCCCTGCTCGACGAGGCTCGCAAGCGCGCGATGGTCGACGCGCGACGCAAGGCTGATCTGTACGCGGCTGCGGCCAGCCTGAAGGTCGGGCGCGTGCTGTCGGTGCAGGAGGCCGGCGTCACCCCGCCCCGGCCGGAGCCGGCCCCGCGCATGACCATGTCCGCCGCGGTGCCTGTGGCCCCCGGCGAGCAGGAGATCCAGACGATGGTCACCGTGACGTTCACCCTCGAACCGTGAGGACCGGCATGAGCGATCTCCATTTCAAGAGCGCCCGCCAGCTCGCCTCCGATATTCGTCGCCGCAAGGTCAGCGCAGTCGAGGTCCTCGACGCGTTCCTGGCCCGCGTCGATCGCTTCAATCCCAAGCTCAACGCGATCATCGCCATGGACGTGGAGGGCGCCCGGCGCCGCGCGAGGCAGGCCGACGCCGCGCTCCGGAAGGGCAAGCCCTGGGGTCCGCTGCACGGCGTGCCGATGACCATCAAGGAGTCGTATGACGTCGTGGGCATGCCGACGACGTGGGGGCTGCCCGCGCTGAAGGACAACCTGCCTCCGCGCAACGCGCTCGCGGTGGACCGTCTTCTCGCCGCCGGCGTGGTGCTGTTCGGCAAGACCAACGTCCCGTCCTGGCTGGCCGACTATCAGAGCTACAACCCCATCTACGGCGTCACGAGCAATCCCTGGGACGTCTCGCGGACTCCCGGCGGCTCGTCGGGCGGCTCCGCGGCCGCGCTGGCCGCCGGCCTCACCGGTCTCGAGGCGGGCAGCGACATCGGCTCGTCGATCCGCAATCCGGCGCACTACTGCGGCGTCTACGGACACAAGCCCACCTTCGGCATCGTGCCGCCGCGCGGACAGGCCCTACCCGGGCGCGTGGCCCAGGGCGACATCTCGGTCGTCGGCCCGATGGGGCGCAGCGCGGAGGACCTGGCGATCGGCTTCGCCGCGATGGCGGGCGCCGACGAAGTCGACGGGGTCGGCTGGCGGCTCGACCTGCCCGCGCCGAAGCGGAAGGTCCTTCGCGAGTTCAAGGTGGTGGTGATGCTGACCGACGCGCAGTCGGAGGTGGACGAGGAGGTGCAGACGCGGCTGCGGGCGCTGGCCGACTTCCTCCGCAAGGCGAAAGCCAAGGTGAGCGAGACCGCGCGGCCCGACATCGACACCGCGGCGGCGCAGCGGCACTATGTCTTCCTGCTGCGTGCGGCCACCTCGGGCCGCCAGACCGACGAGGAGTACCGCCAGAACCTCGAGACCGCGCGCGGCCTGCGACCGGACGACGAAAGCTACTACGCGCGGATGATGCGCGCCAACGTGGCCTCGCACCGCGACTGGCTCGCGGTCAACGAGGCGCGGCACCAGATGCGCTGGCGCTGGGCCGAGTTCTTCCGCGACTGGGACCTGCTGCTCTGCCCCGCCGCCGCGTCGGCCGCCTTCCCGCACGACCACGAGGGTGAGCGCTACGAGCGCACCGTGCTCATCAATGGGCGCCGAGTGCCGACCACCGACCAGCTCTTCTGGGCCGGCTACAGCGGTGTGACCTACCTGCCGTCCACTGTCGCGCCGTGCGGCTTCACGCGCGCCGGTCTGCCGGTCGGCGTCCAGATCGTGGGGCCGCAGTACGGCGACCGCACGTGCATCGAATTCGCGCGGCTACTCGAGCGCGAGTTCCAGGGCTTCGTGCCCCCGCCCGACTATCGCTGAGACGAAGGGGAGGGCGATCGCATGGTCTGGTGGGATCGGCTGGTCAGCCTGCCCAAGGCCCTCTTCTGGCTCGTGCTGATCGCGGTGATCCTCCAGCAGGTCTACGGCGCGAACCGGCCGGAGATCGCCCGCACGCAGCTGCTCGATCGCTTCCAGCAGGAGCGCAAGTCCCGGGTGATCGCGCTCATCCATCGCCAGGACACCGTGACCCTCTTCGGGGTGCCGGTCAGCAGCTCGATCAGCATCGAGGACTCCGAGGCGGTGCTGCGGGCGATCCGGCTCACTCCCGAGAATCAGCCCATCGACGTGATCCTCCACACGCCGGGCGGGCTCGTGCTGGCCGCCGAGCAGATCGCCAAGGCGCTGATCCAGCGCAAGGCCAAGGTCACCGCCTTCGTGCCGCACTACGCGATGTCGGGCGGCTCGCTGATCGC
>DATFWA010000011.1:0-28609 GCA_035259825.1 Candidatus Methylomirabilota bacterium | reverse complement strand
GCCGCCATAACGCCGCTGAATAGGAAGCAAATCTGAGCGGCCCGCTCCTAGAGGAGCCCGAGCAGATCCGGCAGAGCGGTGAGCCGGTGATCCGCCTCGCGGAAATCCTGCGCGCGGGTGTAGCTGCAGGGCACGACTGCGCAGCGCATGCCCGCGGCCTTGGCGGCCAGCAGGCCGTTGCGCGAATCCTCGATGACGAGGCACTGCGCGGGCGCCGTCGCGAGGCGATCGGCGGCGGCTAGGAACACGTCGGGAGCGGGCTTGCCGCGCGCCACCTGCGTGCCCGAGACGACGGCCTCGAAAAGTGGACGGATCGCGAGCGCGGCCAGGTTGGCCTCGATCACGCGGACTTCCGCGGAGGACGCCAGCGCCATCCGGTAGCCTGAGGCCCTCACCTGTCGCAGCACCTCGGGCACACCGGTCATGGGGATGGGCCCGCGCCCGATCTGCTCCAGCATGTGCTCGACGTACCAGTCGGCCAGCGTCTCGGCCGATGCCTCGAAGCCGTGCCGCGCCTTCAGGATCCGGCAGGAATCGAGCGTGGTGCGCCCGAGGAACTCGGCGTTCTCCTCCTCGGAGTACGGCAGGCTGTAACGCGTCATCACCCGTCGCAGGGCCTCGAAGCCGAAGGGCTCGGAGTCCACGAGCACGCCATCCATGTCGAAGATGACGGCCCGGATCGCCTCCGGACGGGCTCCTGCCGCCTTGCTGTTGTCGCGCATGTGGACTTTCCGAGCATAGCAGAGTGGCTGCGGCGGCCCGCCTGAGGTAGGCTCTAGCCCAAGGAGGAACGCCCATGTTCGGTCTGCGCAAGCGTGCCATGCCGGGTCCCGAGGAGGCGCTTCCCGGTCGCGCCGAGAAGATGCCGGTGCCCGAGAGCCACTTCGTGAGTGGCGCGAGGCTCTGCCCCCCGTTCCCCGCGGGCATGGAGCGCGCGGTCTTCGGCATGGGATGCTTCTGGGGTGCCGAGCGCAAGTTCTGGGAGATCCCCGGCGTGTATTCGACCTCCGTGGGCTACGCGGGCGGCTACACGCCGAACCCGACGTACGAGGAGGTCTGCAGCGGCGCGACCGGACACACCGAGGTCGTAATGGTGGTCTTCGATCCCGCCAAGGTCTCCTACGAGACGCTGCTCCGCACGTTCTGGGAGAACCACGACCCGACGCAGGGCATGCGCCAGGGCAATGACGTCGGCACCCAGTACCGCTCCGCGATCTACTGCTACGACGACGCGCAGCAGCGCGCCGCGGAAGCCTCACGCAAGGCGTACCAGGCCGTGCTGGACAAGGCCGGCTACGGGCCGATCACCACCGAGATCCGTCCGGCGCCCGAGTACTACTACGCGGAGGACTACCACCAGCAGTACCTGGCCAAGAATCCGTGGGGCTATTGCGGAATCGGCGGCACCGGCGTCGCCTGCCCGGCGGGGGTGACGCAGTCGGCGTAGACGGCGAGACGGGTCTAGCGCTTCTTCGCCCGCGCCTGCACCCGGCGTGACTTCCGGGCGGTTCGTCCGGTGGTGTCCGACGAGGTTGGGTCCGCGGCGAGACGAACGGTCGCGGCCAGGGCGATCGCCTTTCGGGTCCTCGCGTCGTTCCGGTACCGGTGCTCCGGCACGACGAGGCCTTCGGGCGCCTGGTTGCGACGACGAGGCTTGCTCATGCCTCCGACTCCTTGCGCCAGACCATGTAGCAGTCTCCCCCCGCTCGCTGACCGAGCACGCTGCACCTCGAAGAGGCCTCATCCTGCCACGCCACCCTGAGCGGTGCAACCGCCGCCGGACCGGCGCGGCAGCGTCACGGCGATCGGATGACGACCGGGATCTCCGCGAGCTTGGCGAAGAGGCGCTGACGACGTCTGATCGGGCGCCACTCGTAGAGGAAGATCTCGAGCGGACGCCACATCGCCACCCATCCCACGATGTAGAGGCCCTCGTCGGCGATCTCCCCGATCAATCCCTTCGTAGTCATGAGAATCAGCTGGCGCAGGGCGATGCAGACGAAGAGAAACGTCAGGCCGATGATCAGCGAGGTGCGGCCCTCGCGAAAGAAGATCCGGAGGCGGCGCCGGGTCTCGTCGGCTCGGTAGACGAAGTAATTGTGGATACCGGTGACCAGATCCGCGTCTCCACCCGGGGAGCGTCCGCTCGGTAGGTAGATGACGAGCGTCAGTGGCTGGTCGAGCGGATATTCGTCGGCGGAATCGACGATGTACTGCTCGGCATCCTCGTCGAGATCGCGCTCGTGAAACGGAGACGGGTCGAGGGAGTTGAAGAGCTGCTGGGGTTGGCTGAGGCGGATCTCGATGGTGGCGGAGCCAGTCGTCGCTCGGTCGGTCATGACAGCGGCCACTCTAACAGGCGGCCGTGTCTGCGGTATACTCCGCGAGAAATGTCCGACGCCTCCCTGCCACTGCACGGCCTCGTCGTGGTCGACCTCACGCGCGTCCTGGCCGGCCCCTACTGCACGCGTCTCCTCGCGGACCTCGGCGCCCGCGTCATCAAGATCGAGCGCCCCGTCGAGGGCGACGAGATGCGCCGCAACCCGCACCAGATCGAGCCGGGCCGCGATGACCAGTCCACCTATTTCGCGCGGGTGAACGCGGGCAAGGAGAGCGTGGCGGTGGATTTGAGCCGTGCCGAGGGCCGCGACGTGGTGCTGGGCCTCGCCGAGCACGCCGACGTGTTCATCGAGAACTTCGCGCCGGGCGTGGTGGGCCGGCTCGGCCTCGACTATCCGGCGGTCTCTGCGGTCAAGCCCGACATCGTCTACTGCTCGATCTCCGGCTTCGGACAGACCGGGCCGTGGCGGGAGCGGCCCGCCTTCGCCCATATCATCAACGCCGCCTCCGGGATGATGGCGCTCGAGCAGGGCGACGAGGCGGCCCCACGCGCCTCGAACCTGCAGGCCGCCGACGTGCTGGCCGCGGCGCACGCGATGGGCGCCATCATGGCCGCGCTCTGGCGGCGCGCCCGCGCCGGACAGGGCGCGCATCTCGACGTCTCGATGCTGGAGGCGCTGGTGGGAGCCGACAGCGTCACGTATGCCTCCGTGCTCAACGGCGGCGCGGAGCACGGCAACCCGCGCCCCGGCATGATCGTCCACCGGATCGGCGACCGCTACATGGCCATGCAGGTCGTGGGCGCGCCGCGTCTGTGGGAGCGGCTGCTCGGCCTCATGAAGCGCCCCGAGCTCGGCCGCGATCCGCGCTTCAGCTCGTCGCTGACCCGACGAAACAACTGGCGCGCGCTCCGCCAAATCATCACCGCCTGGCTCGACACTTTCGCGAGCGCCGAGGAGGCGCTGGCCGCGCTGACCGAGGCCCGCATCCCCTGCGCCCCGGTGCTGCGGCCGGCCGAGGTCATCGCGCAGGAGCATCTGGCCGTCCGCCAGTTCTTCCCGGTGCTGCCGCATCCGGGCCGCCAGGACCTGCGGGTGACCGCGAGCCCCTATCATCTCGACGGCAAGCCGACCCATCCGCGCGCGCCCGCGGCCTACCGGGTAGGCGAGCACACGCGCCGGGTGCTGCGCGATCTGCTCGGCTACAAGGACGAGCGGATCCACGAGCTGATCGCGGCCGGCATCATCGAGGGACCCGAGTGAGCTCACGCGAGGAAGCCCTTCAGCGGACCGAGAAAGAGATCCTCGCCGAGAAGGCGGCCACCCTGGGGCGCGCGGGCGAGCGCCTGGAAGCGGCGCTGCGTCTCTGCGCCGAGCTGCGCGAGGACCTCGGGCGCGCTCCGGAAATGACGCGCGAGGCTGCGCTCGCCCGCTACCGCGAGGCGCGCCGGCGGGCGCTCGAGGCGCGGCACACTCTGATCATCCAGCGCGAGGCGATCGGTCTCCGCAACCATCGCCTCGTCGACCAGCAGTTCCCGGAGCCGCCGGCGCTGCGCTGACCGGGCAATTTTTCCGTAGTGGTTCCATTCTGACGCGCCCGCGCACCGGGTCCGCCGTCGAAACGCCCGATTCCCTCGTTCCTTCGCTGGCCTACCTCTTGCTGCCCCTCTGGGCAGAGGGAGCCAGCTATGATCAGGGCCATCGTGCTCGGAAGTGTCGCGGTGCTGACAGTCGGCTTCGCATGGCCGCCCGATTACGCGGAGCAGTCGCGGGCCGACGTCGCCACGTGCGTGAGCTACGCGCGTCAAACCTCGCCGCGCTTCGACGCCCAGGTGCGTGACGTGGATCTCACAACCGGGCACGTCGACATCGAACGCTCTCCCGGCGACGCGCGCGGCGAGGTGGCGTTCGCCACGTGTCTCCTCGCGGTCCGACAGTGGCGGCTGATCGAGCGCAACCTGCCCAGCCCCACCGATCCCGGCCTGCTCGATCCCGCCGTGACGGCGGACAAGGCGCGCCCGTCGTAGCCTGTGGTCGAATCCGCTGCGACCTTCAGCTGACCCGTAGAGGCGCGAGCGCGCCCCAGTCGAAGCCCACCCCGTGGCCGGGTCGATCGGGGGCGATGGCATGCCTCTCCTGGATCCGCAGCGGGGATTCGATGTAGCGGTCCAGCCCGAAGCCGTGCGCCTCCAGATAGGAGCGGTTGGGAACGGCGGCGAGCAGGTGCACCGTGACGTCGTGGGCTCCGTGCGAGGTCACCGGCAGATTGAAGGCCTCGGCGAGGTGGCAGACCTTCATGAACGTGGTGACACCGCCGCAGTTGGTGACATCGGGCTCGGGGAAGGTCACCCCGCCGGCCGCGATCAAGGCGCGGAACTCGTGGAGCGTATGGAGATTCTCCCCCGCCGCGATGGGGACGCCGCCCTCGCGGACGATGCGGACGTGCCCGGGAACATCGTCGGGAATCGTGGGCTCCTCGAGCCAGATCAGGTCCTGATCACGGAGCGCGCGCGCCGCGCGGATGGCCTCGTCGACGCTCCAGCGCATGTTGGCATCCGCCATCAACGGGACATCACTTCCGAGGTGGGCGCGCATGGCGCGGACCCGCTCGACATCCTCGCGGAGGGCGGGGCGTCCCACCTTCATCTTGATCGCCCGGAAGCCGCGGGCCAGGTTGTCGTCGGTCTGGCGCAGCAGCCCGTCGAGGGGCAGCTCCAGGTCGATCCCGCCGGCGTAGCAGGGCACGTGCGGATCGAAGCCGCCCAGGACGCGCCAGAGGGGCGCGCCCTGGCGCCGCGCGCGCAGGTCCCAGAGGGCAATGTCCACTGCCGAGATCGCGAGGGCCTGGGCCCCGCCGCGCCCACCGTAGTGGAGTGCCCACCACATGAGCTGCCACAGCGCCTCGATGTCCTCGGCCTCACGGCCGACGAGCCGCGGGGCCAGATCGCGCGCGAGCAGCGCCCGCACCGCCGCCCCGCCCGTGCCGACCGTGTAGGTGTAGCCCACGCCCTCCGCGCCGTCGGCGTCGCGCACGCGCGCCGTGATCAGCTCGAAGCCCTCGATGATCCCGTGGGTGGAGTCGGACAGCGCCACCGGCAGCGTGATGCGATAGTGATCGGACTGGAGCTCGCGGATTTTCATGTCGTGGCCGGGCGCGGCCGGCGCAGCCAGGCTATCGCCGCTAGATAGGCGACGTCCACCGCATACGCGAGCACGATCGTGGCGGGCAGCCCGATCCGCACCAGCGTCAACGACGCCACCAGGTTGAACAGACAGATGCCGAACGCCCCGGCCGGGAACATGCGGATGAACGGCATGATCACCTCGGCCCCGTACCGGGCGTGCAGCAGCGCGATCACCGGCAGGCCGTTGACCGGAAAGCCGACGACCAGCCCCGACCACTTGGGGCCGAGGAGATGCGCCACCGACGTCACCACCAGCACCGTGAGGGCCGAGACCGCCACGCGGAGCGAGAGCAGCGGGATCGACGTGGGTCCGCGCCGGAGCGTCGCGGTGTCCGGCAGGTGCCGCACCAGGAAGCCCGCGCCCAGGCAGACCGCGGCGGCGAACGGCACCGCGGTGAGCGGCCCCAGCGGCAGCGCGCTGAGCAGCAGCGTCCCCACCACGAACGTCGCGGTGCCGAGCGACACCGCAGTCACCACCGAGCGGGCGCGCGGGGCCGGGACCAGCCGCGTCGCCGCGAGATAGCCCAGGTACACCGGCACCGATGCGCCCATGCCCGGGATGGTCCAGAACGCGCTCTCCGCCGCGAACGCGGGCCCCTGCTCGATGGTGAAGAAGATGAGCGAGAGGATCGCCAGCTGGGGGGTCGAGCCCACGATGGAGCCGAGCCGCGGCCCCAGCCACTCGGCCGCCGCAGTGCCGCCGAGGACGAAGAAGGCCGACGCCGCGATCTTCGCGGCCAGCAGGGCGAGAGCGGACGGATCGATCAGCGGTCTCGGTAAGACCGGCCGGCCCCGGTCGTCAAGGGCCCGGCGGGCTAGCGCAGGACGCCGGCGCCCTGGAGGGCCCGCCGGATCGCGTCGGCCTGGGCCGGCGAGGTGGCGGGCATGGGGGCCCGCGGCACGCCGGCCGGCCGGCCCATCAGAGCCTGGCAGTGCTTGACGTTGGCGGGCAGGTTGTCGTGAGAGATCGCGTTCCAGATCGGCAGCAGCTTCTCGTGCAGCGCCAGCGCCTGCTTGTGGTCGCCTCCCTGCACCGCGTCCCAGAGCTGCACGCAGAGCGTCGGCACCGCGGTGAGGATCGCCGCGATCGCGCCGTGAGCGCCCAGGGCGAAGGACGGGTAGAGGAGCGCGTCCACCGCGCTCATGATGCGGGATCGGTCGCCGACCAGCAGCAACAAATCGGCGAGCAGCTTCATGTCCCCCGCGCTCTGCTTGACCCCGATCACGCCGGGCACCGCTTCGATGATCCGAGCCAGCAGCTGGGGCGAGAGGTAGGTCCACGGCACCACGTTGTAGATGATGATCGGCAGGCTCGTCCGGCGGGCCAAGGTCTCGAAGTGGCGCACCATCGCGTCGTCGTCGGGCCGGAAGAGGTAGTGCACCGGCGTCACCTGCAGCGCCGCGACACCGAGATCGCGCACGGCCAGGCCGCGCTCCACCGCGGACGCGGTGCTGTCGGTGATGATCCCGGTGATGACCGGCACGCGGCCGCGGGCCTCATCGACGACGGCGGCGGTGATCCCGCGCACCTCGTCGGTGGTGAGTGCGTGGCCCTCGCCGGTGCTCCCGGTGACCGCGAGGCCGTGCACCCGCGCGGTCTCGATGAGGTAGCGGGTCTCCGACCGGAGTGCGCTCTCGTCGATCGTGTCGTCCGGACGGAACGGCGTGGTCATCGGGGGAACGATGCCGAAGATGTGGGCGTTGGCGGTCATGGCGGGCCTCCTGGTCTGGACGACGGGAGCTGGTGGCCGAGACACTATGGTAAACGTCGCCGGGTGTCAAGGCGCGGAGGCCCCGCCGGCGCTCCGGTGAGGACGCCGACGGGGCCAGAAGAGTTCGACCGGCACCCGCTCAGGCGGGCAGACGCTCGTACATGCCCTGCACGTCGGCGGCGTGGAAGCGCGCCACGTGATTGGTCGGGGGCAGCGCCTCCGCATAGAAGAACTCGGGCAATTCATCGTCCTTGGCGGTGAAGCCGGCCTGCCGGTTGAACTCGTGCTCCAACTTGAGGGTCTGACGGCCGAGCGACTCGAAGAACTCCTTGGTGAGACTCGTGCCGTGCGCCGAGTTGATGGCGTTGGTGAGCCACTCGGTGTTCGGGTTGGTCACGCTCATCCCGAAGATGCAGAGCCCGAGCGAATCGTTGGCGGCCACCCGCGCCTGGTGGGCCACGCTCTGCTCGACGATGGCGGGCGTCTCCATCTCGCGGGTCTTCAGTCGCGGCAGGTTGCCCGCGGTGTGGTCGGCGCCCTGGGCGGTCGCCATCATGGTGATGCCGGTGGCCTCGACCACGCGCGGGTCGTAGGCGCTGATCGCCTGCTTCTTGATGACCGGCACGCGCTTGACGTGGTAGTGCTCGCCGACGCGCGCGGTGCCCTGGGCCCAGATGCGCCCCTTCTCGGTGCCACGCCCGATCTCGGCGAGCACGTCGGCCATGAACGCCACGTCGCCGAAGGCGCCGAGGCCGGCCTCCATCAGCACCGCGATCATGGCCCCGGTCTCGATGGTGTCCACGCCCAGGTCGTTCGCGATGTAGTTCATCTGGGCGAGATCGTCGGGATCGGAGAGGCCGCAGTTGGTGCCGAGCAGTCCGAGGGTCTCGTACTCGACCGGGGAGACCACTTCCTTGCCGTCCTTGTCCGCGTAGACGTTGCTGCACTGGATCACGCAGCCGGGCATGCAGGCGTGGGTGTGGTCGCCGCCCCGCGAGACGTTCAGCTCGCGGATGTACTCCCCGCCCATCTTGAACTTCTCGCCCTTGGCCACGTCGGCCTGCTGGCCCGCCGAGAAGTTGCGCACCGGCAGGCCGCCCAGCGTGTTCTGGAGGTCGGCCATGCCCATCGTGCCGATCTTGGCGTAGAAGTTCGCCACCATCGAGTCGGCCTGCAGCATCTTGGCGTAGTCCTTGATGGCCGCGTTGACCTTCTTGGAATCGACGAACGGCGGGATCCGGTCCAGGTCCACCACGATGGCCTTGACCTTCTTGGATCCCATCACCGCCCCCACGCCGCCGCGCGCGGAGAGCCGCGCCGGACGGCCATCCTTGTCGCTGAAGGCGATACCCGCGATCAGTCCCTGGTACTCGCCGACCGGGCCGCAGAGGGCGATCGTGACCTTCTTGCCGTATCTGGTGTGCAGCATGTTCTGGGCCTCGAAGTTGCCCTTGCCCTGGTACGGCGCCGCGTCGTCGAACTCGATCGTCCCGTCCTTCTTGAAGTGGATCACCACCCAGTCCGGCGAGGCCTTCAGCAGGGTGAAGCCGGCGATCTTCTGCTGCCCGAGGCCGTAGCTGAAGCTGCCGCCGCCGTTGGCCTCCTTGATCCCGCCGGTGAGCGGGCTCTTGCAGCCCACGCTCGTGCGATTGGCGTTGGAGAAGCTGGTCCCCGCGAACGGGCCCGCCGAGAAGATCAGCGGGTTGGCCGGCGACAGCGGGTCCACGGTGGCGGCCCCCAGATCGAGCAACGTCCGGGCGATGAAGTAGCGGCCGGCCTTCACGACGGCCTCGCCCTCCAGCTCGCGCCTGGTGATGCTCCGGTCGCTCAAGTCAATGTCGTAGTACGTGCGCATTCCTTCGCTCCTCGTGGTCAGGATGATGGGGGCTTGGCCTGCGGCTGCAGCTCGGCGGGCATGCTCTCGGTCGAGCTCGGCTCGACCACCTCGATGCTCTCGGCCAGCGGCATCTGGGAGCCCGCGGCCGGACGGTGCGCGCGGAAGCGGATCTGGGGCAGCCGGCCCACCGCCTGGCGGAGGGCCTGCTCCCAACGCGTGCCGATCTTGATGAGATCGGGATCGCTCGCGGGAAAGCGGCGGAGCCGCGTGATCTCGAACTCGTCCACTCCGTAGGCGAGGAGATCGATCGGCGGGCCCACCGTCACGTTCGACCGCATGGTCGAGTCGAGAGACAGCAGCGCGTACTTGGCCGCCTCCTCGAGGGTGGTGCGCTGGAAGCGGATGCCGCGGTCGAGAATGGGCCGTCCGTACTTGGTCTCCCCGATCTGCAGGTACGGCGAATCTTCGCTGGCCTGCAGCGGGTTGCCCTGGGGATAGATGATGAAGAGCCCCGGCGACTCGCCGCGGACCTGCCCGCCCAGCACCAGATTCACGTTGAACTTGAAGTCGTCGCGCTCGAGCGCGTCGCGATCCATGTCCGAGACCCGGCGCACCTGGTCGCCGATCACCCGCGCCGCGTCGTAGAGCGACGGCGCCTGGGCCAGCCCCTTGCCCTGATCGAAGTCGCGCTTGAGCAGGGTGATGATGGACTGCGTGCAGGACAAGCTGCCACTGCTCAGCAGGATGAACACGCGCTCGCCCGGCTGGACGAACGTGTGCATCTTGCGTGCGACGTTGACCTGGTCGTGTCCGGCGTTGGTCCGGGAATCCGACGCCATGACGAGGCCGTGCCGGGTCCAGATGCCGACGCAGTAGGTCATGGCGCGCCCGCCGCTGAGCCTGCCTGATCCTTGTGCATCGGCGAGTATGGTACCAGAACCGCGTCGCATCTGATTGACCGGCCCCGGCCGCGCGGCTACCGTGACGGCATGCGGATTCGCATCGGCCACGAGTTGATCTTCGAGGTGCCGCGCCCCACCCCCATGCTGCTGATGCTATCCGTTCATCCGGAGGCCGCCGCGTCCCTGGAGCAGCCCGAGCGCATCCTGACCGAGCCGGCGGTGGACGTCCAGACGTTCGTCGACTGGTTCGGCAATCGCGCCGCCCGCATCGTGGCCCCCGCGGGGTCGCTGCGTCTGCACTACGACAACGTCATCACCAGCTCCGGCCGTCCCGAGTCGACCATCGAGGGCCTTCCGCTGCGTCCCGCGCCAGACCCGCCCCCGGAGACCTGGCGGTACCTCCTGGCGAGCCGGTACTGCGAGGTCGACCGTATGTCGGCGATCGCCTGGGACCTCTTCGGCTCGACGCCCGAATCGTGGGAGCGCGTGCAGGCGGTCGTGGACTGGGTGCATCGGAACGTGACCTTCGGCTACCAGTACTCCCGCCCGACCAAGACCGCCTTCGACGTGTTCACCGAGCGGCAGGGCGTCTGCCGCGACTTCCAGCACCTGACCATTACCTTCCTGCGCGCGCTGAACATCCCGGCCCGCTACGTCACGGGATACCTTGGCGACATCGGCGTGCCGGCGGACCCGAACCCCATGGACTTCTCCGCCTGGCTCGAGGCTTATCTGGCCGACGGCTGGCACCCGCTCGATGCGCGGCACAACACACCGCGCATCGGCCGCGTCCTCATGGCTCGGGGCCGCGACGCCGTCGACGTGGCGCTCACCACCTCGCTGGGCGCCACGACACTCACGAAGTTCACCGTTTGGACTTCTGAGATCGAAGAGCCGCAGCCGACGGCGAGACGAGCAGATCGGTAGCGAGCTGACGGTAGCCGTTGGGCCACACCACATGACCGACGAGACGATTGCCACCCCAGCCGGCCGCTTCACGGTCGCGACCGCCGGCGCCGGCGACGCCTCGCTCGTCATCCTGCTCCACGGCTACCCGCAGACACGTCACACCTGGCGCCACCAGATCCCCGCCCTCGGCGCGGCCGGCTATCGTGCAGTGGCTCCGGATCAGCGCGGCTATTCGGCGGGCGTGCGGCCCGACCCGGCCAAGGGCCTCGCGGCCTACGCGGTCGATCGGCTCGTCCAGGATGTGCTCGACCTCGCCGACGCCGCCGGCGCCCGGGGCCGGCCGTTTCATCTCGTCGGCCACGACTGGGGCGGTCACGTGAGCTGGGTCACCGCGCACCGCCATCCGGAGCGCATCCGGTCGCTGGCCATCCTCTCGCGCCCGCACCCGGCCGCGTTCCGCCGCGCGTTCCGCGAGAACGCCGACGACCAGCAGCATCGCTCCCGTCACCACAAGGCGTTCCACGATCCGGCCACTGGCCCGCGTCTGCTCGAGGATGGGGCACGGCGCCTGCGGGCACGGCTGGCCGAGCAGGGCGTCTCGGCGGCCGCCGCCGATGAGTACCTGTCGGTGCTCGGGGAGCCGGCGGCGCTCGAGGCGGCGCTGGCCTGGTACCGGGCGGCCGGAGCACTCACCGCTGTCGAGGTCGGCGCGGTCTCGGTGCCGACGCTCTACATCTGGGGCGATCGCGACGCGACCGTCGGCCCCACCGCGGCCCGGCTCACCGCCGACTTCGTCAGCGGGCCGTTCCGCTTCGAGATCCTGGCGGGAGTGGGCCACTTCGTGACCGACGAGGCGCCGGCCGCGGTCACCTCACTGCTGCTCTCCCACCTCGGCGCCCAACGGTGATATCCTCTCTGCGGTCCGGCGTCGCACCGCGAGGGCGCCGACAACGGAGGAACCGATCGTGGCGAAAGATCTCCAGATCTGGATGAACGGCCGTCTGGTCTCCCAGGCCGAGGCCGTCCTGCCCGTCAACAGCGCGGCCGTGTTCTACGCGACCAACGTGTTCGAGGGACTGCGCGCCTACTGGAACGCGGAAGACGGCGAGCTGTACTGCTTCCGGCTGGCCGAGCACTTCGCTCGGCTCCGCGAGTCCATGAAGATGATGCGCTTCACCGTGTCGTACAGCGACATGGACCTCTACGAGGCGGTGCGCGACGTGCTGCGCGGCAATGAGATCCGCGAGGACGTCCACATGCACCTGGTGGCCTACGTGGCCGCGCCGGGTCTCGACTCGACCAGCCCCACCGGGCTCTACATCAATCCCCGGCGGCGCGCGCGCATCACGGACGGTAACGGGCTCAGGTGCTGCATAACCTCCTGGCAGCGCACCAGCGACAACGCGATCCCGATCCGACTGAAGTGCGGCGCCAACTATCAGAACGGACGGCTCGCCACGCTCCAGGCCAAGGCCGACGGCTACGACGCGCCGATCTTCTTGAACCAGCAGGGCACGGTGGCCGAGGGCTCGGGCGCCACGTTTTTCATGGTGCGCCGCGGGCAACTGGTCACTCCGCCGATCACCAGCGACATCCTGGAGTCGATCACCCGCACCACCCTGATCGACGCGGTCGCCCCCGCGCTCGGCATGGAGGTGGTGGAGCGCGACATCGCGCGCACCGAGCTGTACGTGGCCGACGAGGCCTTCTTCTGCGGCAGCGGTTACGAGATCACCCCGATCCTCTCGGTCGACCGCTTCCCGCTCGGCGACGGCGGCGTGGGCCCCATCACCCAGCGGCTGCTCACCGCCTACATGAGCGTGGTGCGCGGCACCGACCGGCGCTTCCCCGAGTGGCGCATGCCGGTCTACAAGCCCGTCACCGTCTGATTCCTCGGCTCCTCCCCGCCCTCTCCCCTCGGGGGAGAGGGCCGCGGCGAGGGGCTGGCTGCTCGGGCCCGTCCTCCAGGGAGACGCCTCCATGTCCAGCGCCCGTGTCCTCGGTCTCCTCGCGATGCTCTGCTCGATGCTCGCGCCCGTCCCGGCGGCCGCGCAGGCGCCCGCTCCGCGTGACGGCAAGCCGGGCGGCGTTCTCCGGCTGGTGCTGCGCGAGGACTTGCCCCAGGGCTTCGCGATCCACGAGGCCGCGACCAACTCGGTCACGTGGCCGGCGATGCCGTGCTACAGCAACCTCGTCATCTACGATCAGACCAAGCGGCTCGGCCGCATGGACACGATCGTGCCGGAGCTGGCCGAGAAATGGTCCTGGCAGGACAACTACCGCAACCTCGTCTTCTTCCTGCGAAAAGACGTCAAGTGGCACGACGGCCAGTCCTTCACCTCGAAGGACGTGAAGTTCACCTTCGACGTCGTGCGCGAGGCCGCCGACGCGCCGGCCAAGCTCCGCATCAACCCGCGGAAGGAGTGGTACGCCAACGTCGAGGCCATCGAGGCGCCCGATCCTCACACCGTGGTGTTCCGATTGAAGCGGCCGCAGCCCTCGCTGGTGGCCATGCTGGCCTCCGGCTACTCGCCGGTGATCCCCGCGCACGTGCCCCTGGCCGAGCACCGCTCCCGCTGTATCGGCACGGGCCCGTTCAAGTTCAAGGAGTGGAAGCGCGGCCAGATCGTCGAGCTGACGCGCAATCCCGACTACTTCGTGAAAGGCCGGCCGTACCTCGAGGGCGTGCGCTACACCGTGATCGTGGAGCGCGGGACCCGGGTGGCCGCCCTGCAGGCGAACCAGATCGACGTGGCCTATCCCGGCGAGACCACGCTGTCGATCGCCGAGCAGCTCAAGGGCGCGGTGCCCAGCATGGTCTTCACCGAAACCGCCAGCAACGTGAGCGAGAACCTGCTGCTCAACACGAAGCGGGCGCCTTTCGACAACGTCAAGGTCCGGCGCGCGCTGAGCTTCGCCATCGACCGGCGCTCCTACACCCAGACCGTCCACCGCGGCGCCGCGGTCATCGGGGCCTCGCTGGCCCCGAAGCCGTGGGGCGTGTGGGGTCTACTCGAGAAGGACCTGAACCAGCTGCCCGGCTACAGCGGGGCGGCCGCCGGCCGGGCCCAGGCCAAGAAGCTGCTGGCCGAGGCGGGATTTGGCATGTCCCGGCCCCTTAAAATCGAGGTTGTCACTCGTGCCATCGCGATCTACCTCGACTTCGCCGGCTTCGTGGTGAGCGAGCTCAAGCAGGTCGGGATCGAGGCGACGCTCAAGCAGATCGACACCGCGCAGTGGCACCCGATGGTGACGCGGCGCGAGTTCCAGATCGGGGCCAACCTCACCGGCCTCGGAGTGGACGATCCCGACGCCAACTTCTACGAGAACTACGCGTGCGGGTCGCCGCGAAACTATGGCGACTACTGCAACGAGGAAGTGGGCCGGCTCATCGAGCAGCAGTCGCAGGAGATCGACCAGACCAAGCGGCTGGCCCTGGTGTGGCAGATCCAGAAGAAGCTCGAGGAGGACGCGGCGCGGCCCACCATGGGCTGGCGCACCGACCGCTTCGCGCACTATCCCTACGTCCGGAATCTGGTCCTGAACCAGGTGACGTACAATTGTTGCCGGCTGCAAGAGGTCTGGCTCGACAAGTAGCCCGGGACGGGAGCCCGCGGCCGATGCGCCTCGTGTTCTGGAACATCCGCGCGGGCGGCGGAATCCGCGGCGGAGCGATCGCGCAGCAGATCGAGGCGTGGGGCGCCGACGCGGTCGCCCTCTGCGAATTCCGGGGCACGCCGCCCAGCCTCGAGCTGGCGCGGGCTCTCGACCGCCTCGGCTTGACCTACCAGTGCACGACGGCGGACCTGGGGCGGCCATCCGTGAACGCGATCCTGCTCGCCTCCCGCTGGCCCCTGCGCCGCGCGCGCCTGGCCTGCGCGCCGATAGAGCCGTGCCGCTGGCTCCTCGCCCGCGTCCTCACCCCGACGCCGCTGACGGTCGGCGTGATGCACGTGCCCAACCGGGTCAGCGGCCGGAAGTATCCCTACCTCGACGCGGTGCTCACCACCGCGCGCCGCGCCTGGCCGGGACCGGCGCTCTTCCTGGGCGACACCAACTCGGGGCGGATGGATCTGGACGAGCAGGTCCCCGCCTTCAACCGGATCGAGGATGCGTGGATGCGCGGGCTGGACGGCGCGGGATGGACCGACGCGTTCCGCCACTTGCGCGGGACCCGGCGGGCCTACACCTGGTACTCGCCCAACGGCCGGAACGGGTTCCGGATCGACCAGGCGTTCCTGAACGAGGCGCTACGCCCGCGTCTCCGCGCCTTCCGCTACGACTGGGGCCGGCGCGACCGGCCGGCGAGCGATCACGCCGCGATGGTGCTGGACTTCGCGAGCTGAGCCGCGCGGCTATCGCGCGGGCGCCCGGCCGGCCGGCGTCTGGTTGGCGTCCTGGCAGGCGCGCTTGAAATCGGGGGCGTTCAGCGAGCAGTCGATCGCCAGCGTGTTGGCCTCGGCGACCCGGCCGGTCTTTCTGAGCAGCCGGATCTTGTGGGACATCAACCAGCATCAGTCGGGCGCGCTCAAGGAGACGATCAAGAAGAGCGCGCACGACAACTACGTCGGGCCCTGGTTCAGCAGCTTCCTGAAGCGCCGCGGGCTCTGACGTCACCCTTCTGACATCGCGCGGTCGCGCACTCTTCACCGGCGCGAGACCGGCTGGGAACGTTTGCCTGCCAGCATCCTCCCGTCGTGCGACCCAGCTCGCCCCCGGCCGGCTCACCCGCACCACGAGGAGAGGAGTGGTCCATGCGAATCGTCAAAACCGCGCTCCTGGCCATTGCCGCCATGATGATAACGACGCCGACCTCGGGAGCTCTCGCGGCCGAGACGCTCGGTCTTCGTGAAAACAAGCCTCTGGTCATCGGCCACCGAGGCGCCCATGCGTTTCTGCCTGCCCACACCCTGGAAGGGTACGCACTCGCCATCGAGCTCGGAGCCGACTACGTGGAGCCCGACCTAGTGATGACGCGCGATGGGCACCTGATCGCGCGGCACGAGCCGAACCTCATCCTCACGACCAACGTCAAGGATCGCCCCGAGTTCGCCGGCCGCCGGCGGACCGCGGTGATCGACGGGGTGCCGGACGAGGGCTGGTTCGCCTCGGACTTCACGCTCGCCGAGATCAAGTAGCTCCGCGCGGCTCAGGACTTCGGCGATCGGCCCGCCAGTTCAATGGGAAGTTCGAGGTCCCCACGCTCAAGGAGATCATCGATCTCGTGAAGCGGAAGTCACGGGAGAAAGGCCGCACCATCGGTATCTACCCGGAGACCAAGCATCCGACCTACCATCAGTCGATCGGCCTGCCCCTGGAGGGCGCGCTGGTGGACGCGCTGAAGCGGGCGGGCTGGAATCGCCGCGACGCGCCGGTGTTCATCCAGTCCTTCGAGCAGTCCAACTTGAAGGCCCTGCGGAAGATTACCCCGATCCGCCTCGTCCAGCTGGTGGACGCCAACGACGTCAACCCGGACGGCTCGCTGGACTTTGCCGCCTCGTTCGACCGTCCCTTCGACTGGACGATCGCCCGAGATCCGAAGCTGCGCGCCCGACTGTTCAGCTTCTTCGTCACCGATGCCGGGCTTCGCGAGATCCGCACCTACGCGGACGGTATCGGCCCCTGGAAGCGATACATCGTCAGCACCGTCGCAGTCGACCTCAACCGCGATGGAAAGGTCGGCGACGAGAACGGCGACGGCAACGTGGACGAGGCCGACCGGAAGCTGCTCACCGCCGACGACCTGGTCCGCCGTGCCCACCAGCACGGCTTGCTCGTCCACACCTGGACGCTCCGCAACGAGCAGAAGCGCCTGCCGTCCGACTATCAGGGCAATCCGATCAACGAATACTTGCAGCTCTATTCATTGGGGGTCGACGGAGTCTTCTCCGACTTCGCAGATACCGCGGTCGCCGCTCGCGTCTTGCATCGCCTCGCTACCGATCCGGAGTTCGGATCGTGCTTCACGGGCGCGGAGGATCGCCGTGGTCACGGCGGGTGCCGCGGCTCCGACTAGAGCCCGGAGCCACCCGGCTCAGGACCAGCGGGCGAGCAGCGCGTCCAGGGCCTGCGGGTCGACCGGCTTGGCGAGGTGCACGTCGAAACCGGCGGCGCGGCTCTTCACGCGATCGGCCTCGGTCCCGTAGCCGGTGATCGCGACCAGCCGCAGATCCCGTGTGTCGGCCTGGGCGCGGATCTGGCGCGCTACGTCGTAACCGCTCATGCCGGGCAACCCGAGGTCGAGGAACACCACCTCGGGGCGGCCGCGCGCGATCTCCTCCAGCGCGCCGGGCCCGTCGTGCGCGGTCTGCACCTCATGCCCGCGCAGGCGCAGGAACATCGCGAGCGAGTCGGTGGAATCGGGCTGGTCGTCCACCACCAGGATGCGCCGCGCCGCCGCCGGACCGCTCGCGGCCATCGCGGAGGGCACGATGGACTCGTCGGATCCATCCCCCTGGTCCACGCCGGGCAGGCGGATGGTGAACTCGCTCCCGAGGCCCAGCCCGTCGCTCGAGACGTGCACGCTGCCGCCGTGCATCTCGACCAGGCGCCGCACCAGGGTGAGGCCGAGGCCCAGTCCGCCCTGCTTCCGTTCGAGCGAGCGATCGGCCTGGGTGAACAGGTCGAAGACGCGCGGCAGAAGATCGGCGGCGATGCCCGCGCCGGTGTCACGCACCGCGATCACCACGTCGCCGCCGTCGCGGCGCGCGGCGACGACGATACGTCCGCCATCGTCGGTGTACTTGATGGCGTTGTCCAGGAGGTTGCCGACCGCCTGCACCAGCCGCGCCTGATCGCCGTCCACCCGGCCAACGTCCGCTTCCACCGCCGCCTCCAGCGTCTGCTTGCGGCCCTCCGTTGCGGGCTGCGCCATCTCCACCGCCTGCTCGACCACCTCGCGCATCGATACCCGCGCGCGCTGAAGCGTGATCTTGCCAGAGGTGATCCGGGAGACGTCGAGCAGGTCGTCCACCAGCCGGGTCATGAGCCCGACCTGCCGCTCGATCACCTCGGAGACCCAGCGCAGCCGCGTGTCGTCACCTCCGAGGAGGGCCAGGGTATGCGCGGCGTTGCGGATGGGCGCGAGCGGATTGCGTAGCTCGTGGGCGAGCATGGCCAGGAACTCGTCCTTGCGCCGATCGGCCTCCTCGGTCACCCGCTCCGCCCGGCGCCGCTCGGTGACGTCCCGGAACACCAGGATCACGCCCACGATGCGTCCGCGGCCGTCGCGGATGGGAGCGCCGCTGTCGTCGATCGGCACCTCGCCTCCGGTCCGCGCGATCAGCACGGTATGGTTGGCGAGGCCGACCACGCGGCCCCGACGGATGACCTTGGTCGCCGGGTTCTCGACCGCGCCGCGCGTGCTCTCGTTGACGATGCGGAATACCTCTTCCAGCGGTCGGCCGATCGCGTCCTCGCCCCAGCCCGTGAGCGTCCGGGCCACCGGGTTCAACAGAGTGATGCGCCCCTGCGCGTCGGTGACGATCACCGCGTCGCCGATGCTCGTGAGCGTCGTGCGGAACCGCTCCCGCTCCGCGTGCACCACGTCGGCGGCGCGCTGCCGCATCGCGATGTTCGAAGCGAACAGCCAGATCGCCATGACCACCAGCAGCAAGCCCAGGCTGAGCGCGATGGCGGTGGTGATGAGGGCGGTGCGGGCGCTGATGCGTGCCTTGGACTCGCGGCGCGCCAGCAGCGCGCGTTCCGAGTCCTGCATCTCGCTGATTTGAGCCCGGACCGCGTCCATGACCCGCTTGCCTTCGCCGGACAGCAGGTTCTGTCGCGAGGATTGCAGGACCCGAGCCTTGTCCGGATCCGCCTGGTACATCCCGATCCCGCGCTGCAGCACGTTGAGCCGCTCGGTCGCCAGCTGCTCGAGCCGGAGGAGGCGCACCGTCTGGGCGGAATTGTCGGCGATGAGCTGTCGGAGCTGCGCGAGCTGACCCGGTATCCGGGCCACCGCCTGCTCGTGCGGCTCCAGGTAGCGGTGGTCGCCGGTAAGCAGGTAGCCGCGCTGCCCGGTCTCGGCGTCCTTCAGCGTCGAGAGCACCTCCTCGAGCTTGGCCAGCACCTCCTGGGTGTGGGACACCCACTGCACGCTGTTCGCGACCTCGCGGATGTTGAAGATCGACAGGACCGCGTCGGCCACGAGGGCGCAGATCAACAGGGCGATCGCGACGATCTGCCCGCGGGTGAGGGTCCGCGGCATGCCGGACAGGGGCTCCTCAGTGGGCGCCGGTCAGCGCGGGCGCCACCTCGCCTAGGAACCGCTTGAGCTGGCCGCGCTGGTCCCACGAGGTCAGCCGCAGGGACACGTGAGTGAGCCCAGCCGCCGCGTACTCGCGCAGCTGGGCGATGCACTGGGCCGGGCTGCCCGCCACCGTCCAGCCCTCCACGAAGGCGGGCGAGAACTTGCTGGTGTAGTAGGTGTCGAGGAACGTCTTGCTCTCCTCGAGCGCCTGCTGGCGGTCCTCGTTGATGTTGATGTTGTGGTAGAGCGCGCTCTGCATCGAGTCCGGATCTCGGCCCTCCTCCTTGGCCATCCGCGCGATACGCGCCCACTGCTCCCGGAACTCCGCCGGCGTCACCTTGTTGGTCATCCACCCGTCGGCGTAGCGGGCCACCCGCCGCAGCCCGCGCTCCACCGCCGCGTCGGAGGCGCTCGCGCCGCCTTTCCAGGTGAGCCCGGTGGGATTGCTCGCGATCCAGATCGGGCAGGGCTGCTGTACCGGCCGCGGCTCGATCTTCACGCCTTCGAACTGATAGAACTCGCCCCGGTGCGAGGCCTTCTCTCCGCTCCACACCTTGCGGAGGATCTGGATACCCTCTTCGAGACGCCCGACGCGCTCGCTGGACCGGACGCCCATGACCTTGTGCTCGAGGGCCTGCGCGGGGCTCTGCTCGTCGGGCCCGCCCAGGCACACCGCGAGGAGCGACCGGCCGCCGGACAGCACGTCGAGGCTCGCCCACTGCTGGGCGAACAGGAGCGGATGGCGGTGCACGAAGGTGGCGAGACAGCCCACCGCAAGCCGCAGCCGCGACGTCGCGCCGGCCAGCGCGGAGAGCAATGCCACCGCCTCGAGCCGCGGCTTGGCGAGCAGGCTGTCACCGACCCACAGCGTGTCGAACGCGCCCGAGGCTTCCGCCTGCTGGGACAGCTCGATCAGGTCGCGCGCCGGGATCGCGCCGAGCACGACCGCCCGGTTGGCCAGGATGAGCCCGAAGGATGCGCGTGGCATTGATGCCCTCCCGGCGTCACATTATGGGTGCCGGGAGGGCACGTCAAGGCCGGAGCGCCGTTGGTGCCTACAGAGCGCGCCGGCTCGCCGCGGCCGTCTCGCGCATCCGGCGCCGGAGCAAGCGCTTGGCCCGCTCCAGCTCGGCTCGTCGACTCGGACTGAGACCCCGTCCGCCGCGGTTGATGTAGAAGAGGAGCATCTGCAGGCCCGAGCCGACGCCCTTGGGGCTCACCCGCTTCGAGGCGAGGGTGCGCGCGATCGTCCGCGCGTCCCGCTTGAAGAGTCCCCGGGGCGGATAGGTCGAGACCGTCTTGACCCCGCGCACCCACCGCCGGCCCGTCCTGGCTGCGGCCCTCCCTGCCGTCGTCGGCCGTCCGGTCCGCCGTCGCGACGTGCCGCGGGAACGATGCGTCGCCATCGGCTACGCCGCGCGTCGGCGGCGGCGGCGCGCGGCCGACTTGGCCTGTCGCGACAGGGCGCGCTTCGACGCGGCGCCACGTCCCTCGCGGCGCAGCGCCTTCATGGTCGCACGCGACCGCCGGGCCGAGGTCCCCCGGCCGGCGCCGCGTCTGGCCGCGCGGGTGTCCTGGGCCGCCTTGCGCCGCGTGCGCCGCGACGTCCCGCGGCCTGGGGCACGCAGCTTCACGCCGGCCCGGCGCGCCTTGGACAGACCGATCGCGATGGCCTGCTTGGTGTTGCGCGCCCCATGTTTGCCCTCGCGAACGTGCTCCATCTCCTCGCGCACGAACTCGCCGGCCTGCGTGCTCGGGGCCTTGCCCTCTCGTGCATCCCGGCGGGCTCGCTCTATCGTCTTCTTCTCTGGCATGGTCGTAACCTCCTGCCCACTCATGCGCAGGCCGTGCCACTCAGCGCTTCTCGGTCCGCCGCCGGTATTCGGCGACGCGCGAGCCGCCATGCGCGCGCGGGGAGTGCTTCCTACACGGTAAGACGACACTGGCTAGCCGATTCGACCCGACGATTTGACCTGACGCGCGCTCCTCGGGTAGGGTCTCCCAGGGGAGGAACCGACCGATGAGTCGCCGCGCGTTCCGCGGAGTGATTCCCGCACTGGCCGTGCCGTTCCGAGACGACTACAAGATCGACGAGGACGGCCTTGCCCGTTTCTCGCGCTGGCTGGCCGGCTGCCGGGGCGTGACCGCGCTCATGACCAACGGCCACACCGGCGAGGTCGGCTCGCTGCTCCCCCACGAGCGCGCCGAGGTCACTCGCGTCGTCGCCGACGCCGTCGCGGGCCGCGTTCGCGTCATCTCCGCGGTCTGCTCGGAGGGCACCTTCGAGGCGATCGAGCACACCCGGGCGGCCGCCCACGCGGGCGCCGATACCATCGACGTCATGCCGTGCCACATGTGGCTCCGCTTCGGCGTGAAGGAGGACGCAGTCTACGAGTACGTGCGGGCCATCGGCGCGGAGAGCGGACTCGACCTCATCATCCACGTGTACCCGACGAGCACCAAGGTCGCCTACTCGACCCGCCTGATGGTCCGGCTGGCGAGCCTGCCCCAGGTCCGAGGGTTCAAGATGGGGCAGCGCGACCTGGGCAAGTACGAGCGCGACATCCGGGCCCTGCGCGCCGAAGCCCCGCACGTATCCCTGCTCAACTGTATGGACGAGTATCTCTTCCCGACCTTCGTGCACCAGATGGACGGCACGCTGGTCGGCTGCGCAAGCCTGATCCCCGAGCTGACCTTCGAGCTGATGGACGCCATGCAGGCCGACGACCTGCCCCGCGCACGACGGGCCAACGAGCGGATCTGGCCGGTGAAGGAAGCCGTCTACGGTGCGGGCGAGCCCTCGGGCGACGCACACGCGCGGATGAAGGAAGGCCTCGCCCTGCGCGGCCTGTTCCGGAGCGCGCTCGCGCGGCCGCCCGTGCTCCCGCCCTCCGCGGAGGAGGTGGCGGCCATGGCCGCCGCCCTCGAGGCGAGCGGGGTGCCCCGCGTCGATCTCGTCTGACCTGGTTCCTGCTCTCGCTCGGGGCGGCGCTCACCCAGGCCGCGCAGTTCGCGCTCGTCAAGGGCCGGGCTCGCGCGATCCCGCCGCTCGTCATCGTCGCGTGGACGCAGGCCGTGGCCGGCACAGCGTGGGCGCTCTACTTCCTCGTTTCGGGCCGGCTCTTCGTGCCGCCGGGGGCCGACACGTGGTCGGCCATCGTCGCCTCGTGGTTCCTCGTGCTGGGCATGAGCGGGCTGCTCGCGCGGGCCAGCGCCCGCGGGGACATCTCGATCGTCGGACCTATCCTGGCCTTGAGTCCGCTGTTCACGATCCTGCCGGACGCCGTGCTCTCGGGCGGGCTCCCGAGCGCGCTCGGCTGGATCGGCCTCGCGCTCTCGCTGGCCGGGACCGTCAGCCTCTCGGGAAGCGGCG
The DNA here is from genome assembly GCA_035259825.1 of Candidatus Methylomirabilota bacterium. GTDB lineage: Bacteria > Methylomirabilota > Methylomirabilia > Rokubacteriales > CSP1-6 > CAMLFJ01. Next base: position 6,101 of record DATFWA010000011.1, on the reverse strand, counting down.
GCGGAGGCCGATTCGGCCGGCTGCGCGCCCTGTTCTCCCGCCGCGACGCGCTGGACGCCCTGGGCGCGGCGTTCTTCCTGGGCTTCCTCGCGGCGGTGGATCGCTACGGCGCGCTCAGGATCGGCCCGCCCAGCTATCTCGTGTGCGCGCACGGCGGCGCCGCGGTCGTGGCCGCGCTGGTCGCGCTGGCGACCACGCCCCGCGGCTTCGGTGAGAGCTTCGCGCCGCACAATCTGGTGACGGTGGTGGGCCACGGCTTGCTCGGCGTCACCGGCACCGGCATGCAGACCTCCGCGATGACGTTTGCGCCCGCGGCCTACGTCAACGCGATCCGCCGCATGTCCGCGGTGCTCGCGGTCCTGCTCGGTCGCGCCCTCTTCGGTGAGCCCGACCTGGCCCGCCGTCTCACCGCCGCGCTTCTCGCCTGCGCCGGCGCGGCCTGCCTCCTGCTCGCGTGACGGCTAGTAGAGGTGGCAGGCGACGAGGCGGCCGGCCGCCGGACGAAACACGGGCTCCTCGGTGGCGCAGCGGGGCATGGCGTGGGGACACCGAGGGTGAAAACGGCAGCCGGAGGGTGGGTTCAGCGGACTCGGCACCTCACCGGCAAGCGTGATCTCCTCGCGCGGCGAGTCGAAGTCGATCGGCAAGGCGGCCGCGAATAGCGCCTGGGTGTACGGGTGACGTGGCTCGAGCGCGACCGCGTCGGCGGGGCCGCGCTCCACGATCTGCCCCAGGTACATGACCGCGATCGCGTGGCTCATGTGAGCGACCGCGGCCAGATCGTGGGCGATGAACAGGTAGGACACCCCGAGCCGCGCCTGCAGGTCGCGCAGGAGGTTTAGGATCTGAGCTCGGATCGACACGTCGAGCGCGGAGACCGGCTCGTCCAGCACCACCAGGCGCGGCGACAGGGCCAGCGCCCGTGCGATGGCCACTCGCTGCCGCTGGCCCCCGGAGAACTCGTGCGGGTAGAGATCCGCCGCGCGGGCGGGCAGGCTCACCAGGTCCAGCAATTCGTGCACGCGCCGCCGTCGCGCCGTCGCGTCCATCCGCTCGTTGATCACGAGCGGCTCCGCGATGATCGTCCCGACCCGCATGCGCGGGTCGAGCGATGCGTACGGATCCTGGAAGACCGCCTGCACCGCACGCCGGTAGCGTCGAAGACCCGTCCGCCCCAGGGTCAGGACGTTCTCGCCCCCGAAGCGGATGGTCCCCGCCGTCGGCCGTTCGAGCCCCAGCACCAGCTTCGAGGTCGTCGTCTTGCCGCAGCCTGACTCGCCGACAACGCCGAGAGTCGCGCCCTCGTCGATGGTGAACGAGACCGAGTCGACCGCTCGCACCAGCCCGGTGGCCCGCCCCAGCAGCCCGCGGCGCACCTGGAAGTGCTTGGTGAGCCCCTCCACCTCGAGCAGCGCGCTCACGCCGGTGCTCCGCCGCTCGTGGGCGTCTCGAGCCAGCAGCGCGTCACGTGGCCGGCTTCGACCACGGTCTCGGGCGGCGCCTCCACGCGACAGCGCTCCATGACCGAAGGGCAGCGCGGCGCGAAGGCGCAGCCGGCGGGCAGCCGAGAGAGATCCGGCGGCTGTCCCTCGATCGCGGTCAGCCGCTCGCGGCGCGCGCCCAGTCGCGGGATCGAATCGAGCAGCGCGCGGGTATATGGATGCGCGGGCCGCGTGAACAGGCGCCGCACCGGCCCCATCTCCACGATGCGTCCGGCGTACATCACAGCCACGCGGTCGCACATGCGGGCCACGATTCCCAGGTTGTGGGTGACGAAGATCAACGCGAAGCGGTGCTGCCGCTGTAGCTCGCGCAACAGCCCCAGGTACTGCGACTGGATGGTGAGATCGAGGCTCGTGGTCGGCTCGTCGGCGATCAGCAGGCGCGGCGGCGCCGCGATCGCCATCGCGCCCACCACCCGCTGCCGCATGCCACCGGAGAGCTGGTGCGGGAACGCGCACAGGCGCTCCCGCGGCGACGGGATGCGCACCGCCGCGAGCAGCTCGGCGGCGCGGGCGGTCAGCGCCCGGCCGCGCAGCCGATGATAGAGTGCGACGGGCTCTCGCATCTGCATGCCGATGGAGAACACCGGGTTGAGTGAGCTCATCGGATCCTGCAGGATCATCGCGATCTGCCGGCCCCGGATCGCCTGCATCTCGCGTTCGCTCCGGGCGAGCAGGTCGTCGCCGTCCAGCATCACCTGCCCGCCCAGGATGCGCGCGGCCGGCCGCGGCACCAACCTCACCAGGCTGAGGCAGGTCATGCTCTTACCGGAGCCGGACTCGCCGACGAGACCGAGCGTCTCGCCCTCAGCCAGGGCGAACGACACCCCGTCGACCGCCTTGACCGTCCCCCAGCGCGTCACGATGTGCGTGCGGAGGTCGCGGACGTCGACGACGGGAGGCGGCACGGCGGGATGCGGGCTCAGAGCTGGCGCAGCTTGGGATCGAAGGTGTCGCGCAGCCAGTCGCCGAGCAGGTTGAAGGCGAGCACCACGATCAGGATCGCCATCCCCGGGAACAGCGAGACCCACCACGCGCTGGTCACGAAGTCGCGCCCTTCCGCGATCATCGATCCCCACGCGGGCGTGGGCGGCGGGATGCCGGCGCCGAGGAAGGACAGCGAGGCCTCCACGATGATCACGTAGCCGATCTGCAGCGTGACCAGCACCAGCAGCGTGCCGAGCGTGTTGGGCAGCAGATGGCGCGTGATGATCCGCCACGCCCCCGCCCCCGCGATGCGCGCCTGAGCCACGAAGTCCAGCTGCATCAGCGTGAGCACCTGCCCGCGGATGACGCGGGCGTAACGCGCCCACAGGATCACCGCGATCGCCACCACCACGTTGGTGAAGCTGGGCCCCGCCGTCACCGCCAGGATCAGGGCGAGCAGGATGACCGGGAACGACATGGTGGCGTCGGTGATGCGCATGAGCACCGCGTCCACCCGCCCGCCGTAGTAGCCGGCGCTGAGCCCCACCGCGGCGCCGAAGGCGCTGGCCAGCAGCACGGTGAGCACGCCGGCGGCCAGCGAGATCCGCGAGCCCCACACGATGCGGGAGAGCAGATCGCGCCCGAGGCGATCGGTGCCGAGCGCGTGTGCCCAGGTGCCACCTTCCTCCCACACCGGCGGCTTGAAGCGGCTGCGGAGCGACTGCTCGTGGGGGTCGGGCAGCCCGAGGAACGGGGCCACGATGGCCACGATCAGGAAGATCGCAATGGCGCCGATCGGGAAGAGCGGCAGCCGCCAGCCGCGCGGGGCGGCCACCGCCGCGCCGTCTATCTCGGGCAGCGGAAGGGCCGCCGGCTCAGCGGGCATAGCGGATCCGGGGATCGATGATCGCGTAGAGGCAGTCCACGCAGAGATTCACCACCGCCACGATGGCCGCGGTGGTGAGCACCACCGCCTGGATCACCGGGAAGTCGCGGGAGCTGATGCCCTCGTAGGCGAGCCGGCCGAGGCCCGGCCACGCGAATACGGTCTCCACCACGATGGCGGTGGTCACGAGGATCGCGAAGTAGATCCCCGCGAATGTGACCACGGGGATCAGGGCGTTCCGCAGCGCGTGCATCCAGATGACCCGGCGCTCGCTCACCCCCTTCACCCGCGCCAGCTTGACGTACTCCGAGTCGAGGACCTCGAGCATGCCCGAGCGCAGCAGCCGCATGAGGCCGGCCACCACGAACCAACCCAGGGTGAAGCCGGGCAGGATGTAGCTGGAGAAGCCGCTGATGCCGCCCGCGGGCAGCCACTGCCAGCGACCGGCCACGAACTCCACGAGGATGATCGCCACCCAGAAGGTGGGAAGCGACTGTCCCAGGACCGAGACGATCTGCGCGGCCCGATCGATGCCGGTCCCCTTCCGCACCGCCGCCATGATGCCCAGCGGAAAGGCCATCGCGAGCGACACGCCCATGGCGAAGGCGGCCAGCTTGAGCGAGTTCGGCAGGCGCTCGCGGATCAGCTCGCCGACCGGCCGACGGGCGCGCAGCGAGGTGCCGAAGTCGCCGGTCACCGCGCGGCTCGCGAACGAGAGGTACTGCTCGACGTAGGGCCGGTCGAGACCCAGATAGCGCCGGGCGTTGTCGAAGTCCTCCTTCGAGGCCGACATCGGTAGAATCAGGTGGAGCGGGTCGCCGGTCGCCCGGGCCAGGACGAACACAACGACCGAGATGATCGCCAGGGCGACCAGCGACTGCACCAGACGTACCGCGACAAAGCGGAGCATATCGTGTGGCTACGCCCGTTCGTACCCGTACTTCTGTAAGGCTCTGTTCTGAATGGGGGGGAGCGGCGGCGCTCCTCCCCCATGCCCCCCCACCGCAGTGCGTTGGCGCTCGGGGCGAATCATGCGCGAGTGGGTTATTTGCCGGAGGCCAGGACGTCGAAGAATAGGTCGTACATGACGCTGCCCACGTTCCAGTTGCCGAGGGTCTTCGACGTCGCGTAGGGCGAGTGCAGGTACACCACCGGCACGCCGAGGTGCTCGCTGCGCAGCCGCGCGTAGACCCCGCGCATCAGCGCGTTGATCTTTTCCTTGTCGGTCTGGCGCATGACCTGCGACAGCATCCCGTCGATCTCGGGGTCATTGACGGTGTCGGAGGGCTTCGACGGCGTGTACGCCTGCTTCTCGAGCAGGGCGTAGGCGCCGATCCAGTCCCGGTTGGCGATGTTGAAGTACCCGACCGCGCCAGGCACCGTCCGGTCGAACCACGCCTTGCGGAACGCGGGATAGTCCACGGGGATCAGCTTGGTCTTGATCCCGATCTTCTCCCAGTAGCCGGCCACTGCCTCCGCCATCGTCTTGCCCTCGGGCAGGCCGGGCAGCTGATAGGCGTAGACGTCCAGCGCGAGGCCGGACGCCACCCCCGCGTCGGCCAGCAGCTTCTTGGCCCGCGCCGGGTCGTAGGGATAGAGCATGTCCGGCGTCTGCTTGAAGCCCACGTCCTTGAACGACCACGAGAGCCCCAGCGGGATCGCGGCCGGCTCGGCCTTCCCGCCGAAGATCGACTGCGCGATCTCCGCCCGGTCCAGCGCCAGGTTGAGCGCTTCCCGCACGCGCTTGTCCTTCGACGGTGCGGTCCGCCCGTCCGGCCCGAGGACCCACCACATGGTGAGGATCGCCTCTTCGCGGCGATAGTGGAGCGGGAAGCCTTCCTTCTCCAGCTCCTTCACCCGCTCGCGGCTGACGTCGGCGACGTCCACCTCACCGCGCCGCAGCAGCGCGATCCGGGTCGCCTCCTCGGGCACCAGCCGGAACATCATGGTCTTGTACTTCGGCGTACCGATGCGCCAGTGGCTGTCTACCGCGGCGAGCTTGATGTGTGAGCCGGTGACCTGCTCGACGAACTTGTAGGGCCCGCTGCCGATCGGCTTGCGGGCGAAGACGTCGTCGCCGACGGACTCGATGTACTTCTTCGGGGAGATCATGCCCTCAGTGGAGAGCGAGCGCGAGAGATACGTCGGGATGATGAGGGTCGGCTCCTTGGTGACGATGACCACTCGGTCCGGCGCGGGCGTCTCGATGTCCTGGATCAGCGTGCGCAGGGGCCCGGCGTAGCCGGTGGTGGAACGCTTGCCGATGTTGCGCTGCAGGCTGAACTTCACGTCCTCGGAGGTGACCTCGTCACCGTTGTGGAACTTGACGTTCTTCCGAAGATAGAAGGTCCACCGCTTGTAGTCGGGCGAGTTCTCCCAGCGGGTGGCCAGCCCGCCGTCACGCGAGGGCTGCCCGTCGGGGGTGGTGCCCACCAGGTAGTCGAAGATCATCGAGAGGTAGTACTTGACGAGGTGGCCGCCCAGGGGCGGATCGAGCACCTCGGTGGAGAAGCTCGAGAGGGCCACCGTCAGCTCGGTCTTCGGCTGGGCCGAGACGCCGCCGGCGAGAACGAATCCCATCAGGGCCAGGATCAGCAGCAACACGGACGCCGTCGCGCTCGCACGCTTCATGTGGTCGCTCCTCGTTGTGGTCCGGCTGAATGATGCGGCTGTCGCCGGACTGTAGCCCGGGAGGGTCCCGGACGGCAAGCCCTTGGAGGATCAGACCTGGGGGGTGCTGGACTTGCGGAGATCGAGGACGTCGGGAAGCGTCGGCGACTGGCGGG
>DATFWA010000010.1:0-10166 GCA_035259825.1 Candidatus Methylomirabilota bacterium | reverse complement strand
CGAGTGCGTGCCGTCCACCTGCTCGTTCCCGTTCACGCACCCGCTCTATCACGGTCCGTTCCCGCGTCTCGGCCTACCGATCCGCCAGATGCTGATGCAGCACGACCTGCTCTTCTCGGTGGGCGGCGATCTCTTCACGCTCTCGCTTCCCTCGGACGTGGAGCCGATGCCGGAAGGCCTGCCGCTCATCCACCTCGATCTCGATCCCTGGGAAATCGGCAAGAACTATCCGGCGCAGGTCGCTATCCAGGGCGATCCCAAGGCGACGCTCCCCGAGCTGGTCGAAGCCCTGAAGCGTCGGCTCAGCCCCTCGCAGGGGAAGGACGTGAGCGCCCGGATCGAGAAGCTGCGGGTGGCCCAGGAGGCACGCCGCGAGGCGCTGCGCCAGGAGGCGGCGGCCCAGGCCGACCGCGTCCCGATCAGCCCGCTCGCGCTAGTGGGCGCCGTGGCGGGCGCGGTGCCCGACGAGGCCATCATCGTGGACGAGACCATCTCCTCGAGCCTCGGCGTGCGCGAGCTGCTGCGCGCCCGTGACCACCGCGGCTTCTACGGGCTGCGCGGCGGCGGCATTGGCTGGGGGCTGCCCGCCTCGCTGGGCGTCAAGCTGGCCCAGCCCGATCGGCCGGTGGTCGCGTTGGTGGGCGACGGCAGCGCGATGTACACGATCCAGTCACTCTGGTCGGCGGCGCACGACTCGATCGCGGTGGTGTTCGTGATCTTCAACAACCAGTCCTATCGCATCCTCAAGCAGCGCACCCAGGCGCTGAAGGGTTTCTCCGCCGAGGACAACACCTACGTCGCGATGGACCTGATCAAACCCGGCCTCGACTACGTCGGGCTGGCGAAATCGCAGGGCGTCCCCGGCGAGCTGGTGGACAAGGCGTCGGGGGTGGCCTCGGCGATCAAGCGGGGGATGGCCTCGGGCGGGCCGTACCTCATCGACGTCCGCATCGACGGCGCGCTCCGCGGCTGAGCGGGACGCGGGCGCCGCGCTCAGTTCGCCTCGGCGTCGGCGGTGGCGAGCAGCTCCCGAACGCGGTCGGCCAGCAGCTCGGGGGTGAACGGCTTGGCCACGAACGCGGAGTGCTCGCTGGCGAACGCGGCGCGCGCGGCCGCGTCCTGGACAAAGCCCGAGATGTAGAGCACCGGCAGGGAGGTTCTGAGCGTGCGGAGCCGCTCGGCCAGATCGCGGCCGGACATGCCCGGCATCACCATGTCGGTCACCAGCAGGTGGATGTCGCCCTCGTATCGTCGCACGACGTCGATGGCGGAGGGGCCGTCGACGGCTTCCAGCACGCGGTAGCCGACACGCCCGAGGATCTCGGTAGCGAACTCGAGCACCTCCGGCTCGTCGTCCACCACCAGCACGGTGCGCGCGGTGGTACGCAGACGGCGTCCCCCTTCCGCGGTCGACACCGGATTGTCGCCGGGCGACGGCAGCGGCTCCTCCACGCGGGGGAGATAGATGGTGAACGTCGTCCCGTGGCCGAGCTCGCTCTCCACCCGGATGAAGCCCAGGCTCTGCTCGACGATGCCGTAGACGGTGGAGAGTCCGAGGCCCGTTCCCTTCCCCTGCTCTTTGGTAGTGAAAAACGGCTCGAAGATATGCGCGACAGTCTCGGCGCTCATGCCGGTGCCGGTGTCGCTCACCGCGAGCGTGACGTACCGGCCCGCGGGCAGGCTCGCGTGACCGAGCGCGACGGGCTCGGGCACCTCCACATCCCGCACCTCGACGGTGATCCGTCCGCCCCCGGGCATGGCGTCGCGCGCGTTGACCGCCAGGTTCATCAGCACCTGCTGCATCTGGCTCGGATCGACCTTGACCCGTCCCGTCCCCTCCGTCGCCAGGACCGAGAGCTCCATGTCCTCCCCGATCATCCGCTGCAGCATCGGGGCCACCTCCGACATCAGGGGCCCCAGCTCGAGGACCCGGGGCTGCACCACCTGCTTGCGACTGAAGGCGAGCAGCTGGCTGGTGAGCGCCACCGCGCGCTGCGATGTCTTCTGGATCAGCTCCACCTCGCGGCGCATCGGCTCGCCGGGCTTCAGGCGGCTCAGCAGCATGTGGGCCCGCCCGCCGATCACTGTCAGCAGGTTGTTGAAGTCGTGGGCGACCCCGCCGGCGAGCCGCCCGATCGCCTCCATCTTCTGCGACTGCTGTAGCTGCATCTCGAGGTTCGACCGCGCCGCCTCGGCCTGCTTCTGCGCGGTCAGGTCCCGGATGTAGGCGTTGAACGCGGGCCGCTCGTTCGTGCCCGCCCGCGTCACCGTGAGCTCCACCGGGAACTCGTGATTGTCGGCGTGGAGGGCCCTCACCTCGAGCCGGCCGCCGATCACCACCGTCTCCCCGGTGGCGAGATAGCGCGACAGGCCCCGCCGGTGCGCCTTCCGGAACGAGGGCGGGATGATGACCGAGGCCAGCTCGAGCCCGAGCACCTCGTCGCGCGTCCGGCCGAACAGTCGCTCGGCCGCCGGATTGAACTCGGTGATCCGGCCTTCGTGGTCCATCCCGACGAAGGCGTCCATCGCCGACTCGAGGACCGCCCGGTGCCGCGCCTCGCTCTCGCGCAGCACCGCCTCTGCGCGCTTGCGCTCGGAGACGTCGACCATGCTGCCGACCATCCGGACCGGACGCCCGCTGGCGTCCCGGACGAACCGGCCCCGATCCAGGATGTCGAGATAGCGGCCAGCGCGGGTGCGGAAGCGGTACTCGGCCACGAAGTCGCGGCCGCTGGCCACAGCTTCCGCGAGCAGGCCCTCGATCCGCGGCCGGTCGTCGGGATGCAGCCGCTCGAGCCACCACTCGGAGGTCGGTCCGATCTGCTCCGGCTCGTAGCCGCAAATCTCGCCGAACCCCCGCGTCCACGCCACCGTCCCGTCCGTCAAGTTGCGGTCGTAGATCGCCGAGCTGACCGCGGAGGCGGCCAGCTCGAAGCGCTCGTTGGCCTGGCGCATCCGTCGCTCCGCCGCCTGCACCTCCGCGCCGAGACGCCGGGCCCGGACGAGAGCGCGGGTCTCCAGCAACGTGATGACGAAGGCCAGCACGCTGATCAGGAGGCCGCTCCCGAGCACCCAGTGCGGCACCAGGCGTCCCGGCACAGAGTGGAACGGCGGCCGCGTGGTGAGGCGAAGCGACCACGTGTGCCCGCCAAACCGCAGCGGCACCGTCTCGCTCAGCTCGCGGGCGCCTCCTGTCGGTTCCCGGTCCGGGTCGCGGTTGTAAAGGAGGCGCGCGGGCGCCGGCTCGTCCGCGTCGTAGATCTCCACGCTCAGCCGCTCGGAGAGCGTGGAGCCGAGCAGGGCGCTCATCATCAGATCGGGCCGGAACGACATCGCAACGAATCCGGCGAGGGCCCGGGCGCGTTCGTCCGGTCCGTCGGGGACCCGGCCGTCGCGGTAGACCGGCATGAAGATCAGGAAGCCGAAGCCGCCGCCGGCGCGGAGCACGGCCAGCCGATCGCTCATCGTGGGCTGGCCACTGTCGCGGGCGCGATCCATCGCGGCCTGGTTCTCGGGCCACGCGCCGACGTCGAGCCCCAGCACGCCGTCCTCGAAGCCGGCCGCGGGCTCTACGAACGCAACCGGGTGATACTCGCGGCGGGCCGACGCCGGGTGGATCTCGTAGCCAGCTAGCCCGTCCTGCCGCATGGCCGCCTCGTGGCTCGCGCGGGCCTCGGCCGGCACCCGCGGGGCCCAGGCGAGACCGCGAATGCCCGGGTAGCGTCCTGGCAGATCCAGCGCCCCCACGTAAGCGCTGAACTCGGCGCGATCGACGGTCGCGCTGCCCGCGAAGAGCGCGCGCACCCCGAGCAGGATCTGGACGTAGGAGTCGAGCCGCCGGTCTATGGCCTCGCGGCTCACGGCCACGATGCGATCGAAGCGGTCCTGCTCGTCGGCGCGCACCGTCTCGCGGGCGTAGCGCCACGCGCCGAAGGTGAGCAGCAGCGCGCAGGCCAGCACCCCGATCGCGGGGCCGGCTCGGCGGAGCGCGTCGAGAACCGAGGAAACAGAGGCGCCGGCGCTGCCCGCCGCGACTTCGGACTGACCCGTTGGGACTGGACTCATGCCTCCTCTGTGTGCCGCGCGCGCGTCGGCGCTCGCGGAGGCCCGCCCAGATTCTACTCGCTCGCGCGTCGCACTCCAACGCTCTTGCGCTGTGTCGGGGCGCGTTATACCGTTCGACTGCATCCCGCGCGGCGTCGCTCGCGGGCCACTCGCCGTTCCGAGAGGAGTCACCGATGACCGAGGGCAGTCAGCTCATCCGGGGTCTGGAGGGGGTGGTCGCGGCCGAGACCCGTCTGTGCGATCTCGACGGCAAGAACGGCCGCCTCGCCTACGGCGGCTACGACATCGACGAGCTGGCGCGCAAGGCGACCTTCGAGGAGGTCTGCTACCTGCTCTGGCACGGCGAGCTGCCTACCCGCGTGCAGCTCGACCGGTTCCAGGTGGAGCTGGCCGCGGTGCGGACGATTCCCGACGAGCTGGTCCGGATGTACGGCCTGATGCCGCGCGACACCGATCCGATGCGGGTCCTGCAGGTCTCGGTCGCGGTGCTCGGGATGCACGACCCCGACGCGACCGACAACTCGCGCCCGGCCAACCTCCGCAAGGCGGTCCGGCTCACCAGCCAGTTCGCCACCGCGATCTGCGCGCATCACCGGGTGCGCACCGGCAAGCCCCCGGTGGCCCCGGCGCCCGAGCTGTCGCTGGCCGCGAACTTCCTCTACATGCTCACCGGCAGCAAGCCGACGGCGGTCACCACCCGCGCGTTCGACGCGAGCCTCACCCTCTACGCCGAGCACGAGCTGAACGCCTCCACCTTCACCACCCGGGTGATCGCGGCCACCCTCTCCGACATGCACTCCGCGGTGGCGGGCGGCGTGGGCGCGCTGAAGGGCACGCTGCACGGCGGCGCCGGCGAGGCGGTGATGCGCACGCTGCTCGAGGTGGCTCGGCTCGACAACGTCGATGCGTTCGTGGACCGGGCGCTGGCCGAGAAGCGCCGGCTCATGGGCTTCGGCCACCGCGTCTACACCGCGGGCGACCCACGGGCCGCCATCTTGAAGGGCATGGCCGAGGAGGCCTGTCGCCAATCGGGCCAAGCCCTCTGGTACGACCTGGCGGTGGCGCTGCACGCGAAGATCAACGCGGCCAAGCGGCTCATCCCCAACGTGGACTTCTACTCGGCGCCGCTGTTCTACTCGATCGGGATCCCGGTGGACCTCTTCACCCCGGTGATCGCCACCTCCCGCATCGCGGGCTGGACCGCGAACCTGCTCGAGCAGTACGACGACAACCGCCTGATCCGCCCCCGCGCCGACTACAAAGGCTATGCGCGCCGGCCCTTCGTCCAGGTCGACAAGCGGTGAGATACGGTCTAGTTCTTCAAGGCTCTTCATCTGCGGGGGCCCAGAAATGGCCCCCGCACTCCCCCAGGCCGCGGACAACCCGGATTCAGAGCTGGCCTCCGCATTCCCCCAGGCCGCGGGCAGCCCGGATCCGGACCTGCTCCCCGCGCTCCCCCAGGCCGCGGGCAACCCGGAGCCGGACCTGGCCCCCGCACTCCCCCAGGCCGCGGACAACCGTGTGACCAACGCGCGGAACCTCACCCGCAAGCTAATCGAGTCGCATCTGGTCGCCGGCAAGCCGGTAGCCGGCGAGGAGATCGGCCTGCGCGTGGACCAGGCGCTGCTCACCGACACCAACGGCACCATGGCGTTTCTACAATTCGAGACCATGGGCTTTCCGCGAGTGCGTCCGCCGCGCGTGGTTACCTACATCGACCACAACGTCTACCAGGTGGACTCGCGCAACTCCGACGACCACCGCTACCTGCAGACCGCGGCGCGCCGCTACGGCTCCTGGTTCTCCAAGCCCGGTAATGGCATCTGCCACCAGGTGCACTTCGAGTCTTTCAGCGTGCCCGGCCAGACGCTGCTTGGCACCGACAGCCACACGACCCTCTGCGGCTCCACCGGGATGCTCGCGATCGGCGCGGGCGGGCTCGACGTGGCGGTGGCGATGGGCGGCGGTCCGTATCACCTGGTGATGCCGCGCGTGACCTTGGTCTGGCTCAGCGGGCGGCTGCGGCCGTGGGTCTCGGCCAAGGACGTGATCCTCGAGCTGCTGCGGCGCTACTCGGTGCGCGGGGGCAGCGGCCGCATCTTCGAGTACGGCGGCCCCGGCGCGGCGACGCTCTCGCTGCCGCAGCGGGCCACCATCTGCAACATGGGCGCCGAGCTCACCCTGACCACCAGCGTGTTCCCGTCGGACGAGGTCACCCGGGAGTACTTCCGGCTGCTCGGCCGGGAGGCGGAGTGGCGGCCGCTCGGTCCCGACGACGACGCCGAGTACGACGACCGCATCGAGCTGGATCTCTCCGCGCTCGAGCCGCTCGTGGCCCTGCCCGGCTCGCCGGACCGCGTGGTGCCGGTCTCCGAGGTCGCCGGGCTGACCATCGAGCAGGTGATGGTGGGCTCCTGCACCAACTCCTCGTGGGAGGACATGCAGGCGGTGACGCACGTCCTCGACGGCCGCCGCGTGGACCCATCGGTCTCCTTCGTCGTCTTCCCGGGCAGCCACCGCATCGTGGAGGTGATGGCCCGCGAGGGCCTGCTCGCTCCGCTGCTGGCCGCCGGCGCCACCATCTCGGAGCCCACGTGCGGCGCATGCGCGGGCATCGGCCACGTGCCGGCCTCGGGCGGCCGGAGCCTGCGCGCGTTCAACCGCAACTTCGCCGGGCGCAGCGGCACCAAGGACGACGCAGTGTACCTCTGCTCGCCGCTGACCGCGGCCGCCTCCGCGCTGACCGGGCGCATCACCGATCCGCGCACCGCGGGCGAGGCCCCGGAGCGTCGCTGGCCGGCGTCGCTGCGGGCGTCGGAAGCTGGGCTGATCCCGCCGGTAGCCGAGGCCGAGGCGGCGGGCGTGGAGGTGCTCAAGGGCCCGAACATCAAGCCGGTGCCCCGAGGACAGCCCGTCCCCGACCGCCTGACCGCGCCGGTGCTGATCAAGCTCGGTGACAAGGTCTCGACCGACGACATCTCGCCCTCCGGCACCGCGGTGCTGATGTTCCGCTCCAACGTGCCCGCCATCGCGGAGTTCTGCTTCCGCAACGTGGACGCCGAGTTCGTCGCGCGGGCGCGCGCGGCCGGCGGGGGCGTCATCGTGGGCGGCGAGATCTATGGTCAGGGCTCCTCGCGCGAGGCCGCGGTGCTGTCGCCCCTGCACCTGGGGGTGCGGGCGGTGCTCGCCAAGAGCTTCGCGCGCATCCACCGCGCGAACCTCGTCAACTGGGGGATCGTGCCGCTCGAATTCGAGGACCCGGCCCACTACGACGGCATCGAGCGGGACGACACGCTCGACTTCGAGGGGCTGCGCGAGCGCCTCACGTCGGGGGAGCCGGTGGCCGTGACCAATCAGCGAACGGGAGCGCGCTTCCGGATGCGCTGCATCCTGAGCCCGCGCGAGCGCGATATGCTGCTGGCGGGCGGTCTGCTCGCGCAGACCGCCGACGCGACATCGGATCCTCACGTCTAGCGGAGACGGCCATGGCCCAGGGACGGGTTCGAGCGGTGTACATGCGCGGCGGCACCAGCCGCTGCCTGGCCTTTCACGAGCGGGACCTGCCGCCGGTCGGCCCGGACCGCGACCGCGTCCTGCTGGTCGCGCTCGGCAGCCCGGATCCCTACGGGCGTCAGCTCGACGGCCTGGGCGGCGGCATCTCCTCGCTGTCGAAGGCGTTCATCATCGGTCCCTCGACGCATCCCGACGCGCAGGTCGACTACACCTTCGCCCAGGTCGAGGTCAGCCGCTCGATCGTGGATTACACCGGCAACTGCGGCAACTGCTCGTCCGCGGTCGGTCCCTTCGCCATCGACGAGCGGCTGGTGCCCTTCGCCAACGGCGAGACCGCGGTGCGCATCCACAACACGAACACGAAGAAGATCATCGTCGCGCGGGTGCCGGTGGTGGACGGCGAGGCCGCAGTGGTCGGCGATTTCGAATTGCCGGGCGTGGCCGGGCTGGGCGCCCGCATCGCGCTCGATTTCCTCGAGCCGGGCGGCTCCCGCACCGGCCGCCTCCTGCCCTCCGGCCGAGCGCGCGAGGTGATCGCGGGCGTCGAGGTCTCGCTGGTCGACGCCAGCAACCCGGTGGTCTTCGTGCGCGCCAAGGATCTCGACCTCACCGGCACCGAGGCGCCCGCCGCGATGGACGGGGACCGCACGCTGGTGGCGCGGCTCGAGGCCATCCGGGTGGCCGGAGCCGAGGCGATGGGCATCCCGGGGAGCGCGGCCACGCCCAAGATCGCGGTGGTAGCGCCGCCCACCGGCTTTACGGCGCTGGACGGCGTGCGCTACGAGGCCGAGCAGACCGACGTGGTCGCGCGCTGCATCTCGATGGGCAACGCGCATCGCGCCTTCGCGCTGACCGCCGCGATGTGCCTGGCGGTGGCCGCGCAGGTGGACGGCACCGTAGTCAGCGAGTGCGCGGGCGGCCGCGTCGGTGACCTGCGCCTCGGCCACCCCTCGGGCGTGCTGCCCATCGCGGCCTCGGTTGGCCGCCGTGAAAACGCGGCGTGGGCCGAGCGCGTGACCGTGTACCGCACCGCGCGCCGGCTCATGGAAGGCTACGTCCGGATTCCGTGATCCCGTCCACCATCCGCCGCTCCGCGCGACGAGCGACGGAGATCGGCCGGGAGACGCCGCGCTGACCATGCCGCTCCCGACGTTCACCGACGAGCACGAGATGCTGCGCCGGACGGTCCGCGCATTCGTGGAAAAGGAGGTCGTGCCCCACGCGGAGTCGTGGGAGGAGGCCGGCCGGATCCCGCGGGCGTTCTGGCGCCGGCTCGGCGAGCTGGGACTCCTCGGCCTCGAGTTCCCCACCGAGTTCGGCGGAGGCGGCGGCGACTTCCTCTCGAGCGTGGTGCTGGGCGAGGAGATGGCGCGCTGCCGCTCGGGTGGCGTCGCGTTCAGCGTGCTCGTGCACACCGACATGTCCTCGCCCTGGCTCACCCGCTTCGGTACCGACGCGCAGAAGCGCGCCTACCTGCCCGGCATCGTGAGCGGAGAGACGGTCTGTGCCCTCGGCATCACCGAGCCCGGGACGGGCTCCGACATGGCGGGCATCGCCACACGCGCGGTGCGCGACGGCGACCGCTACCTGCTCACCGGCAGCAAGATCTTCATCACCAACGGGGTGCACGGCGATCTCTATTTCGTCGCCGCGCGCACCGGCGCCGGCACGGCCGAGCGGCGGCACGCGGGCATCTCGATGTTCCTGGTGGAGCGCGGGTGGCCCGGCTTCACGGTGAGCCGGCGGCTCGACAAAATGGGCATGCGGGCCTCGGACACCGCCGAGCTGTCGCTGCAGGAGTGCCCGGTGCCGGCCGCGAACCTCCTGGGCGAGGATGGGCGCGGGTTCCATCAGCTCGCGGCCGGGCTGCAGCGGGAGCGCATCATGGCCGCGGTGCTCGCGCTTTCGGGCGCCGCCCAGGCGCTGGAGGACACCACCGCCTACCTGCGCGAGCGCCACGCCTTCGACGGCCCGCTCAGCGGCAAGCAGGTGCTGCGCCACCGGGTGGCCGACATGGCCACCGAGATCGAAGCGGCCCGCCACCTCGTCTACCACGCGGCCGCGCTCTACACCGCGGGCGAGGACTGCGTGACCGCCGTCTCGATGGCGAAGCTGTTCGCCACCGAGGTCGCCAACCGCGTGGCCTATCAGGCCGTACAGCTCCACGGCGGCTACGGCTACATGCGGGAGTTCCCGGTCGAGCGCTTCTTCCGCGACGTGCGGCTCTGGACGATCGCCTCGGGCACCTCGGAGATCATGCGCGAGATCATCGCGAAGCGGATCCTGTCGTGAGCGCCGCCCCGGCCGCCACGCTCACCCAGGACGGCGTCGTGGCCCGCCTGACGCTCGAGCGGCCCGAGGCCCGCAACGCGCTCAGCCGGGCCATGGCCGACGCGCTCGAGGCCGCGCTCGCGCGCCTGGCCCGAGCGGACGAGGTGCGCGCGGTGGTGGTGGCCGGCCGCGGCCGCTCCTTCTGCGCGGGCGCCGACATCTCCGAAATGCCCACGCTGTCGCCGCACGAGGCCGAGGCCCTGGCCGCGCGCTGGCAGCGCATCATGGACGGCTTCGCGGCGCTGCCCCAGGTGAGG
>DATFWA010000009.1:0-10221 GCA_035259825.1 Candidatus Methylomirabilota bacterium | reverse complement strand
CTGAAGACATGGATCCCGCCGGGGCCGCAGCAGTACACGTTGCCCTGCGAGTCGATCTTCATGCCGTCGGGTGCGCCCTTGCCCTCGCCCACCGTCTCGGCCCACACGCGGCCACCGGAAAGCGTGCCGTCCCCTTTGACGTCGAACAGACGGATGTGCTTGCGGGCGGTGTCGTTGACGAACAGCTGCCGGCCGTCCCGCGAGAAGCAGAGGCCGTTGGGCCGATCGAAATCATCGACCAGGAGCACGGGGCTCTTGGCGTCGGAGCCGACGCGGAACACTCCCTGGAAGGACAGCTCCTGAGGCCGCGGTACCCCGTAGAACTCGGCCCGGCCGTAGGGCGGGTCGCTGAAGTAGATGCCGGCGTCGGCCGCGCATACGACGTCGTTCGGGCTGTTCAGCTGCTTGCCCTGGTAGTGCGTGGCCAGCGAGGTGATGCGGCCATCCGGCTCGGTCCGCGAGACCTGGCTCGAGGCGTGCTCACACGCGAGGAGCCGGCCCTGCCGATCCCAGGTGAGGCCATTGGACTTGTTGCACGGCTTGCGGAACGTCGTGACACCGTCCTTCGCCGACCACCGACGCAGGTGATCGCCGGGCATGTCGCTCCAGAGCAGGTACTGGCCGGCGGGATGCCACAGCGGTCCCTCGGTGAAGAGGCACCCGCTGGCGATCGTTTCGAAGCCGACCGCAGCGCCGACGATCTGAGTGAAGCGAGGATCGCGGACGGAGACGCTACTGCTACTACTCATTCTGATTGGGGGGGAGCGGCGCCGCTCCTCCCCCAAACCCCCCCAGCACCTTGTTCATCTTCTGCGGTGGCGTTGGTCACTTCTTGGCCATGCGCTCGCCGGGTTTGCCTCCGACGTACCAGTCCGGCGGATCCACCTCCTCGAACACCACCCAGACCGCTTCCTTGGGAAGCTGGGTCACGTCGGTGATCGCGGTGGTGACGCGCTTGGCGATCTCGTTCAGCCGGTCCTTGCCCCAGCCCTCGTAGATGCGGATGTTGACGAATGGCATTGGAGTCTCCCTGGCTCGGGTGCTCGGAGGCGCGCGGCTGGCCTCCGGAAGTGCCGGGAGACTAGCACGGTGGGCCGGAACCGAGCAAGTGCGCGGCGCGTCAGCCGGCGCGCCACGCCCCGGTCGTCACCTGCACATCAGCCCGCGCATCAAAACGTCAGCTTGTCCCCGGGGCTGATCGGGAATATCTGGGTCGACGTCGTGCCGAGCGCGGTCTGGTACTCCTGCGGGGTGCCGCGCAGCACCGGGAAGGTGCCGTAGTGGAACGGGATGGCGAACTTCGGCTTCAGCATCTCCCGCGTCGCGTAGGCGGCGTCCACCGGATCCATCACGAAGTGGCCGCCGATCGGGATCATGATCAGATCGGGCTTGTAGTAGTCGCCGATCAGGCGCATGTCGCCGAACAGGCCGGTGTCGCCCATGTGATAGAGCTTGAACCCGTTCTCGAACTCGATGATGAACCCGGCGGGCTCGCCGCCCGGGTAGGTGGTGCTCTTCTTGGTCGCGGGGTCGGTCACCGTGACCTCGGAGGAGTGCTCGGCTCGCGTCTGGATGATGGTGATCTGCGGGCCCAGCGGCTGCACCTTGCCGCCCTTGCCGAAGCGCACGCCCTGCTCCGGAGTGACCCAGCCGAGGTCGATCATGGTGGCGATGAGCCCGGCAGGCCCGAGCACCTTGGCTCCAGTGCGGGCGGCCAATTCCTTCACGTCGCCCACGTGGTCGCCGTGACCGTGCGTGACCAGGATCACGTCGACCTTGCCGAGGGCATCGAGGTTCTTGAGTGGCGCGGGGGTTTTGGGGTTTTGCGTGATGAATGGATCGATCACGATCACCTTGCCGGTCGGCGTGGTTATCTTGGTGGTCGCCTGACCGAGCCAGTGGACCTCGACCTTGCTGGTCTGGGCCCACGTGGCATCGGTGGCGAGGGAATAGGACAGGGCGCCGGCGGCCAGGGCGATGAACTCGCGACGCTCCATCTCCATGCTGATCCTCCTAGGCTTTCAAGGCCTTCGCGAACAGTCCGGTGCAGCGCTTGTAGGCGTCGGCGGCGGCCTCCGCGTTGTACGAGGGGCGGTAGTCGGCGAAGAAGCCGTGGCTCGCGTCGGGGTAGATCACGATCTCGGAGTCGCGGTTGGTCTGCTTGAGCATCTCGCCGAACTTCTTGGCATCGTCGGGCGAGGGGCTCGTGTCCTTTCCGCCGTAGAGGCCGAGGAACGACGCCTTGATGTCCTTGACCACATCGAAGCCGGTCACCGGGTTCGGCGTGTCGGGGTAGGGCCGGGCCGGCGGGCCGTACCAGGCCACCGCGGCCTTGATATCGGGGTTGGTCGCCGCGATCTGGTATACGGTGGAGCCGCCCCAGCACCAGCCGGTCACGCCCGCGCGGTCCGCGCGCACGCCGGGCCGCTTCTTGGCCCAGTCCACCGCGGCGGTGGTGTCGCCCAGCAGTTGCTTGCGCGGCACCGCCAGCACGATCTTGAGGATGTCCTGCACGTTGGGAATCTGCCCGACGCCGCCTTCCCGCTGGAACAGCTCGGGGGCGATCGCGTAGTAGCCGTCCTTGGCGAAGCGCCGAGTCACGTCCTTCACCCACTCGTGCACGCCCCAGATCTCCGAGATCACGAGGACGATCGGCGCATTGGTCGCGTTGGCCGGACGCGCCTCGTACACCGGCATGTTGTAGCTGCCGATCGGCACCTGGGCGTCGGCCGCCACGATGCCCTGGGTATCGGTCTTGATCGCCTGGCCCAGCGCCTTCTCCACCCCGACCGCGTAGCCGGCGAAGGTGGCGGCGCCGCCAGCCTTGAGGATTTGCCGCCGGGTGACACCGGCCGTCTTCGACTTGGGCATGATGACCTCCTTGGATGGTTGTTGCGGTGACGTGCTACACATCCCGAGCGTGAGCAGACCTCCGCTTGCGAAACTACACGGCCGTCCAGGCGGTTCCCCGATTGGGTCGCGTTGCGACTACTTGCCGCCCGTGAAGCGCTTCGCCTGCTTCAGCTCGGGCCGGTCCCCGTCCGCCGCCTTGCCGAGATCCACCAGCCGAACGTAGTACGTGCGAGCCTTGGCGCCATCGCCGGCCAGCTCCGCGGCGCGCGCGGCGCCGTAGAGCCCTTGGAACCGGTTCGGCTCGACCCGCTGCGAGGCCTCGAACTCCCTGAGCGCGGCGGCCGGCTGCCCGCTCTCGATCAGCATCTCCCCGAGCAGCTCGCGCGCGGGCTTGACCGGGCCCGGCGTCACCGGATGCTTCTCGGTGGCGTCCTCGGCGTCTGCGGCCGTTCGCATCAGCGACAGCGCTTCGTCGTTGCGGCCCTCGGCCCGGGTGATCCAGGCCACCACCACGAGCCGCTGCATCTCGCTCTGGTGCGCCCAGTAGAGGCTCTTCGACGCGGTCAGGGAGTCGCGCAGCGCCTCGATGCGCGCGAGATCTTGCCGGGCCCGCGCGGGGTCGCCGCTGCGGGCGGCCCCGAGGCCGCGCGCGAACCAGACGATGGACTCGGCCTGGGGGAATCGGTTCCAGGCCAGATCGGCCGGAGTGGGCGACAGCGCCGCCGCCTCGGCCCACTGGCTCCGCTCCAGCGCGTAGCGCGCCGGGATGGCCGCGAGCGCGAAGGCGCCCGCGAAGTGATCCACGTTGAGCTTCCGGGTTGCCGTGACCTCATCGACGAGCGCCCGCGCCTCGCGATCCCGGGCGAGCTGCATGTAGCCGTACATCATGTAGTCGTAGGCGTGCAGGCCCTCGTAGGAGCGCAGGCCGGTCTGCGACCCGCCGGCGGCCAGCGTCTCCGCGGCCGCCTTCGCGGAGGCGCGGTTGGTCTCGATCGACTCCTGCCAGCTCCCCACGCGCGTGAAGATGTGCGAGGGCATGTGCAGGGCGTGCGGCGCCGACGGGGCGATGGTCGCATAGCGCTTCGCGGCGGGCAGGCCCTTGACCGCGATCGGCGGGAAGTCGTAGCTGTGGATCAGGTAGTGGGCGATGCCGGGATGATCCGGCTGCTCGGCGAACGCCTTCTCGAGGATGGTCGCGGCCTTCAGCTGGTTGGCGTAGGTCTTGTCGTTGGGATCGAGCGTGATGTTCAGCGCGAGAGCGTAGAACACCGCGGCCTCGCGATCGGTGGGATACCGCGCGGCGATCTGCTCCATCGCCCGCTCGTAGGCCAGCGCGCGAGTCCGGTGGTCGACGCGATCGGCGTCCTTGTAGAAGATCTCGATCGCCGCGATGTAGTCTCGCTCGCGATCCGTCTTCGCCCCCGCCGCCTTCGCCTTCTCCACGGCGGCCCAGCCCTCCTTCAGGCCGCGCGCGCTGGGCGGGGCGGCCAGCGGGTTGCCCAGCCACGACATGGCCACGCCCCACCAGGCCATGCCGCAGGCCGGATCGGCGGTCGCCACCTCGGTGAACGCGGCGACCGAGGCGTCCAGGGCAAACGAGTGCAGCAGGGCCACCGCGCGATCGAAGCGCGGCTGGACGGCGGGCGCGCATGACGTCGCGAAGTGGACGGTGCCGAGCCGCTCCTGGGCCGCGACGGGGGATGCGGTGGCGGAGAAGAGCCCGATGATCAGCAGCGCCGAGACGGCAGTCTTCATGACGGTCCTCCTGTGCAAGGGGGCGAGGCGTGGGCTCAGTGTGCCATGAACCAGTGTCCGGTTCGCAATGCTATGCTGGGTCCGTGGCCGATCTCGCCAACGAGTTCTCCTGGTCGCGAACGCGCGACAACGCCTTCCAGGAGTGCCGCCGACGCTACTATTACCAGTACTATGGCGCCTGGGGCGGCTGGGCCGCCGACAGCGATCCGCTGGTCCGCCGCCTCTACATCCTGAAGCAGCTCGCCACCCGCCAGATGTGGGCCGGTCGCCTCGTGCACGAGGCCATCGAGCGCGTGCTGCTGGCCCTGCGCGACGGCCACGGACTCAGCGAGGCCGCTCTCATCGAGGACACCGTGCGGCAGATGCGCGCGGAGTGGAAGGGCTCGCGCGACGGCGCCTACCGCGAGAGTCCGAAGCGGCCGTCGCTGTTCGAGCACGAATACGCGGTGCCCATCCGCGACAGCGAGTGGCAGGCCCTGCGTGACCACGTGGTGCGCTGCCTGCGCAACTTCCATCGGCTGCCGGTCCTGGCCGAGATCAAGCGCACGCCAACCGAGCGCTGGATCTTCATCGAGGACATCGGCTCCTTCCCCTTCGAGGGCACGCGCATCTTCACCGCGCCCGACTTCGGCTACTGGAGCCAGGCCGACCGCCTGCAGCTCCTCGACTGGAAGACGGGCGGGGGCGACGGCGCCTCGCTGCAGCTGGGCGGCTACGCTCTGTACGCGCTCGAGGTGCTCGGCGTGGATCTGGGCCGCGTGGACCTCCTCGAAGTCAACCTGCGCGAGGGCAAGGTGACCACGCATCCATGGGACGAGGCGAGCCTCGACCGGGTGCGCGAGCACATCCGCCTGTCCGTCCGCTCGATGAAGGCCTACCTGAAGGATCCGGAGCGCAATCTCGCCGAGGAGTCCGGCTTCGAGAAGACGGAGGACCTCCGGATCTGCCGCTGGTGCAACTTCCGGGCAGTGTGCCGGCCCGAGCTGGCGCCCTTCCCGGTGGCGACGGCCCCGGCCCGCGAAGCGGGGGCCACCTCGTGAAGGCGCTGCTGGTGGATCTCGACGACACGCTGCTGGACTACACCGGCGGCGTGGACGAGTGCTGGCACCACGCCTGCGAGGCCCATGCGGGACCGGTCGGCATCGAACCGGCCGGGCTCGTAAAGGCCATCGCGGAGACGCGCCGCTGGTTCTGGAGCGATCCGGGCCGACACCGCGTCGAGCGCGCCGACATGCTCCGGGCCTGGACGCGCATCACCGCGCACGCGCTGACCTCGGTGGGCCGCGCCGACGACACGCTGGCCGCGTCGATCGCCGAAGATTTTGCGGACCGCCGCTGGGAGCGCATGACGCTCTTCCCGGGGGTCACGGCCGCGCTCGAGACACTGCACACCCGCGGGGTGCCGATGGCGCTGGTCACCAATGGCGACACCAAGCACCAGCGGCGGAAGATCGCCCAGCACGATCTGGAGCGATTCTTCGACGTCATCGTGATCGAAGGCGAGATGGGGGTGGGCAAGCCCGAGTCGGTCGTCTACCGCTACGCGCTCTCCCGGCTGCGGGTCAAGCCGGAGGAGGCGTGGATGGTCGGCGACAACCTGGAGTGGGACGTGGCGGCTCCGCAGCGGCTCGGCCTGCGCGGGGTCTGGGTCGACGGCCCCGGCCTGGGCCTACCCAAGGCCTGCGAGGTATCCCCGCACCGCATCATCCGCGTATTTCCGGAGCTTCTCGAGCCCGATAAGACCCCGTCTGGCGCCTGACCCCGGCCCGGCAAATAGGGCTTGGGCGATAAATTCTCGGTGTGCAAGACTGTGATTCCGCGGACGTTTCTCGCGATCGACACACCGCCGGAGGGGACGATCATGGGGAAGGCAAGCTGGTTGTCTATGGGAATCGCGGTCGCGCTGCTGTCGACGGGTTGCGCCACCGAGCGTGAGTGGGCCACCTGGCGCGCGCATCCGACGCACTACGCCAACGGCAATCACATGGCGTTCTCGGTCACCAACATGGTGGGCGGCGCCCCGCGGGTCACGCCCGAAATGGTGCAGACGGCCAAGCGGGAGGGCTGGTGGGGCCGCAACATGCCGTCCGACGCGCAGCTCGCCAACGTGACCGGCACCTGGGAGGGCACGTGGACCGGCTACGGTCTGCAGCGGATCCCCCGCAGCGGCATCGCCACCGGCACCTTCCAGCTGAACGGCGGCGCCACCGGCGAAGGCCGGCTGACGATCAGGGACGCGCAGGTCGCCGAGGGTGTGCCGCTGGCACTGCGCGAGAACTCCTCAGTAGGCGTCCCGGTCCAGATCTCCGTATCCGAGACCGAGATGTGGGTGAACAACGCCCAGCCGCAGCGGCCGTTCGCGGCGATCTTCGTGCTCCAGGGCGATCGCCTGGTCGGGAGCTTCCTCTACACCGGCTCCCCGGTCCGCGTCGAGCTGATCCGGCAGCGCTGAGGACAGTCGGGGTCAGGGCGGGGTGGGCTGGACGACGACGGTCCTGACCACCGCCAGGTAGCGCTGCGCCACCCGTTGAACGTCGGCCGCGGTGACCGCCCGCACCGCCTCGACGTAGCGGCCGAGGAACTCGTGGCCGACGCGGTCCTCCTCGTAGGCCGCGAGGTACCACGCTTGCCGGGCATTCGTCCGGCGATCCATCGCAAGGTTGCCCAGCAGGTAGGCCTTGGCCACCCGTAATTCGTCCTCGCTCACCGGCTCGCGCCGTACCCGCTCCAGCTGCTCCCGCAGCGCCGTCTCCGCGCGGGCCGCGTTCTCCGGCGCG
Source organism: Candidatus Methylomirabilota bacterium (assembly GCA_035259825.1). Taxonomy (GTDB): domain Bacteria; phylum Methylomirabilota; class Methylomirabilia; order Rokubacteriales; family CSP1-6; genus CAMLFJ01. The sequence continues at coordinate 2,836 of DATFWA010000009.1, read as the reverse complement.
GTGCCGAGGTGCGCCAGGAAGTAGCTGTTGTCCACCCGCGTGGGATATTGCGTGCCAGTGGTGTAGGCCAGTCCCGCCTTGTCGCGTAGCTCGGAGAAGAAGCGGCCGGCCATGCCGCCGCCGAGCACGGTGCCGAGCACTTTCACCGGCGCATAGTCCTGATCGGTGAGCGACGGGGCCAGCGTGCCCATCAGGATCTGAGCCTGCGCCCCGGGCACGATCCGCACCTCGCGCCACGGCGCGGGGGCCGGCGGCGGAGAGGGGGAGGCGACCGGCACCGCGCCGGCGGCCACCGGCCCGAAGAGACGGGTGGCCTGCGCGACGACCTCGGCCGTCTTCACGCGCCCGCTCACCGCCAGCACCATGCCGCCCGGCACGTAGTGACGCTTGTAGTGGACGAGCAGCGCCTCGCGGTCAATGCGCTCGAGGCTCGCCTTGAGGCCGACGAGATCCCAGGCGTACGGGTGGCGACCGAAGGTCCGAGCGGTGAGCGTATCGATGCCCACGTCGTAGGGCTTCTCGCCGCGGTTCCGCACCTGCCGCAGGAGGAAATCGCGCACCGCCCCGAAGACTCCGTCGGGCATCGTGGGGCGCAGCGCGATGTCCGCGACGAGGTCCAGCATCTCGCCCCAGTACTGCGAGAGCGCGGTGGCCGCGATCTCCGAGAAGTCGACGTCGCCGGTCGCCTCGATGCTGCCGCCCATCGCGTCGGCCGCCTCGGCGATCTGGGCGCCGTTGCGCGTCGGGGTCCCGCGCACCGCCATGAGCTGCACCAGGTTGGAGATGCCCGCGTTGTCCGCGGTCTCCCACCGCGTGCCCATCTTCACCATCAGGGAGATGCCCACCACCGGCGCGACGGAATTCTCGCGGACCAGCACGGTGAGGCCGTTGGGCAGGCGGGTGCGAATGACGGTCGGCCCCTGCGCGGCGGCGGAGGCGACGAAGAGACCGATCATCAGCAGACTTCCGGTCGCGGTTGCGGCGCGCGCGCGCATCAGCGAGCCGCCTTCGGTACGAAGGCCAGCTGCGCGTATCCGGTGCGAGAGAGATAGCGCCGAGCCGCGTCGCGGATCTGCTCGCGGCTGACCCGGCGCAGGCGCTCCACGTAGCGCAGCTCGGCATCGAGGGTCCAGGTGGTCTCGGCCAGTCCGTAGGCGTAGGCCAGGCCCTCGGAGGTCTCGGTGTCGAAGGCGTGCTGGGCTTCGAACTTCGTCAGGGCCAGGCGCCGATCTTCCTCGGTGGGGCCGGTCTCCTGGATCCGCGCGATCTCTTCCAGGATGATGGCCTCGGCGCGCGGTAGGTCCCTGGCCTCGAGATCGGCGCGCAGGGCGACGATGCCGCCTTCCATCAGCGCCGAGTAGCTCATGGTCACGCTCGAGACGAGCCGCTCCTGGTCGCGAAGCCGGCGGGCCAGGCGCGAGCTCTCGGTCCCGGCGAGGATGGTGGAGAGCAGATCCACCGCGTCGCCGGCGGAATCGTCGGAGCGCGGGGCCTGCCAGCCGAGGGCCAGGTACGCCTGCTGCTCGTCGCGCTCCACCGTTCGGCGCACCGTCTGGCCGAGTGGACGCGGCGCCACCAGCGGCCGGCTCTTGTAGCCGGTCGCGGGCTGGCGCCCGAAGGTACGCTCGGCGACAGCCCGCATCGTTGCCGCATCGACGGGACCCGCCACGACGAGGGTCATGTTGTCCGGCACGTACCAGCGGCGATTGAAGGCGCGGAGCCGCTCCTGGGTCGCCGCGCTCATCGTCTCGCGGGTACCGAGCACCGGCCGGCCGTAGGCGTGGCCTGCGAAGACCAGCCCGTAGAGCTGGCGCACGATCGCGGTGCGCGCGTTGTCCTGCTCGATCCGCGCCTCCTCGAAGATGACCTCGCGCTCGCGCGTCACCTCGTCCGGCGCGAACGTCGAGCGGAACGCCATGTCCGCGAGCAGCTCGATGCCCCGCGTGGTCGCCTCGGTGGGGACCACGAAATAGAACGTGGTGTAGTCGAACGAGGTGACCGCGTTCGACCGGCCGCCCACGCCCTCGATCGTGCGATCGATGTAGCCGGGCCCGAACCGGTCGGTACCCTTGAAGAGCATGTGCTCCTGGAAGTGCGCGTAGCCGAGCTCATCGGGCGTCTCGTAGCGCGAGCCGGTGCCGACGAAGAGGTATATGGCCGCGATGTCGGCGGCGCGGTGCTCCTGCACGACGAGCCGCATCCCGTTGCGAAGCGTCTGGCGGGTGGGCGGGGGCAGGTCCGCGGTGGCGCCGTCCCCGCTCGACGATGCGGCGGAGCGCGAGCCGGCGCAGCCGGCCAGCATCACCACCACCAGGAGCCCGAGCGCGGCGGCGCGCCGCGCCGGCGCGATCATGAGCGAGACTCGCCTGCGCCCGTTCCTTCCGGAGCCGCGGCGGTCGAGTGAGGCTCCGGGCCGAAGGCCCGCAGGAGCCGCTCGCCGTGGCTCGGATGCACCGAGAGCTGCGACGCCACCAGCGAGGCGGGCACGCGTGACCGCACCGCGAGGGCACAGAGCTGGATCAGCTCGGCGGCGGCGGGTGAGACCATCTGCGCCCCGACGAGCCGCTGGGTGTCCTGGTCGAGGACCAGCTTGAAGTAGCCGCCCTCCTCGCCGGTGGCCACGCTGTTGCTGCTGCCCCGCGCGTCCATGCGCGCCACCGCGGGGAGAATGCCGTGCGCGGGTGCCTCGCCGTACGTCAGGCCGACCAGGCCCACCTCTGGCGTGGTGAAGATCACCTGCGGGATCATCGTCTCGTCGGCCCGTTCGGTGTCGCCCCGCAGGGCGTTCAGGGCGGCGATCCGTCCCTCGTGGGCGGCCACCGGGGTGAGCTGGCGG
>DATFWA010000008.1:0-14487 GCA_035259825.1 Candidatus Methylomirabilota bacterium | reverse complement strand
CATCTTCGCGGGCCGCCCGCTGTCCTTGAGGGCGGCGGCGCGTAGGGTGAGCAGCCGGGCCGCCTCCACCTCGGTGCCGATGTCGGCAATCATCCCCTGCAGCCCGTTGAACTCGGCCAGCGTCTTGCCGAACGCGGAGCGCTGCTTCATGTACTTGAGCGCCTCGTCGAGGGCGCCCTGGGCCAGCCCCACTCCCATCGCGGCCATCGCGATGCGCCCGCCCTCGAGCACCTGCATCGTGTTCACGAAGCCCATGTCGCGCACGCCCAGCAGGGCCGACGCGGGAACGCGCACGTGATCGAAGTGCAGCTCGGCGGTGTTGGAGGCGTGGAGGCCGAGCTTGCGATAGGGCTTCCCGGCGGAGAAGCCGGCCATGCCACGCTCGAGGATGAACGCGGAGATGCCCTTGTTGCCGAGCGCGGGGTCGGTCACCGCCATGACCACCGCGATGTCGGCGACCCCCGCGTTGGTGATGAAGGCCTTGGAGCCGTCGATCACGAAGTGGTCACCGTCGGCCACCGCACGCGTGCGCATGGCCGCCGCGTCGGATCCCGATCCCGGCTCGGTGAGGCCCCACGCGCCCAGCGACTCGCCCCGGGCCAGCCGCGGCAGGTACGCGGCCTTCTGCTCGCGGGAGCCGAACAGCGCGATGTGGTTCGTGCACAGCGAGTTGTGGGCCCACATGGTGATGCCCACCGAGGCGTCGACTCGGTTCAGCTCCTCGACCGCGAGGGCGTAGGAGACGTAGTCGAGCCCCGCCCCGCCGTACTCCTCGGGCACCAGGGCGCCCAGCAGGCCGGTGCCGGCGAGCTTGGCGAGGATTTCGTGCGGGAACTCGTGGGCCTCGTCGAAGTGGCGGATGACCGGCGCCACCTCGCGCTCCGCGAAGTCCCGCGCGAGCGCGCGCACCTCCTGCTGCTCGGAGGTGAGCTCGAAATTCATGCGGTCCGCGCGGCGGCCAGGATCGCGATCGGGTACGCGAGGTGGATCCGGCCGTCGCGCTCGTGCGCGTCGAGCCCGAGCCCATCGTCGGCCAGCGAGTCGCGGAACAGGGCGCGGACCTTCTCTTCGTTCCCGGGGTCCGGATACGAGCGGGAGAGCAGTCCGTCCAGCTCGGCCTCCAGCCGGTAGCGCGTGACCGCGGGATCGCCGAGCCCGGCGGCGCCGAATAGGCCGGTCAGCTCGAGCAGCGGGAGCGCCCGCACGTGCGAGGGGTCGCGCAGCTTCTCCATCCGGTTGAAGGCCGCCGCCTTCGTCGGATCCGGTGCCGCGTCGGCCACCACCACCCGGCCGCCCGGCCGGCAGACCCGGATCATCTCGCGCAACACCGCACCGGGATCCGGGAAGTGATGGAACGCGAACCGCGAGACCACGACCGAGAAGGTCCCATCGTCGTACGGCAGGGGCAGCACGTCGCCGATGGTCAGGGTGACGTTGCGGAGCCCGCGCTCGCCGATCAGGGCCCGCGCCCGGTCGATCATCGCGGGAGTGAGGTCGATGCCGGTGACGTGCCGGCAGACCCGGGCGAAAGCGGCCAGGACCAGCCCGGGACCGCACGCCACGTCCAGCACGGTGTCGGCGGGCCCCGCCCCGCTCGCCTCGACCAGCAGGCGCAGGGCCTCCTCGTCGCGGATGCCCGGGGCGGTCGAGAACGGCACCGCCTGGCGGGTGAACTGATCGCGGATGAGGTCGTTATGCAACTGCACGGATGTTGTCGCGGACGAACCGGATGATGTCCTGCGTGGAGGTGCCCGGCGTGAAGAGCTCCTTGACCCCCATGGCCTTCAGGGCCTGGATGTCGTCCTGCGGGATGATGCCGCCGCCGAAGAGCGCGATGTCGTCCGCGCCCGTCTCCTTCAGCAGGTCGAGCACGCGCTTGAAGAGATAGTTGTGCGCCCCCGAGAGCACCGACAGGCCGATGGCGTCGACGTCCTCCTGCACCGCGGTCGCCACGATCTGCTCCGGCGTCTGGTGCAGACCGGTGTAGATCACCTCGAAGCCGGCGTCCCGGAGGGCTCGCGCTACGATCTTCGCGCCGCGGTCGTGCCCGTCTAGGCCGGGCTTGGCCACCAGCACGCGGATCTTTCGCTCAGCCATGATCGGCTCCTCTCAGTTCAGGAGCGCGCGGAGGCGCTCACCCACCTTCATGATCTGCTCGCGGTTGCCCGGCACCAGCTTCCAGTCGAAGCCCTTGCCGTCGTTGTTCCACCGGGGGATGAGGTGCAGGTGGAAGTGCGGCACCGACTGGAACGCGGCCGGCCCGTTGGCCTGAAGCATGTTCAGCCCGTCGGGCTTGAGGCCGTCCCGCATGGCCACCGCCACCCGCTGGGCCGTCGCGATCGCGGCCTGGAGGTCGGCCATCTCGGCCTCGTAGAGGTTGGCCGCGTGAGCCTTGGTGATGATCAGGCAGTGGCCCGAGTTGATCGGGTTGATGTCCATGAAGGCGATCGTCATGTCGTCCTCGAAGATCTTCATGGATGGGATCTGTCCGTCCCGCAGCTTGCAGAAGACGCAGTCAGTCATCTACGGGCCTCCGATCGGGCGCTCTCGCGAGCCGCCTTGGCGATTGCATCCTCCATCTTCCAGCCATAGATCTGACGGACACCGTCAGACCCGATCACGCTCGGCGCCCCCGTCGTCCCCAGGGACCTCAGATCGTCAGCGTCCAGCCGTCCGGATCCGGCGCCTGGCCGTACTGGATCGCGACGATCGAGTCGTACAGGCGCTGGGTGAGCGGCCCGATCCGGCCGCCGTTGATCACCATCTTCTTGCCCTTGTAGGCCAGCTCGCCCACCGGCGAGATGACCGCGGCGGTGCCGGTGCCCCACACCTCCTCCAGCGTGCCACGCCCGTGGGCCTCCACCACCTCGTCGATCGACACCTGCCGCTCGCTGACCTTGAGCCCCCACTTGCGCAGGAGGGCCAGCGTCGAGTCGCGCGTCACGCCGGGCAGGATGGTCCCGGTCAGCGGCGGCGTGATGATCTCGTCGCCGATCTTCACCATGATGTTCATGGTGCCGACCTCGTCGAGGTACTTGCGGTGCACGCCGTCGAGCCACAGTACCTGGGTGAAGCCCTCGTGCTTGGCCTCGTCGCTCGCGAAGAGGCTGGCCGCGTAGTTGCCGGAGGTCTTGGCCCCACCCAACCCGCCGTCCACCGCCCGCACGTACTTGTCGACTACCAGGATCCTCACCGGCGCCATGCCCTCAGGGTAGTAGGCGCCCACCGGAGAGAGGATGACGAAATAGATGTAGGACTTGGCCGGCCGCACCCCGAGGAACGGCTCGCTCGCGATGATGGTGGGGCGGATGTAGAGCGAAGTGCCCACCGTGCTCGGCACCCAGTCCCGGTCGATGTCGACGATCTTCACCAGCGATTGGAGCGCGAGGTCCGCATCGAGCGGCGGGATGCAGAGCCGCCGCGCCGAGGCGTTCATCCGCTCCACATGCTTCTGGGGCCGGAAGAGCCGGATCTTCCCATCGACGCCGCGGAAGGCCTTCAGCCCGTCGAACACCGCCTGCGCGTAGTGCAGGACGGCGGTGGCCGGATCCAGCGACAGCGGCCCGTAGCGCTCGATGCGCGGGTCGTACCAGCCCTTCTCCTCCTGGAAATCGGCCACGAACATGTGGTCGGTGAAGATCTGCCCGAATCCCAGGTCGGCGTCCTTTGGCTTGGGCTTACGGGTCGTGCTGCGGTTGATCCGGATCGGCTCGGTCATGTTTGGCTCCCCTCAGAAGATGATCGGCTCTCGATAGAGTCCGAACACCTTTCGATACACGTCGGCGATCTCGCCCAGCGAGACATAGTCCTTCACGGCGTCCACCAGCACCGGCATGACGTTGCGATTGTCGCGGCAGGCCTCCGTGAGCTGTCGAAGCCGCTTCTCGACTCGCGTCGCGTCACGGGACGCCTTGACCCGCGACACGCGATCGATCTGCTCCAGCTCGATCGCGGGATCGATACGGAGGTACTCGACCGCCTTCTCGTCGGCCATCACGTACCTGTTCACGCCCACCACCGTCTTCTGGCCGCGGTCGTCCATGAGCTGGTAGCGGTACGCGGCGTCAGCGATCTCCTGCTGCGGATACCCCAGGTCGATGGCGCGCACGATGCCGCCCAGCTCGTCGATCTTGCGGATGTAGTCCATCGCCTGCGCTTCCATCTGGTCGGTCAGCCGCTCCAGGAAGTAGGAGCCGCCGAGCGGGTCCACGGTGAGCGCGACGCCCGCCTCCTCCGCGATGATCTGCTGGGTCCGCAAAGCCACCGTCACCGCCTCCTCGGTGGGCAGGGCGAGAACCTCGTCGTAGGAGTTGGTGTGAAGCGACTGGGCCCCGCCCAGCACCGCGGCGAGGGCCTGCAGGGCCACCCGGGCCACGTTGTTCAGCGGCTGCTGCGCGGTGGCCGAGACGCCCGCGGTCTGGGTGTGGGTGCGCAGGCGCATCGACTCCGGCTTCGTCGCGCGGAAGCGGTCGCGCATCACGGTGGCCCAGATGCGCCGGGCCGCCCGCAGCTTGGCGATCTCCTCGAAGAAGTCGTTGTGGATGTCGAAGAAGAACGACAGGCGCGGCGCGAACTCGTCGACGTCCAGCCCGCGCTCGACGCCGGCCTGCACGTAGCCGAAGCCGTCGGCGAGGGTGAAGGCCAGCTCCTGCACCGCGGTCGAGCCGGCCTCGCGGATGTGGTAGCCCGAGATCGAGACCGGGTTGAAGCGCGGCACGTGCCGGGCGCAAAACTCGATGGTGTCCACCACCACGCGCACCGCGGATTCGGGCGGGGAGATCCACTCCTTCTGGGCGATGAACTCCTTCAGCATGTCGTTCTGCATGGTGCCGCCCAGCTTGTCCCAGCTCACTCCCTGCTTGTCGGCCAGCGCCAGGTACATGGCCAGCGCGACCGACGCGGTGCAGTTGATCGTCATCGACGTCGTGACCTGGTCGAGCGGGATATCGCGGAACAGGATCTCGAAGTCGGCGAGGGTGGAGATCGACACGCCCTCGCGACCTACCTCCCCGCGCGCCCGCGGGTGATCGGCGTCGTAGCCCATCAGGGCCGGCATGTCGAAGGCGGTGGACAGGCCGGTCTGACCCTCCTGCAAGAGGTACTTGAAGCGGGCGTTGGTGTCCTCCGGACGGCCGAAGCCCGCGAACATGCGCATGGTCCAGAGGCGGCCGCGGTACATCGAGGGATAGGGCCCGCGCGTGTAGGGGAACTCGCCCGGATAGCCGAGCTTGTCGTCGTAGCGCCAGCCCGGGAGATCCTCCGGTGTGTAGAGCGGCTGCACGGGAATGCCGGAGAGCGTCTCGAACGGCACCTCGCGCTCCGGCGCGCGCCGGATGAAGGGGCCGTAGCTCTCCTCCTCCCACCGATCCTTGCCCTGAGCCATGTCGGGACGCTCCTCAGGCCACCTGCGCGACGGCCCCGAGGAGCCGACGGGCGATGACGAGCTTCTGGATCTGCGACGTGCCCTCGTAGATCTGGGTGATCTTGGCGTCGCGGAAGTGCCGCTCCACCTGGTACTCCTTGATGAAACCGTAGCCGCCGTGCACCTGGATGGCGTCGGTGGTCACGCGCATCGCGATCTCGGCCGCGAAGAGCTTGGCCATCGCGGCCTCGGCGCCATACGGCGCGCCGGAGTCCTTTCGCCAGGCCGCCCGCTGCGTGAGCAGGCGCGCCGCCTCGATCGCGGTGGCCATGTCGGCCAGCATCCACTGCACCATCTGATGCTCGCCGATCGGCACCCCAAAGCTCTTCCGCTCGCGGGCGTACCTCACCGCCGCCTCGTAGGCGGCCGTCGCGATGCCGAGGGCTTGCGCGGCGATGCCGATCCGGCCACCGTCGAGCGTGCCCAGCGCGATGCGGAAGCCCTGACCCGGCGCGCCCAGCCGGTTGGCCGCGGGCACCCGGCAGCGCTCGAAGAGGAATTCCGCGGTGTCGGAGGCGCGGATGCCGAGCTTGTCCTCGGTCTTCACCACCGTGAAGCCGGACGTGCCCTTCTCCACCAGGAAGGCGGTGATCCCGCGACGGCCGGCCGCCCGGTCCGTCTGGGCGAACACCAGCGCCGCGGACGCCTCGCGGCCGTTGGTCACGAAGACCTTGCGCCCGTCGAGAACGTAGGCGTCGCCCTCCGCGCGGGCGAGCGTGGTCTGGTTGCTCGCGTCCGAGCCCGCCTCGGGTTCGGTCAGCGCGAAGCAGCCGATCTTCTTGCCGGACGCGTACGGAGTGAGGAAGCGGGTCTTCTGCTCCTCGGTGCCGTGCGCCAGCACCGGATCGCAGTAGAGCGAGTTGTTGACCGACATGATCGCGGCGTGGGAGGCGCAGGCGCGGGCTATCTCCTCGACCGCGAGCACGTAGGCCACTGCGTCGCAGCCACTGCCGCCGTAGGTCTCCGGCATCGCGATGCCCATGAGCCCCAGCTCGCCCATCCGCGTGACCGTCTCGCGGGGGAAGCGCGCCTCGCGGTCGATCGCCTCCGCGATCGGGCGCACCTCCTTCTCCGCGAAATCGCGAGCCATCTGCTGGATCATGGCCTGCTCTTGCGTCAGGTCGAGGTGCACGTTCGCGTTCTCCGACTCCGCTATTTCTCCAGGAGGCCCTTGAATTCTTGCGTGAGGAGCGGAGCGACTTCGAACAGATCGCCGACGATGCCGTAGTCGGCGATCTTGAAGATCGGCGCTTCGGGGTCCTTGTTGATCGCGCAGATCACCTTCGAGGTACGCATGCCGGCCAGGTGCTGGATCGCGCCGGAGATGCCGAAGCCGAGATAGAGCTTCGGCGAGATGGTGCGACCGGTCTGGCCGATCTGGAAGCGATGCGGCCGCCATCCGGCGTCGACGGCGGCCCGCGAGGCGCCGACGGCGGCGCCGATCACCTTGGCCAGCTCCTCGAGGATGACGAAGTTCTCCGGGCCCTTGAGCCCGCGACCACCCGACACGACGATCTCGGCTTCGGTCAGCTCGGGCAGGCCGGTGGCCGCTTCCTGCTTCCGCTCCACCAGCTTCATGCTCTCACCGGGGATCGTCACGCTCGGCTTCTCCACCGCCGCGCTCGCTCCAGCCTGCGGATCGGCGGGCCGGAACACGTTCGGGCGCAGCGTGGCCATCCACGGGGTCTTCGACCAGGTCATCTTCGACAACAGCTTGCCCGCGTAGACGGGCCGCGTGGCGACCAGCTTGCCGCCCTCGGCGGCGAGCCCGGTCGAATCGGCGGAGAGTCCGGCCCCAAGCCGCGCGGCCAGGCGGGCCATGAACTCCCGCTGGCGCGTGGTGACCGGCCCGAAGATCGCCTGCGGCGACTCCTTGCCCGCCAGCTCCGCCACCGCGGGAGTCCACACCTCCGCGCGATACGGCGCGAAGGCCGCGTTCTCCAGCAGCCAGATCCGCTTCGCGCCCCACTCGCCGAGCTGCTTCAGACCCTCCGGGGTCGCCTTGTCGGTCACCCATACCGCTTCGGCCTGCGCTCCCGCGGCTCCGGCCAGACGCGAGGCCTCGCCGAGCACCTCGGCCATCACCTTCTTGGGAGCGCCCTGCCGATCGTCCTCCACCATGCACCAATACGCGCCGGCCATCTCTGTCGTGCCTTTCTCTCGTGTGGAACGTTAGATCGCTTTGGCGTCTTCGCGCAGGGCGCGGACGAGCTCCTTGGCCGCTTCGGCCGGCTCTCCCTGGATGATCCGCCCGGGAGGCCGCGGCGGCAGGCTCTCGAGCTTGACCACCGAGAGCACGGGCGGCTCGGCCGCCATGCCGATGTCGGAAGCCTTCACTTCCTTGATCTCCTTCTTCTTCGCGCCCATGATCCCCTTCAGCGTGGGATAGCGAGGCTCGTTGAGCCCCTTCTGCGCCGACGCGACCGCGGGAAGCGGGAGATCGAAGATCTCGAGGCCGCCCTCCACCTGACGTCCGACCCGGATCGTCTTGCCGTCACCGTCGACCGCCTCCTCCATGATCCAGGACGCGCACGGCCAGCCCAGCAATTCGGCGACCTGCGCCGCGACGGCGCCCATGTCATCGTCGATGGCCTGTCGCCCGAACAGAGCGAGCCCGGGCGCCTCTTGCTTGATGACTGCCGCGAGGGCCCGCGCGGTCATGAGCGTGTCCGCCGCGTCCCACGCGGCATCCTTGAAATGGATCGCGCGGTCGGCGCCCATGGCCAGGCAGGAGCGCAGCGCCTCCTTGCCGCGCTCGGGCCCGAGCGAAACCGCGACCACCTCGCCCTGTCCGCGCTTCTCCTTGATGCGAAGCGCCTCCTCGACCGCGAACTCGTCGTAGGGCGAGACGATCCAGGTGATGCCGGTCGTGTCGATGGTCCGGCCATCGCCGCCGATCTTCACCTGCGTGGCCGTGTCGGGCACCTGCTTGATCATCACCAGGATCTTCATGCTTGTCCTTTCATCTAGCTTTACTGTCGAAGACTTCAGTTGGGCGGCCGGGCTCCTTCGCGCAAGCGCTCATCCGAACTGCCTCGCGCTCGGTCGAAGGACTGTCGAGGGTTTCAGTTGGGCGCCGGGCTCCTTCGCGCAAGCGGATGTCTCGGTCGCTTGAACGTCGAAGACTTCAGTTGGGCGGCCGGGCTCCTTCGCGCGAGTGCCTATCCGAACTGCCTCGGGTTCGGCCAATGGAGCAACGTCTGATTCGTCCGTCACCCTCAGGGCCTCGGTGTGGCCGTTGAGGGTGTCGTAGCGAAGCTGGCGGGTGATGCGGAAACGGTCGCCGGGGATGAAGACGCGGTCGTAGACGATCGGGGTGCCGTCGGCTCCGGTCGAGATGCGATCGGAGCGGAAGGCGGCCGTACCGGGACGGCAGCCCATTTCGCGGGCCGCCCGCCGGTCCAGTGGCACCGCGGAGACCGTCTCGTGCGCCCCGGTGATCTCGATGCCGAGCTTGAAGGAAAGGACCTGGCGGAGCGGCGTCACCGCGAGATCGGCCTTGGAGACCTCCTCGCCGATCACGGCTGGCAGGTACGAAGCCTGGAAGCTCACCGGCTCGCCGTCCACGAGACGCAGCCGCTCGAGCACGAAGACCGGCGCCCGCTCCCGCAGCCGGAGCGCCTCGGCGATCCGGCGATCCGCGACCGTCTTGTAGCTGCGCACGAACCGCGTGGCCACGTCTTCGCCGAGCGCGGAGAGATCGCCCGCGAGCGCGCGCAGGTGGAGGATGTCGTAGTCGATCGACGGGCGCGCGATGAAGGTCCCCAGACCATGGCGGCGAGCGATGAGACCATCCCGCTCCAGCAGATCCAGGGCCTGGCGCAGCGTCATCAGCGTGACGCCGAACTCGCGCGCGAGACTGCGCTGATTGTCGAGGCGCTTGCCGGGGCCGTGACCGCCCGCGACGATGCGCTCGCGCAGCGTCTGAGCGATCTGGTGATACCGCGGCACGCGACTGGCCAAGTAACCCCTCGCCTTCGAGTGTTCTAGAACTCCGGTCGGCCGCCTAGTGCCACGGTCGAGCTTGAAAACGGGATTCACGCAAGCACGACAGGCAGTTACTGCGACCGGCGCTCATTGTAACCGCGCCGACATCCTGCGGTCAATGGCTGCTCGGGGCTAGGTGGAGCCCTCGCCGGCGAGGCGCTGTGACAGCGTGACGAGCGCGTTGAGCCTGCCCGCGGCGGCGCCGGAGTCTATCGAGTGCGCGGCGAGGCTCACGCCCTCCTTGAAATCGCGCGCCTTCGCCCCGGCCACGAGCGCCGCCGCCGCGTTCATCAGCACGATGTCCCGCCGAGGGCCCGGCGCTCCGGCCAGCACCCGCCGGATGATCTCGGCGTTCTCCTGCCGGTCTCCCCCCTGCAGCTCGGCGATAGCGGCCCGCGGCATGCCGAAGTCTTCCGGGCGCACTCGGGTGCTCCGCACCACACCCTCGTGCACCTCGGCGATCTGGCTCTCCCCGGTGTTGGAGATCTCGTCGAGCCCGTCGGCGCCGTGGACCACGAAAGCCCGGATGGTCCCGAGCTCGGCGAGCACTCGGGCCAGCGGCTCGGTCAGGGTGGGCGCGTACACGCCGATCAGCTGAGCGTTGGCCCCGGCTGGATTGGTCAGCGGGCCGAGCATGTTGAACACGGTGCGCACCCCCATCTCACGGCGGGCGGCCATCACGTGCTTCATCGCGGTGTGGAGCAGCGGAGCGTACAGGAAGCCGATGCCGGCCTCGTCCAGGCAGCGGGCCACCTTGGCGGGGCTCAGGTCGATGCTGATGCCGAGGGTCTCCACCACGTCGGCGGATCCGCACAGCGACGACACCGAGCGGTTCCCGTGCTTGGCCACCTTGAGCCCGGCGCCGGCCACCACGAAGGCGGTGGCGGTGGAGACGTTGAAGGTGCCCGAGGCGTCGCCGCCCGTTCCGCACGTGTCGATCAGCATCTCGCGGTCCGTGCCCGTCTGGGCGACCAGGTCCGCGCCGTCGGCGCGCACCTTCACTGCCTTCTGCCGCATCACCTGCGCGAAGCCGATCAGCTCCTCGACGGTCTCGCCCTTCATGCGCAGCGCGGTGAGGAAGGCCGCGATCTGGGCGTTGGTGCCCGCCCCCGACATGATCGCTTCCATCGCGGCCGCCGCCTCGAGGCGCGTCAGGTCGCGGCGGTCGATGAGAGCGCGCAGAGCCTCGGTGATGATCGGGCTGGTCACGGCTGCCCCTCGCCCAGACCGCGGGCGCGCAGGATCGCGCTCACCGCGCTCATCACGTCGCGGATCTGCAGCGGCTTCGCCAGGACGAGATCGACGCCGTTCGAGCGCAGCTCCTCCGGAGCCACCTCCACGCCGAATCCGCTCATCAGCGCGACGGGAACCTCCGGCGCGCGCGCCTTGACCGCGAGCGCCACCTGCCAGCCGGTCATCCCGGGCATGGCCAGGTCCGTGAAGACCAGGTCGAATCGCTCCGCAGCGACGCGCTCGACCGCGGCCTGCCCCGTGCCCACCACCACCGCGGTGTGCCCCGACGCGCCGAGGATGTCGGCGACGACCTCCGCGACCTCCGGCTCGTCGTCCACCACCAGGCAGTGCAGCGAGACCGCGGCGCCCGCCGGGGCCGCGAGCGGAGCCGCCTCCGCGACCTTGTCGCTCGAGGGGAACGCCAGGCGGAACGTGGTGCCCTGCCCTTCTTCGCTCTCCACCGTGATGCGACCGCTGTGGCGCGCCAGGATACCATACGCCATCGAGAGGCCGAGGCCGGTACCCTTCGGCCCCTTGGTGGTGAAGAACGGATCGAAGATCTTCTGCCGGATGTGCTCGGGGATGCCGGTCCCGGTATCGCTGACGTCGACCCGGACCTCGCCTCCCGGCCCGTCGCCGGCGCTGGTGCGCAGGGTCAGCGTGCCCCCGTGCGGCATCGCGTCGAGCGCGTTGAGCACGAGATTGGTGAAGGCCTCGCGCAGCTCGGCCGGATCGCCCGCGATCCGGGGCAGCCGCTCCGCGAGCACCGTGACTACTTCGACCGCGGCGCCGCGCCGCGCGCTGTCGTGGCGCCAGGTCGACTCGGTCGCCTCGAGGACCTGCTGGACGACCTGATTCAGGTCCACCGCGACCGCGGGCTGGTCGCGTCGCACACCCGTGAAGTCCTGGAGCCGGCGCACGGTGCGGGCGCCGTCCATCGCGGCGCGCTCGATCACCTTCAGCCACTGGCGCAGCTTGACGTCCTGGATGCGCTCGAGGAGCAGCTGGGCACGGCCGAGGATCGAGGCGAGGACATTGTTGAAGTCGTGCGCCACTCCCGAGGCCATCTCGCCGAGGGCCCGCAGCTTCTCGGTGCGCACTAGCTGGTCCTGGGCGTCGGCCAGCTCGCTGAAGGCGCGCGAGCGATCCTCGTACAGGCGCGCGCTGCGCAGCATGAGGGCGGTCAGCTGGGCGATGTTGACGAGGAGGCGCTCGTCGGCCTCGGTGTAGGGACGGTCCGTGCTGCGCAGCGACAACACCCCGAGCACCCGCTCGCCCGCGGTCATGGGCACGATCAGGCAGTTGGGCAGGCCGACGACCGCGGGCAGCGGGGCCACCCCGTAGCGGGCGCAGTCGGCGACGTAGTCCGTCGTGCGGATCGGCCGGCCGGTGCCCACCACGTAGCCGGAGAGCCCGGCGCCGTCGCGCGGGTAGAAATGCGGCGGCTCCTCGTCGCAGCGCCGTCCGTCGCGCACCCGCAAGACGACGTGGAGCCGGTCGTGGTCCTCGGCCAGCAGCAGCACCGTCAGGCTCTGGACCTCGAGCACGCGCGAGACCTGCTGGTACACCGCGTCGAGCAGCCCCGCCTGATCGAGCTGGCCGGTGACCGCGCGCGACAGCTCATGGAGCACGGACAGCTCCCGCACCCGGCGCTGGTTGTCCTGGAACAGGCGCGCGTTCTGCAGCGCAACACCGACCTGGCTCGCCATCGCTTCCATCAGCCGCAGCTCGGCCTCGGACACCTCCCGCGCCTCGTTCCACCAGCCCGCCGCGAAGCCGCCGATGACCTGCTCTTGCGCCACGACCGGGACGAACAGATGCGTGCGCACCGGGATGGCGCGGCGGATGTGATTGGGCAGCCGCGGGTCGTTGGCGCCGTCGGTGGTCACCACCGCCTGCCGCCGCCGCAGCGCCTCGTCGTAGAACGCGTGACCGGCGAGCGGGATGCGGGTGGCGCGCATCGCCTCCCGGTGATCGGCCGGGATGTGATAGCCGGCCAGCGGCGCCATCCACTGCCCGTTGTCCTCGACGAGCCACATGCCGGCCAGGTCCGCGCCCAGGCCGCGCACGACGTGGCGCAGCAGTTGCCGCGTCAGCGCGTCCACGTCGAGGGTCGAGGCGAGCGCCTGGCTCACCGAGAGCAGCGTCTCGGTCTCCTGGAGCTTGGTCGCGGTCTGGCGGGCCAGCTCTGCGTTCTCCATGCCGAGGCCGACCTGGGCGGCTACGCCCTCGACCAGGCGCACCTCCGAGTCGGAGAACTCGCGGCCGGTCTGCCACCACACCAGGAACAGGGCGCCCACCGCCTCGCCGCGCACGGTGGTGGGCGCGAAGAGGACCGAGTGCGGCTCGAGCCCGGCCAGCGTCTCCGGATCGAAGCGCGGATCCGTGCGGGTGTCCGAGGACCAGGCCGCGCGGCCTTCGCGCCAGGCCTGGGCGAAGGCGGGGAACCGCGAGAGCCGGAACGGGTGGGTGACGAAGCGCTCGCGCAGATGTGCGGGCACGTGATAGCCGGCTATCGGGACCAGCGCGTCGTGCCGGGTGTCGAGCCCGTAGATGCCCACCATGTCGGCGCCGAAGGCCTGCCCGACCTCGCGCGCCACCAGGCGCATGACGTTCTGGGGTGAATCCGGCTGCGACAGTGCGCGGCCGACCGCGAGCAGCGCGGTCGTCTCGCGGAGCCGCTCCTGCACCTGCGTGTAGAGGCCCGCGTTGGTCAGGGACAGCGCGAGTTGGCCGGCCACCGCCATGGCCAGGTCCACCTGCCACGGCTCGAAGGAGGCGGCACGCTCGGTCTGATCGAGGATCATGACACCGATGACCTCGTCTTGACGGATCAGCGGCACCGCCATGGCCGACTTCACTCCGAAGCTCGCCACCCACGAGGCCGGCACCAGATCGCTCGCGCTGGCGTCGGGCACGATCACGGGCCGGCGCGTGGCGACCGTGCGGGCGTGCAGCGGCGGGTCCAGCGGCAGCGCCACCGTCATGCGGCGCGCCTGCTCCCAGCGCTCGGCGTCCTGTCGCCCGTCCGCGGACTGCGACATGAGCGGCACCACGCGGCCGTCCACCCAGCGTTGGATGGAGCAGCGGTCCACCCGGCACACCTGCGCGATCTTGATCGTCACCTGTCGCAGCAGCCGGTCCGAGTCCAGCGTGGAGTTCAAGATCTCGGCGACCTCGAGCAGCGCGCGGCTCTCCTCGAGCCGCCCCCGGGTCTCGCCGTAAAGGCCCGCGTTGCGGATCGCCACGCCAGCCTGGGCGACGAAGCTCTCGAGCAGCTGCTGGTCGTCGGCGCCGAGCCGGATCGGCCCCTTGCCCGCCAGAGTGAGCACGCCGAGCAGGGAGTCCTGCACCAGGATAGGCACCGCCACGATGCTGCGGATGCCGTGAGCGGCCGCCCACGCCGTGAACTCGAAGCGCCGATCCTGGGTCACGTCCGGGATCTCGAGCGGCCGGCGATGCTCGGCCACCCAGCCCGCCGTGCCGTCGCCGAATCGGAGCTCGCGCGTCGGCAGGTCCAGCCCGAAATCGGCAGACACCGTCCGGAGGGTGAGGGTCCGGGTCGCCTCGTTGGCCACCCAGAAATTGGCGAGCGGCACCGCGATCAGCTCCGCGGCCGCCTCCGCGATCGCGCGGAGCACCTCGTCCATGTCCAGCGAGGACGAGACGATCTGGGCGAGCCGGGTCAGGCGGCGGAGCCGCGCGGCGCGGACGTCGAGGGCCTCGTAGAGCCGGGCGTTCTCGAGCGCGGCCGCGAGCTGGTTGGCGAACACCGACAGCTGCTCGATCTCGCGGTCCACGAAGTGCTCGCCGCGCCGGCGGTACGCGACCAGCGCCCCGCGAAT
>DATFWA010000007.1:0-4249 GCA_035259825.1 Candidatus Methylomirabilota bacterium | reverse complement strand
CGCGGAGGGCGAGAGCACGATCACGCCCTTCTTGCTGCTCTACGCCCTGCACGACGGACTGCTCAAGCCCATGCCGGGCGCGGGCTCCGCGCCGAGCCTGGCCGAGTCCTGGGCGATGTCGAAGGACATGCTCTCCGCCGACTTCACGCTGAGGCGCGCGAAGTTCCACAACGGCGAGCCGGTCACCGCGGAGGACGTGAAGTTCTCCTTCGAGCGCTACCGCGGCGGGGCCGCGAAGGTGCTGAAGGACGCGGTGAAGGAGATCCAGACTCCCGCGCCGAACCGCGTCCGGTTCGTGTTCAAGGAGCCGTGGCCCGACTTCGGTGCCTTCTTCGGCACGTTCGTGGCCAGCGCGGGCTGGGTGGTGCCGAAGAAGTACTTCGAGCGCGTGGGCGAGGACGGCTTCCGCAAGGCGCCGGTCGGGGCGGGCCCGTACAAGTTCGTGAGCTTCAACCCGGGCGTCGAGCTGGTGGTGGAAGCCTTCGACGAGTACTGGCGAAAGCCGCCGTCCATCAAGCGAATCATCTTCCGCAACCTGCCCGACGAGACGACGCGCGCCGCCGCGCTCAAGCGGGGCGAGGTGGATCTGGCGATGCTCCTGAGCGGCCCCACCGCGCAGGAGATCAAGCGGACGCCGGGCCTGCGCCTGGCCGCGCCCCTGCTCGGCATCTTCTGGCTCGACTTCCCCGACCAGTGGGATCCGAAGTCGCCGTGGGCCGACAAGCGGGTGCGGATGGCCGCGAGCCTGGCCATCGACCGCCAGGCGCTGAGCGAGGCCGAGACCCTCGGGCTCTCGCGCCCCACCGGGAGCATCGTGCCGCGCGACTTCGAGTACGCCCTGCCGCTCGAGCCGCATCCTTATAATCCCGCGCGGGCCCGGCAGCTGCTGGCCGAGGCGGGCCATCCCAACGGCTTCGACGGCGGCGAGCTGACCCCGTTCCCGCCCTACAACTCGATGGGTGAGACCATCCAGGGGTGGCTCCAGGCGGTGGGCATCCGCACGCGGGTGCGCTCGATGGAGCGCGGCGCTTTCATGAGCTCATGGCGCGAGAAGAAGCTGCGCGGCGTGGTGCTGACGGTCAGCGGCGTGTCGGGCAACGCGGCCACCCGGCTCGAGTCGTTCGTCACCAAGGGGGGCGCCTTCGCGTTCGGCTCGCTGCCCGAGGTGGACGACCTCTTCCGCCGGCAGGCCGTCGAGCTGGACCGGAAGAAGCGCGAGGCGCTGCTGTTCCAGCTGCAGCGCGTGCTGTACGACCAGGTCACCCAGGCGCCGGTCTATCACCTGGGCTTTCCCATCGGGGTCGGGCCGAGGGTGGACGACATCCTGGCCACCGCGATCCCCGGCTTCTACATGTCCCCCTACGAGGACCTCACGCTGCGGCGTTAGGGTATGATGCCCGACTGAGCAGATCGATCACATCGAGGAGCCAGACACCACACATGCGATACGAGGCACCGGAGTCGCTGGAAGGAGCAGTCGCCCTGCTCGCGGGAGCGAAGGGCGAGGCACGGATCCTGGCGGGAGGCACCGACCTCCTGGTCCAGATGCGCGCGGACGTCGTCGATCCCGACCTGATCGTCGACATCAAGCGGATTCCCGAGACGCGCGCGATCACCGAGGAAAAGGGCGGCTGGCGCATCGGGGCCGCGGTCACCGGGGCGGAGTTGAAGGACCATCCGCGGCTCAAGAAGGTGTGGCCGGGAGTGATCGAGGCCGCGAACCTGATCGGCTCGACGCAGGTACAGGGCCGGGCCACGCTGGGGGGCAACCTCTGCAACGGCTCTCCGGCCGCCGACAGCGTGCCCGCCTTGATCGCGGCCGGCGCGGTGGCGGCGCTGGCGGGACCGGGGGGCCGGCGCGACCTTCCGGTCGAGGACGTGATGCTCGGGCCCCGCAAGCTCGCGCTCCAGAAAGGCGAGATCGTCGCCTCCTTCTTGCTGCCGCCACGGCCACCGCGCTCCAGCGACGCCTATCTCCGCTTCATCCCGCGCACCGAAATGGACATCGCGGTGGTCGGGGCGGGAGTAAGCTTGACTCTCGACGCCAGCAGCGTCATCACCGCGGCCCGGGTGAGCTTGGGCGCGGTGGCGGCCCGGGTGCTGCTCGTGCCCGAGGCGGCGCAGGCCATCATCGGAAGCCGGCTGGACAAGCCGGCCCAGGACCGGCTCGAGGCCGCGGCGCGGGCCGCGTGCCGTCCCATCGACGACAAGCGAGGTACTACCGAGTTCCGCATCGACGTGGCGGCCGTGCTGGCCCGGCGGAGCGCCCTGATCGCGCTGGACCGAGCGAGGAGCAACTGATGGCGAAGCATCACATCGAAGCGATCGTGAACGGAGACCTGGTGGAGTTCCTCTGCGAGACGGAGGAGACCCTCCTCGACGTGCTGCGCGACACGCTCAACCTGACCGGCAGCAAGGAAGGCTGCGCTTCCGGCGACTGCGGCGCCTGCAGCGTGATGCTCGATGGGCGGCTCGTCTGCTCCTGCCTGGTGCTGGGCTGCGAGGTGTCCGGGCGCACAGTGGAGACCATCGAGGGCATGGCCAAGGGCGACTCGCTCCACCCGCTGCAGCAGCGCTTCCTGGAAGCGGCCGCCCTCCAGTGCGGCATCTGCACGCCGGGCGTCCTGGTCGCCTCCAAGGCCCTCCTCGAGAAGAACCCGAACCCGAGTGAGCACGAGGTGCGCTTCTGGCTGGCCGGCAACCTGTGCCGGTGCACCGGCTACGACAAGATCGTGACCGCGGTGATGGACACCGCCGCGGCGATGAGAAAGGGCTAACTCAGATGGCCGAGACCAACGGACACTCCCAGGCGAACGGACATTCGTACGTCGGCACGCGGCAGATCCGTCCGGACGGTGTGGACAAGGTGACGGGCCGCGCCCGCTTCGGCGCCGATTTCAACCTGCCCGGCCAGCTCATCGGCCGCGTGCTGCGCAGCCCGCATCCGCACGCGCGCATCGTCTCGATCGACGCCTCGAAGGCGGAGGCGCTGCCGGGGGTGAAAGCCGTTATTACCAGAGACGACTTCGCCGACCAGCCCTCCGAGTTCATCCCGGCCGGCGAGATGATGATGAACTACAAGGACGTGGTCCGGAACGTCATGGCCCGCGAGAAAGCCCTCTACGAGGGGCACGCGGTGGCCGCGGTGGCCGCGACCAGCGTGGCCATCGCCAGACGCGCGCTGAAGCTCATCGACGTGAAGTACGAGGTGCTGCCGCACGTCATCGACGTGGTCGAGGCCATGCGGCCCGACGCCCCGCTGCTCCACGACGACCTGTTCACCGCCGGCGTCGAGCCGAAGCCGGAGAAGCCCTCGAACGTGGCCAAGCGCGTCGAGATCAAGGTGGGCGACGTCGAGGCCGGTTTCAAGAAGTCCGACCTCGTGGTGGAGCGGGAGTTCAAGACCGCGCCGGTGCACCAGGGCTACATCGAGCCGCACGCCGCGCTGGCCACCGCGTCCGAGGACGGCTCGGTCGAGTTGTGGACCACCACCCAGGGCCACTTCATCGTGCGCGCCCACTGCGCGCGCCTGCTCGGGCTCGACATGGGCAAGGTGCGGGTCACCGCCACCGAGATCGGCGGCGGCTTCGGGGGCAAGACCGTCGTGTACCTCGAGCCGCTCGCCATCGCGCTGTCCCGGAAGGCCAAGCGGCCGGTGAAGATGGTCATGTCGCGCGAGGAGGTCTTCAAGGCCTCGGGGCCGACCTCGGGCGCGACGGTGCGGGTGAAAATGGGCGCGACGAAGGACGGCAAGTTCGTGGCCGGCTTCGCCGAGCTGAAGTACCAGGCGGGCGCCTTCCAGGGCTCGCCGGTGCAGCCCGGCACCATGTGCGCGTACGCCCCGTACGAGATCGAGAACGTACACGTGATCGGCTACGACGTGGTCTCGAACCGGCCGAAGGTGGCCGCGTACCGGGCTCCCGGCGCGCCGATCTCGGAGTACGCCGTCGAGAGCGTGGTGGACGAGATCGCCAAGAAGCTGCGCCTCGACCCGATCGAGATGCGCATGATGAACGCAGCCCGCGAGGGCACCAAGGCCGCTTACGGCCCGAAGTTCGGACCGATCGGTCTCGAGGAGACGCTCAACTCGATCAAGAAGACCGAGCATTGGAACACCCCGCTGCGGAAGTGGCAGGGCCGCGGGGTGGCCTCCGGCTTCTGGTTCAACATCGGCGGCGAGACGTCGGTGTCGCTCACCGTGAACGAGGACGGCACGATCTCGCTGATGGCCGGCACCCCGGACATCGGC
>DATFWA010000006.1:0-16103 GCA_035259825.1 Candidatus Methylomirabilota bacterium | reverse complement strand
CCCGCAGCGGAGGGATCACCGAGCCGTGGCAGAGCGGCCAGTCGGGGCAGGCGAGGCCGGAGCCGGTGGCGCTCACCACGTTGCCGAGCGTCATCAGGACGAAGACCGCCACCATTGCGGCGAACGCGAGGTGAGGGGCGGTCAACCGGACGCCTCCTTCCCGCGATAGCCGCTCGGCTCACCCTCGGCGTCTCGCAGGGCCAGATCGTCTCCGCCGGCGCCCTGCCAGCGGAAGAAGATCACCGAGACCGCGAGCAGGAACACCAGGCCGCCGGGGATCCACATGATCAGCCCGCCCAGGTGCTGGTCGGCGTGCGGGGTGAGCCACGGCCAGATCCGCGGCGAGGCCGAGTAGTACGGATACAGGAGGCCGTCGGCCATAGAGATGAAGATCGCTACCATGACCATAGGCAGCCCGACCACGAACAGGTACAGCAGCTGGATCGGATAGGGCGCGCGCGGCAGCTCGCTCACCGGCGAGAGCACGGGCCACCAGAGGATCACCGAGCCAGCCATCATCAAGAGATGCCCCACGATGTGGACCTGATGCTGGTCCATGGCGAGGTTGTAGACCGGAGGCAGGTGCCAGACCACTAGGATGATGTTGAACGTCGCGAACGCGCCGGCCGGCTTCGTGAGCGCGCGCCCGAGCGAGCGGAGACGGGCATCCGAAAGGAGCGGGCGCACCATCCAGCCGGGCGTGCCGTAGAGCAGCAGCGGCGGCATGGCGAAGACCAGCAGCATGTGCTGCACCATGTGCGCGCTGAACAGGTAGTAGTCCGACAAATCGTGGATGGGGCCGGTGAGGGCCACGAAGAGCACGCCGAGGGCGCCCGCGAACGAGGCGACTCGGAGTGGCTCCACGCCGGCACGGGGGTCGAGACGGCGGCGCCACAACGTCGCCGCGACGTAGGCGGCGCCGAGCGCCACCAGCCCACCGACCACGACCGGATCGGCCTGCCAGGCGGTCCAGTCGAAGCCATCGGGCCCGAGGGGCGGCGGCCCCGCGGGTCCCGGTACTACGTGCGCCATGGCTAGTGGGGACGGGGCAGCAGCAGGAAGGCGCTGAAGAGCGCCATGACCGCGATGATGATGGCGATGGCGATGATCAGCGGGCCCACGAAGAGCGCCCGGAGGATCGGATGGTCGTAGCGGAGGTGCATGAAAAAGCCCACGACCAGGAAGAACTTGATCGCCGACATCACGAGCAGGCTCGACACCAGCAAGAAGTTCGGAATGCCCGGCACGTAGAGCGTGGCCACCTCGACCGCGGTGATGATCGCCAGCACGATCGCCACGTTGACGTACGTCCGGACGGTCGCGTGCCCGCCTCCCTCGTGCGTCGCGGCAACAGCGTGCTGATCGGCCATGTCGCCGCTCCCTAGGGGATCAGGTAGATGACGGTGAAGATCGCGATCCACACGATGTCGACGAAGTGCCAGTACAGGCCCGCGATCTCGACCTTGGTGTAGTCACGGGCGTCGAGTTGCCGGCGCCAAGCCAGCCCGACCAGGATCAGCAGCCAGATGACGCCGCCGGTGACGTGCGCCCCGTGGAAGCCGGTCAGCACGAAGAAGCTCGATCCGAAGAGGTTGGTCGAGAGCTTGAGGTCGTGGTGGAGCACGAAGGTGGTGAACTCGTAGACCTGGTTCAGCACGAAGTGCAGCCCGAGCAGCGCGGTCACCAGAAGCCAGCGAGCCGCCGACTTGACCCGGTTTTGCTGGAGATTGGCCAGGGCCAGCACCATGGTCAGGGACGAGGCGAGGAGCAGGGCCGCGCTGTAGGAGGTGAGCGGGATGTCGAAAACATCGTGCGGTCCCGGCCCCGAGAGCGACTTGCCCTTGTAGGCCAGATAGGTGCCGATCAGCGACCCGAAGAACATGCAGTCCGAGCCGAGGAAGGCCCACATCCCCATCTTGCGGTTGTCGAGCCCGGTGTTGCCGATGTTCGGGTCGTGAACGGCGTGGACGGCGGCGGCGTGATCGGCCACGGGGGCTCTCCTAGTGTCCGTGCCCCTCGGCGGGGCGGTGCAGCTCCATGGCGAACTTGTACATGAGGTAGAGCGTGAGCAGGCCGCCCACGATCACCTGGTACATGCTGATCATCAGGCCTGAGATCATGACCGCCATCGCGAGGGCTAGCAGCAGCGGCCAGAAGGAGGGCGACGGCATGTGGATCGACGCGATCTCGGCCGCGGTCACCGGCGTCGGCTTGGGCCGGGGCGCGCCGCCGTGCCCGTCGCCGTGCTTCTCGAGCCAGAAGTCGTCGCGGTCGTGGACGTGGGGCACGCGCGCGAAGTTGTAGACCGGAGGCGGCGATGGGATCGCCCACTCCAGGGTCCGGGCGTCCCACGGGTCGTTGCCCGCGATCTTCCCGCTCCGCATGGTCCGCCAGACGTTGGCAATGAAGAACAGCAGCGACACCGCGATGAGGAACGCTCCGATCGTCGAGATCATGTTCCAGAAGTTCCAGCCGAGATCTGGCGCGTAGGTGTAGATGCGCCGGGGCATCCCGATCAGCCCGAGATAGTGCTGCGGGAAGAACGTCACGTTGAAGCCGATCATCATGAGCCAGAAGTGCCAGAGGCCCAGACGCTCGTCGAGCAGCTTGCCGTTGATCTTCGGCCACCAGTAGTAGATGCCGCCGAAGAGCCCGAAGATCGAGCCGCCGAACAGCACGTAGTGGAAGTGGGCCACCACGAAGTAGCTGTCGGTCTGCTGCAGGTCCACCGGCGGCGAGGCGTGCATGACGCCGGAGAGGCCGCCCATCGTGAACATCGCGATGAAGCCGAGCGCGAAGTAGAGCGGGGTCCGGAAGCGGATACTGCCGCCCCAGAGGGTGCCGATCCAGTTCAGGATCTTCACGCCGGTCGGCACCGCGATCAGCATGGTGGCGATGGAGAAGGCCGAGTCGGCGACCGGGCCCATACCCACCGAGAACATGTGGTGGCTCCACACCCCGAAGCCGAAGAAGCCGATGGTGATGCCCGAGTAGATGACCACCGGCGCGCCGAAGAGCGGCTTGCGCGCGAAGGTGGGCAGGACCTCTGAGACGATGCCCATCGCGGGCAGGATCAGGATGTAGACTTCTGGGTGGCCGAAGATCCAGAAGAGGTGCTGCCAGAGCAGCGGATCGGCCCCGGCGGCCGGCGCGTAGAACAGGGTGCCGAAGAAGCGGTCGAACATCAGGAGGATCAGAGCGACCGTGATCGCGGGGAAGGCGAGGACGAGGAGGAACTGGGTCACGAAGCTCATCCACACGAACACCGGCATCCGCATCAGGGTCATGCCGGGCGCCCGCATGTTGATGATCGTGACCAGGAAGTTGAAGCCGGCGAGCATGGACGAAACCCCGAGGATCTGCAGGCCGAGCATCCAGAAGTCGATGGTGTGCCGCGGGGAGAACTGCGAGGTCGTGAGGTTGGCGTAGCCGAACCACCCGCCGTCCGGTGCCAGGCCGAAGAGCCAGCTCGAGTTCAGGAACAGGGCCCCGGAGAGGAAGATCCAGTACGACAGCGCGTTCAGGCGAGGGAAGGCCACGTCCCGCGCGCCGATCATCAGCGGGATCATGTAGTTGAAGAAGGCCGCGCTCAACGGCATCACGGCCAGGAAGATCATGGTGGTGCCGTGCATCGTGAACAGCTCGTTGAACCGCTCCGCGCTCACCAGGGTGTTGTCTGGCCGGGCGAGCTGCACGCGCATGATCAGCGCCTCGATGCCGCCGACCAGGAAGAAGATGAAGGCGGACGTGCCGTAGAGGATCCCGATCCGCTTGTGGTCCACCGTGGTGAGCCACGACCAGACGGTTCCCCAGAAGGTCTCGGTTGCGACCTTCGAGCCCGGCATGAATGCGGCCTGAGTGGCCATGGAGGTCCCCTTATTTCAGGCTGAGGAGATAGGCGGCCAACGCCTTGCTCTGCTCGCTCGTCATTCCGAGATTCGGCATCAGGGCGCCGGGTTTCATGTGATCGGGATTCTCGACCCACTTGGCCAGGTTCTCCGGGGTCGACTCCATCAGCGACCCGGCGAACCGCTTCCGGCTCGCGAAGTGGGTGAGGTCGGGCCCGATGTGCCCGGCGGAGAGCCCGTTGATGGTGTGGCAGCCCACGCAGGTCGACTGCGTAAAGATCGTCTTGCCCTGCTGCGCGAGCGGGTCGGTGGACTCGACAGGCGGCCCCTGCTGGTTCTTCACCCACTTCTCGAAGTCGGCCGCCTCGTGGATGATGACCCGGAACCGCATGTTGGCGTGCGACACGCCGCAGTACTCGGCGCACTGGCCGGGATAGTCGCCGGTCACCTCGGGGGTGAGCGTGATGTGGTTGATCCGATGCGGCACCACGTCCCGCTTGCCGCCGAGCTGCGGCATCCAGAACGAGTGGATGACGTCCGGGGCGTTGAGGAGGAAGGTCGCGGTCTGGCCCTTGGGCAGGTGCAGCTCGTTGGCGGTGGTGATTTTCAGTTGCGGGTAGCGGAACTCCCACCACCACTGCTTGCCGAAGACCTCGACCCGCAGCGCGGTGGCCGCGGGAGCCTCCTGGGTCTTGAAGATCACCCGGATCGTGGGGATCGCGAAGATGAGCAGGATCACCGCGAAGGCGATGGTCCAGCTGACCTCGAGGGCGGTGTGGCCGTGCACCTGCTTCGGGATCGGCGCCCCGGGGCGATCGCGGTAGCGCCAGCACACCCAGAGCAGGCCGAACTCCACCGCGATGAAGATGCCCAGCGTCCACCACGAGATCAGCATGAAGATGTCGTGGGTCACCTTGCCGAAGTCCGACTTCGGCATCACCGTGCTCATCGGAGTGTCCCAGTTCCAGCCCACCCAGCTGCACGAGCTGGCCAGGAGGAGGACTCCGACCAGCAGGCAGACGAGCGTCCAGTCGAAACGCTTCCGGAAGGGGCGGACGGGCTCAGTCATGGTGTCGTGTGGGTTCCTCTAGCGCGGAGCCGCCGCCGACGACGGGGCCGAGATCCCGGTCGCGGCCACGGCGGGCGGTTGAACGTCGATCACCGCCATCCAGCTGCGGGCGGCCAGGAAGAGCACGAGGAGCACCGGGATGGAGGTCCAGAGCAGGTCGGTGAAGTGGCGCGCGCTCCGGGCCGAGACCGCGCGGCGCGATCGAACCACGAACACGAGCGAGCTGGCCTGGGCGGCCAGGAAAACGGTCAGGACCAGAGCGAGCAGCAGATGCACTATCGTGGGCACAGCATCCTCTTGAAAGTTATGGCTCTGGAATCAGGCGGAGTGTACTTGATCCCGCCGCCGATTGCCAAGTGGAAACTTTCACATGCGAGCTCCAAACGGCCCGTCGGGCCGCCACTTCACCCGGCCAGATGCAGCAGCGTGTGGAGCAGCGCGTTGGTGCCGCGCCCGATCGCCTTCCAGTCGCTCATCTCATCCGGCCGATGGCTGCGTCCGCCGCGCGAGGGGATGAACAGCATGCCCGAGGCGGTCACCGAGGCCAGGTTCTGGGCGTCGTGGCCGGCCCCCGACGGCATCCGCTTGTAGGCGAGCCGCAGCTTCTCGCACGAGGCCTGGACCGCCTCCATGACCCGCAACGCGCACCGCGCCGGCTCGGTGCGCGAGAGCGTGTCCACCACCACGCGAAGCCCGCGCCGGCGCGCCACCGTGCGCGCGAGGGCGACGCACTCGCGGTCGAGACGCGCGAGGATCCGGCCGTCCAGCTCCCGCATCTCCTGCATCAGCACCGCCCGCGCCGGCACGATGTTGGAGACGCCGGGGGCCAGCTCGATGCGCCCGAAGTTGGTCACGCTCCGCCCGCTGCCCTTCTTGACGATGTGCTCGCGGGCCTTGAGCGCGTACTCGCACGCGGCCAGGAACGCGTCCTTGCGCCAGGCCATCGGCGTGGTGCCCGCGTGATCGGCCTCGCCCACGAAAGTCAGCCGGTTGCGCCGGATCCCCACGATGCCCTCCACGAGGCCGATCGGCAGACGCGCCGCCTCGAGGTGCGGGCCCTGCTCGATGTGCAGCTCGATGTAGGCGTGGAGCGCCCGCGGGTCGCAGCGCGCATCCGGGGCGCGCGCCGCCTCGTAGCCGGCGCGCGCCATCGCGTCGACGAGGCTCTCGCCGTCGAGCGCGCGCAGGGTGGGGATCACCTTGGGATCGAGCTTGCCGGTGAAGGCGCGCGAGCCGAAGAGGCTGCCGTAGCGGCCTTCCTCGTCGCTCCACGCCACCACCGCGAGCGGGCGTCGCACCGGCAGGCCCGCTTCCCGTATGGTCTGCAGGCATTCGAGCCCGGCCAGCACGCCCAGCGCGCCGTCGAGCGGCCCACCCTCCGGCACCGTGTCGATGTGCGAGCCGGTCAGCACCGCGGCCCCCTCGCCCGGCAGCACGCCGAAGGTGTTGCCGGCCGGGTCGATGCGCGTCTCGAGCCCGGCCTCCTTCATCTTGCTCACGAGCCAGGCGCGCGCCTCCTCGTGGGCCGGACTCCAGCAGGAGCGAGTGATGCCGCGGCCGTCGGGATTTCGACCGTAGGTCGCCAGCGTCTCGATGTGACTCTTGAGGCGGGGCAGCGAGATCCCGGGGGCCATGGACGCCGCGAGTATACCGCACCGCGATGCTTGACACTTTCCGACGCGGGCTCGTATCATGGCAACTGAATCTTCGTTCAGCACCGTCCCGGTCAACCTCACCGAAACCCACCCGAGCGTGGGCCGCGAGCGCGGGAGAGCAATATGGACTTCACGCTGACCCCAGAGCAGGAATCCTTCCGCGACGAGGTGCGTGCGTGGCTCGGCCGGAACGTGCAGCAGGACTGGGTCGCGCGCCTGCAGCGCGGCTCGGACATCCCGCGCCCCGAGGCCTACGACCTGCTACGGCAATGGCAGCGGAGGATGTACGAGGCCGGTTTCGTCGGTCTCACGTGGCCGAAGGAGTCGGGCGGGCGCGGGCTCACCTTCATGGAGGAGATGATCCTCCAGCAGGAGATGGCGCTGGCCAAGGCGCCGCCGGTGCTGAACATCCTGGCCATCGGCATGGCCGGGCCCACCATCATCGCCTACGGCACCGACGAGCAGAAGAAGCGCTATCCGCCCAAGATGCTCTCGTGCGAGGAGATCTGGTGCCAGGGCTACTCCGAGCCCAACGCAGGCTCGGACCTGGCGTCGCTCCAGACCCGCGCCGAGAAGGACGGCGACCACTACGTGGTCAACGGCCAGAAGGTCTGGACGTCGCTCGCCCACATCGCGGATTGGATGATGCTACTGGCCCGCACCGATCCGAGCGCGCCGAAGCACAAGGGCATCACCTACTTCCTCCTCGACATGAAGAGCCCCGGCGTCACCGTGAAGCCGCTCAAGCAGTTGACGGGTGACGCCGAGTTCAACGAGGTCTACTTCGACAACGTACGGATCCACGAGTCGCAGATCCTGGGCGGGCTGCACAACGGCTGGGCGGTCGGGCTCACCACCCTGATGTACGAGCGGCTGGCCCTGGGCTTCGGCCTTCAGGTGCGGTTGCGCATCGCGCTGGACAGCCTCGTGGACCTGGCGCGCGCCACCAAGAAGAACGGCGTCCCGGTCACCCAGGACCCGGTGATGCGGCAGAAGCTGGCCCAGATGTGGATCGACACCGAGGTCTTCAAGTACACGGGCGCCCGCGCCATCACCAAGCTGCTCAAGGGAGAGCTGCCGGGGCCCGAGGCGTCCGCGGGCAAGATGATGTGGGTCGAGGGCCACCAGCGGCTGCAGGAGCTGGCCATGGAGATCGAGGGGCCGTTCAGCCAGCTCACCCACGGCAGCGAGTGGGCGGTGGCGGACGGGCTCTGGCAGCACACGTTCCTGCGCTCGCGCGCCAATTCGATCGAGGGCGGCACTACCGAGATCCAGCGCAACATCATCGGCGAGCGCGTGCTCGGCCTCCCGAAAGGCTAAGCCATGAACTTCGGCTTCAACGACGAGCAGGAGCTGCTGCGCAACACCGCCCGCAAGTTCTTCGAGAACGAGTGCGGCTCGGACACGGTCCGGCGCCTCATGGAGACGCCGGAAGGCATCAGTCCCGACCTGTGGATGAAGATCGCCGAGCAGGGCTGGCTCGGGCTGATCTATCCCGAGTCCTATGACGGCACGGGCCTGGGGCTGGTCGATCTCGTCGTGCTCATGGAGGAGATGGGCCGTGCGGTGGTGCCGGGGCCGTACTTCTCCTCGGTTCTCCTGGGCGGCCTCGCCGTCCTCGAGGCGGGCAGCGAGGCCCAGAAGAAGGAATGGCTGCCGCGGATCTCGGCCGGCGACAAGCGCGTCGCTCTGGCCTGGATGGAGCCGAGCGCGCAGCTGGGGCCCGCGGGAATCGCCCTCACCGCGGTGGAGAAGGGCGGCCGCTACACGCTGTCCGGCACCAAGCTCTTCGTGCACGACGCCCATACCGCCGACGCGCTCGTCGTGGCGGCGCGGACGCGCCCCGGCGCGGGCGCCGACGGCGTCTCGCTCTTCCTGCTCCCGAAGGGAACGAAGGGACTCGAGATCGCGCTGCTGCCCACCATGGACCAGACCCGCAAGCTGTGCGAGGTCACCTGCTCCGACGTCGCGGTGGGC
The DNA here is from genome assembly GCA_035259825.1 of Candidatus Methylomirabilota bacterium. Lineage (GTDB taxonomy): Bacteria > Methylomirabilota > Methylomirabilia > Rokubacteriales > CSP1-6 > CAMLFJ01. The sequence goes on along the minus strand of DATFWA010000006.1, from coordinate 7,554 downwards.
GGCGACGCGCTGCTCGGCGCCGCGGGCAGCGGCTGGGCGCCGCTCAGCCGCGTGCTCGACCGCGCCACCGTCGCGCTCTGCGCGGAGATGTGCGGCGGAGCCCAGAAGGTGCTCGACATGACGGTCGAGTACGCGAAGATCCGGCAGGCGTTCGGCCGGCCGATCGGCTCTTACCAGGGCGTGAAGCACCGCGCCGCCGACATGCTGGTGGACGTGGAGAACAGCAAGTCCATCACCTACTACGCGGCGTGGGCGCTCGACGAGAACTCGCCGGAGGCGCCGCTCGCCGTGAGCATGGCGAAGGCCTACGTCTCCGACGCCTTCCGCCGCGTCTCCGCGGCGGGCATCCAGCTGCACGGCGGCATCGGCTTCACCTGGGAGCACGACCTGCACCTCTACTTCAAGCGCGCCAAGGGCTCCGAGTTCACCTTCGGCGACGCGACCCATCACCGCGAGCGCGTGGCCCAGTTGGTGAACCTGTAGCGCGCCTCTCCCCATGATCAAGCGCGTCCGGGAGCAGGTGGGGCGATGGATGCGACGCGACGCGGGCGCAACCGCGCCGGACGCCCTGCTCTTTGCGGATCACGAGGAGATCCGCGACATCTCCCGCCAGATCCGCCGCACCAAGGTCGAGATGGACCGCTCGGTCCTGTCCATGCGGAGCTGGGCGCGCGACCTGGGCCGCCGCCTCGCCGAGAGCCCGCGCGGGCTCTCCCGCAACGAGGACCTGCGCGCGCTCGGCGAGACGGTCGGCGGCCTCGCACACAACTTCAACAACTCGCTCGCCGCGATCCTCGCCTACACCGAGTTGATGCTGCGCGAGAGCGAGTCCGAGGCGGCCCGGCGCCGCCTCATGGTGATCCGCGACGTGGCCCTCGAGGCCTCGGCGACGGTTCGCAAGCTGCAGGAGTTCGTCTCGCGCCAGCCGCAAGTCGCCTTCGGTCCGGTGGGACTGCCCGCGGTCATCGCGGAGGCGCTAGAGCTGACGGCTCCCCGGTGGCGCGACGAGGCGGAGCGCAAGGGCACCGTCATCGCGGTCACCCAGGACATGGAGGCGCTGCCCCCGGTGGAGGGCAACGCCTTCGAGCTGCGCGACGCCCTCGTGCGGCTCATCAACAACGCGGTCGACGCGATGCCACGCGGGGGTTCTCTGGCCATCCGCGCCGCCTCGGAGGCCTCGGGCTGGGTGGTGGTGGAGGTGCGCGACTCCGGGATCGGCATGTCGGAGGAGATGCGGCGGCGACTAGCCGAGCACGCGCGCGGGCTGCAGTCCGGCCAGGGCCTGGCCCACGTGTACGACATCCTCGAGCGGCACGGCGGCTCCGTGGCCATCGACAGCGAGGTCGGCAAGGGCACCACCGTGCGGCTGCGCCTACACGCGAGCCGATTCCAGATCATCCCGGCCTCCGAGGGACCGGCCGACCGCCAGGCCCCGCCGCCCGAGCAGGCGGCCCGGGTGCTGCTGGTCGACGACGACCCGCGTCTGCTGACGGTGCTCTCCGACGTCCTGCGCAGCGAGGGCCACGCCATCACCACTGCGGCCAATGGCGAGGAGGCGCTGGCGGTGTTCGATCCCGCGGCGCACGACGTGGTCATCACCGACCTCGGCATGCCCAGGATGAACGGCTGGGAGGTCGCCGAGCGCATCAAGACCCGCTCGTCGGCAACCGCGGTGTTCATCCTCACCGGCTGGGGAGAGGGCGTCTCCGCCCACGAGTCGATGCAGTTCGTGGACCGGGTGATCGCCAAGCCGGTGTCCGCCGAAGCGCTCCTCGAGCAACTCGCCGGCCTGACTCGCTCCCGCGTACCTCCCGCGTGACCGTCGAGCCGGCCGCGCCAGCCACGCCGGCGACGCCACGGCCCGCCGCCTCCGTCCTGCTCGTCCGCCCGGCCACGGCCTGCCCGGTCGAGGTCTACATGATCCGGCGTCAGAAGAGCATGCGCTTCCTCGGGGGCTTCTACGCCTTTCCGGGCGGCAAGGTGGAGGCGATGGACGCCAGCGATGACGCCCTCCGATGCTGTCGGGGTGTCTCCATGACCGAAGCCCTCCGGTCGTTCCCGGCGTCCGACGGCCTACCGCCGCTTGCCTTCTGGGTGACCGCGGCTCGGGAGCTGGTCGAGGAGACCGGGCTGTTGGTTGGCTGTGACGAGCGTGGCCGGCCAGTGGACACGAGCGATCCGGTGGTGCGCGAGCGGGTCGAGAGCCTGCGCCACGCGCTGGTCGCCGAGGAGGCGCCGTTCCACGCCCTCCTCGCGCGCGAGAGCTGGCTCCTCGACCTCGCGCCCTTCCGTTATCTGTCGCACTTCATCACGCCTCCCTCGAGCCCGATCCGCTTCACCGCGCGCTTCTTCCTGGCGCCGGTGCCGGCGGGGCAGGAGCCCCGACTGCTCGGCGGCGAGGCCTCCGAGGGCTTCTGGATCGATCCCGCGGAGGGTCACCGGCGCTTCCTCGCGGGCGAGATGCAGATGGCCGAGCCCGCCGACTGCGGGCTGCGCTACCTGTCGGGCTTTGACGACCTCCAGTCGGTCTGGACGGCGCACACCGACGGACGGCACAAGTTCCACGGCATCACCGACCGCATCGAGGCCGCCGGTTTCTCGATCCCGCGCAGCAAGCGAAGCGGTCAGCCCTGAGCGCGTCCGCGATGGACAACGCGGCTGCCCTGTTCATCGACGAGCCCGTCGAGGAGGGATACGGCGAGCGCGCCGCGCTCGTCACGCCGTCCGGCGCGATCAGCTACGCGGCGCTGCAGCGCTTGACCGATCGAGCCGCCCACGGGCTCCGGGCCCTGGGCGTCGAGCCCGAGCACCGCGTGGCCATCCGGCTCCCCGACGGGCCGGCGTGGGCCGCCACGTTCTTCGCGGCGCTGAAGCTGGGCGCGGTGGCGGTGCCGATCAACACCCGGCTCGCGCCCGCCGCGCTTGGCACCGTGCTGGACGATTGCCGGCCCAAGGTGCTCGTGACCCAGCCAACGGGCGACATCGACACGGGCGCAGTGGCCGCGCCCGTGCGTGACTTCGACTCGCTCGTGGCCGACACGCCGTCGGCGCGCGTCCCGCCGGAGCCCGTCGGTTCCGACGCGATGGCATTCTGGCTCTACACTTCCGGGACCACCGGCTCCCCCAAGGCGGCGGTTCACTGCCACCGCACGCTTCCCGCGTGCCGTCACTACGGGAGCGACGTGCTGGGCGTCACCTCCGCGGACCGGATCTTCTCCACCTCGCGATTGTTCTTCGCCTACGCGCTGGGCAACGCGCTCCTGATCCCGCTGTTCGCACGCGCGGCCGCGTACCTCGATCCGGTCTGGCCCGATCCGGCCGGGGTGGCCCGAGTGATGCGCGAGTTCCGGCCCACGCTGTTCTTCTCGGTGCCCACCATGTATGCGCGGCTCCTCCGCGCGGATCTGCCGCCGGATGCCTTGGCCACCGCGCGCGCGTGCGTCTCGGCCGGGGAGCGGCTGCCCGCGGAGATCTACGAGGCGTGGCGCGCGCGATTCGGGGTCGAGATCCTCGACGGCATCGGCGCGACCGAGACCATCTTCATGGTGCTCTCGAACCGGCTCGGGCAGAGCCGCCCCGGCTCCTCGGGCGTGCCGGTGCCCGGCACCGAGGCGCGCGTGGTGGACGCCGACGGACGACCGGTGGCCGACGGGGAGGAGGGCGTGCTCTGGATCCGCACGCCGTCGCAGGCCGCTCAGTACTGGAAGCGGCTCGACCAGTCCCGCCGGACCTTCGTGGGCGACTGGTTTCGCACCGGCGACGTGTACCGCCGCGAGCCGGACGGCGCCCACGTGCATTGCGGGCGGGAGGACGACTTCTTCAAGGTGGCGGGGCAGTGGGTGGTGCCGGCCGATGTAGAATCGGTCCTGCTCCGGCACCCAGGCGTGCTCGAATCCGGAGTGGTGGGGGCGGCGGAGCCCGGCGGACTGATCAAGCCGTTCGTGTTCGTCGTGGCCCGCGACGCGACGATGGAGCCGGAAGCCCTGCGGGCGGACCTGCAGCGGTTCCTGGAGGGCGCGCTCGCGCCACACCAGCGGCCGCGGGAGATCAGGATCGTGGCTGAGCTTCCGCGCACCGACACCGGAAAGCTGCAGCGCTATCGGCTGCGCCACCTGGTCGATGGTCAGTAACGCGCTCACCGTGAAGGTACGGTGGAGCGAGTCGGACCCGGCCGGCATCGTGTTCTATCCGCGATTCTTCGAGTGGTTCGATCTCGGGACGGAGGCGCTCTTCGAGTCGCTCGGGCTGCCCTGGACCGAGATGTTCCCGGCCGAGCGGATCGTGGGCGTGCCGATCGTGGAGTCGGGCGCTCGCTTCGCGTCTCCGGTACGCTACGGGGACCAGGTGCGGATCCAGACCATGGTGAGCGAGGTGCGCGAGAAGACGTTTCGGGTCGAGCACGAGGTGTCCGTGGGCCAGCGGCACTGTGCGAGTGGCTTCGAGGTCCGCGCCTGGGTGGCGCGGCCGGAGACCGCGGACGGAGCGCTGGCGGCCCGGCCCATTCCGGCGCGCATCGTCGCTCGCCTCAAAGGAGAGTCTCGTCCATGAAGCCAGAGGTGGTGTTCACGAAGTCGGCGCCCAAGACCGGATTCTCCGAGGGGACCGAGTCGCCCATCGCCCAGGGCGTCAAGTGCGGCGGCTTTCTGTTCGTCTCCGGCCAGGGCCCGCTCGACCCCGTCACCAAGAGCATCGTGTCCGACGACATCGCCGAGCAGACGCGGGTGACCCTCGACAACGTCCGCGCGGTGCTCGAAGCCGGCGGCACCTCGATCGCCAACGTGGTGCGGGTCGGCGTGTATCTGCGCAACATGGACGACTTCGCCGTCTTCAACCGCGTCTTCAAGGAATACTTCCAGGGCGCCCAGCCGGCCCGCACCACAGTCGAAGCCGCTCCGCCCCGCAAGGGCGTGAACGTCGAGATCGACGCGGTGGCGTGGGTGCCAGAGCCATGAGCCCACTCGCCGGCGCGTTCCTGACCGTCCACACTCCGCGCTACTGCACGCTGGAAGCGGCCTTCGAGGGCAAGCTCGCTTCGGAGGCCTTCCGGCCTGTCCGTGAAGGGCTCGTGGCCCAGGGCGAGGTGGTGGAGCGGGCGAAGCTCGACGTGACCGTGATCAACTCGTGCCACCTGATCACCACGTTTCCCACCGTGGTGGACGGGACCCCGCGGCATCGCGGCGTGCTCACCGCCCAGGAGGCGCCCGAGATCATCCACGGGGTGGGCTACGACTATCCCGGCGACTACGACCTGGCCGCCCGCCTCATCGCCAGTGGGAAAGCGGCCGGGCAGCAGTGCGTGCTCGCCAACGACGTCCACTATCCGCTCGACTACGGGACGGTGATGCCGATGGTCTGCTACCTGGACCGGGCCCAGCGCACGCCGATCGTCCCGGTGTCGGTCTGCCTGTCCGCGGATCTCAACGAGGCCTACGAGTGGGGCCGCCTGGTGGCCCGGGTCGCGGCGGAGAGCGGCAAGCGCGTGGGCTTCGTGGCGAGCGGCAGCGTCTCGCACAAGCTCGTGCGCGGTCCCGATCGGATGCCGCTGCCCGCGGACCAGGAGCTCGACCATCGCTTCGCCCGGCTGCTGGCCGATGGCGAATTCGAGAAGCTGTGGGCGTGGCTGCCCGAGTTCACCTCGACCACCCAGGCCGAGATGGGCGGCCGGCACCTGGCGATGCTGCTCGGGGTGGTCATGGAATCGCGGCAGCGGTTCGTGCCCACCGTGCACGCCTACGGGCCCTCGTCGGGCAGCGGCAACTACGTGATCTCCCTGCTGGCCGCGTGAAACCGGCGCGGCCGGCCGTTCGTTATCAAATCGACGCATTTCGTGTAGATTTGTAGGGCTTCGGCGTCGACGACGACCCGTCGAAAAGCTCAGGAGGAACACCACGATGGAGCAAGTCACGCGGCGGAAGTTCATCGGGACGGCCGGATTCGCGGCCGCCGGGGCGGCGATGGGGCCGTGGGTGCGGCGCGCCGCTGCGCAGTCGGGTCCGGTCAAGATCGGCCTCGTGCTGCCGTACTCGGGCGTCTACGCGGTGCTTGGCGAGTCCATCACCCAGGGTATGGAGCTGGTGTTCGCCCGGGAGAACTGGACGGTGGCCGGACGCAAGATCGAGATGATCAAGGAAGACGACGAGATGCAGCCGCCGGTGGGCATCCGCAAGACCGAGAAGCTCATCGACTCCGACAAGGTGGACATCCTCACTGGACCGGTGCACAGCGGCATCCTGATGGGCATGCGGGACAAGGTGCACAACAGCAAGACCATCCTGATCGTCTCCAACGCGGGCGCGGACGCGATCAGCCGCGAGCGGTGCTCGAGGTGGATCTTCCGCACCTCGTTCTCGAACTGGCAGCCGAACCAGCCGATGGGCGAGTGGGTGGCCAAGAACGTGGCCAAGGACGTGTTCATCGCGGCGCCGAACTACCAGGCCGGCAAGGATCAGCTCGGCGCCTTCAAGGAGACGTTCGTGCCGGCCGGCGGCAAGCTGGTCGGTGAAGACTATCCGAAGCTCGGCGAGACCGACTACGCGCCGTACCTGACCAAGATCAAACAGTCCGGCGCCAAGGCCGTCTACGCGTTCTTCTCCGGCACCGACGCTGTGAACTTCGTGAAGCAGTACGACGACTTCGGACTGAAGCAGTCGATCAAGCTCACCGGCGCCGGCTTCCTCACCGAGCCCGACGTGCTGCCGGCGCAGGGCAAGTCGGCGCTCGGTGTCATCACGGGTCACTTCTATACGCCGCAGCTCGACAATCCGACCAATCGGAAGTTCGTCGCCGACTTCAAGGCGAAGTTCGCCAACAAGACGCCGGACGGCTTCGCCTGCCAGGGTTACGACACGGCCGAGGTCATCGTCCGCGCGCTCCGGGCCGTGAACGGCAACACCAAGGACAAGGACAAGCTGGTCGACGCGATCGCCCGGGTCGAGTTCGACAGCCCACGGGGTCACTTCCGCTTCGACCCCAAGACGCACAACGTCATCCAGCCGTTCATCTACGTGCGTGAGGTGAGGGAAGTGTCGGGCGGCCTCGACAACGTGCCGATCGACAAGATCGCCAACGTGACCGATCCCGGCACCGGCTGCACCTTGCCGACTTGATGAAAATGGGGGGCCGCCGAACGGCCCCCCAATCCCCCCTTTTGCGGCTCGGAACCGTCCCGGCAAAGCCGGGACGGTCCTCGGTTTGACGGGTGTTCGTTCCCGACTTCTTCGGCCAGGCGCTGAATGGCCTGTCGTACGGCGTCTTGCTCTTCCTCCTCTCCGTCGGCCTCACGCTGATCTTCGGTATGCTCGACGTGGTCAACCTCGCCCATGGGGCGTTCTACATGCTCGGCGCCTACGCCGGCCTCGCCACGATCGCGGCCACCGGGAACTTCTGGCTCGCCCTCGTCGTCGCGCCGCTCGCGGTCGGTGTGATCGGCGCCGTCATGGAACGGCTGGTGCTGCGCCCGCTCTACGTGCGCTCGCCGCTCGACCAGGTGCTCCTCACGTTCGGGTTCATCTATCTCTTCGAGGACGTTGTGAAGTGGATCTGGGGCGGACGCAT
>DATFWA010000005.1:0-8327 GCA_035259825.1 Candidatus Methylomirabilota bacterium | reverse complement strand
GAGCAATCGAAGGTGAAGGTCACGCTCGAGACCATCAACGCCAACGACCTGCAGGCGCGCATCACCGCGGCCATCCAGTCGGGCTCCGGCCCGGACATCATCATGATGCTGCACAACTGGCCGCATCTCTACCAGAACGGGCTGGCCGACGTCAGCGATCTCTGCGAGTGGAAGGCCAAGGAGCAGGGCGGTTACTACTCGCATTCCGAGGCGGCGGCACGGGACGGCAAGAAATGGCTGGCCCTGCCCTACAGCACCGGCGGCAGCCTGATCGCCTACCGGCGCTCGTGGTTCGCGGAGGTCGGGGCCAGCCAGCCGCCGAAGACGCTCGAGGAATACCGCAAGATCGGCATGGCGCTCAAGAAGAAGGGCAAGCCGGTCGGCCAGACCCTCGGCCACACGTTCGGCGACGCGCCCACCTGGACCTACCCGCTCGTGTGGTCGTTCGGCGGCGCCGAGGTCGACCAGAGCGGCAAGAAGGTCGTCATCAACTCGAAGGGCACCGTCGAGGCGGTGAAGTGGATGGTGAGCTTCTGGAAGGATGCCTGCGACGAAGGCGCGCTGGCCTGGGACGACACCAACAACAACCGCGCCTTCCACGCCAACGAGGTCTCGGCCACGCTGAACGGCGCGTCCATCTTCATCTTTGCCAAGCGCAATCCCGACAAGGTCAAGAACGAAGCGGGCCAGCCGATGTTCAACGACATCTCGCACTTCGCGATCCCGGACGGCCCCAACGGCACCACCCCGCCCTACTTCGTCGCCTTCTCCCACGGGCTGATGAAGTACTCGAAGAACCAGAAGGCGGCCAAGGACTTCCTGAAATGGCTGCACGGCAAGGACACGTTCGGCAAGTGGTTCGCCATCGAGAACGGCTACAGCGTGGGCGCAACCACCATGTGGGAGAACAACCCGATGTGGAGCACGGTGGACGACGCGCTCAAGCCGTTCCGCGTCGCCGCGCGTGGCTCGCGCATGATCGGGTTCGCGGGGCCCTCGAACGCCAAGGCCACCGAGGTCTACAGCAAGTACATCATCACCGACATCTTCGCCAAGGCCGTCCAGGGTATGTCCCCGGAGGACGCGGTGAAGTGGGGTGAAAGCGAGCTGAAGAAGGTCTACGAAGGCTGAGCGCCGCCCGCCGTCGGCGCCCCGCTCGGACGTTCAGTCCCGAGCGGGTGCGCCGGGCCGGTTGCCTCAGGGCTCCGAGTGGACCGAACCGGTCGCCCGGGGCGCCCGCTGCGCTTCCTCCCGCTCCAAGGACATGCGGAGCTGCTGCCACTCGGCTACCGCGTGGTCGTAGCGCGAGAGCACTTCCTCGCGATGCCGGTCGTAGAGTATCCGGTCGACGGCCATGCCGGCCAGCACGCCGAAGCACAGCAGATACGCGGCGACCGCTACGCTGGTGAACGTCTTCCCGTGGTTGACCATGGGCCTGCCTCCTCTCTGGTTGACGCCAGAAGGGAGCAGGCCATGTGCCACGAATAAATGAGCTAAGTTTCAGCCAGTTACACTCACCCTCGGGTGGTCAATCGCTGGTCCGGCTTTGAGCAGTGACCGGATGATGACCGCGGTGCGCTTCAGAAGATCGCAAGGCGCGCCCTTCAGAAGATCGCGAGCGGGTGCGCCGGCGCGCCTGTGGCGCCGACCAGGCGCAGCGGGGTCGCGGTGAAGAGAAACTCGTTGCGTCCCTCCTCTGCGCAGGCCTTCGCGAGGCGCTCGGGATCCGAATTGTCGATCAGGGCCAGGCCGAGGAATGGGATGGCCAGATGCACGGACATGCCGAAGCCCGGATAGCGGCTCGGGCGCTCGTCCATCATGTCCCACGAGATGCCCGCGATGTCCTTCGCGCGGAACCACTCGAGGCAGGAGAGATGCAGACCCGGGTGCTCGGAGATGCGCGGCTTCCAGTCGGGGTTCTCCTGCCGGAATTTCTCGTCGCCGCTGCGCACGACCACCACGTCGCCCGGCTCCACCTTCACGCCGGCGCGCCGCTCCGCCTCGTCCAGCTCTCGCGGGGTCACCGGGTGACCCACCGTGACGTAGCCCTCCTTCCGCCCGGCCGCGATGTCGAGGAACACGCCGCGAGTGGTGATGCCTCGTTCGAAGATCGGATCGATCGGGCACCAGAGCGCACCCTCGGTGCTCAGGCTCTCCGCGAACGGACGGCCGTTGTACAGCTCTCCGTCCCAGCCCACGTGGCACAGGGCGTCCACATGGGTGATCCAGAACCCGTGGTAGACCATGTCGAAGCGATCGAGCACCACGTCCACGCGCTCGCGCTTGGACGGAAACGTCATGTGGTACATGTACACGGGCCGCGGGATCACGTCGCGCGCCAGCGAGACGGTGCGGCCCTTCTTGATCAGCCGCTGGGCCTGGGCCTGCTTGGCCGGGGTGATCAGGTTCACGGTCCCGAGCTGGTCGTCGTGGCCCCAGCGGCCCCAGTTGTTCAGCTCCTTGAAGTACCCTTCGACGCGGTCACGGGTGGGCAGCGCGGCATCGGCCATCGGACGAGTCCTTTCTCGGGTCTGGGGCGCGACGTGGCCTCACGAAGACGAGGCGATGGTGTGTCATGGCGGAGCAAACGGTAGCACGGCCGCCGGCCGGCGGCACGAGCCTCGCGACATTCCTAGGAGAATGCGACGACACCGTGGTAATCGGAATGCGATGAAGGTCCTGCTCGTCCGCCACGCGCCCGCGGTGCGAAACGGAACCGGCGGCGTGCGTGATCACGACCGGCCCCTGACGCGGCGCGGCCGCCAGCGGTTCCGGCTCGCCGCGCGCGGGCTGGCGCGCATCACCGGGCGCCCCGACGTCCTGCTGACGAGCCCGCTGACCCGGGCGCGCGAGACCGCTGACATCGCTGCCCGGGCCTTCAAGCGGGTGACGCCGCGGATCGAGCCGGCCCTCGGGCAGGACGACGTCGACCTGCTGGTCACCACGCTCAAGAAGTTCCGCGCCGATTCGACGGTCGCCCTGGTCGGGCACGAGCCGACCCTCTCCGGCCTCCTGGCCCACCTGGTCGGGATGCACCAGGGCGACGACCGCTTCGCCTTCAAGAAAGGGGGCGCCGCGCTCGTGAATCTGAGGGAAGGCCCGTCTGTGCCCGGGCAGCTATTGTGGTTCGTAAAGCCTCGAATTCTAAGGTATATCGGGTCAAAGTAAGCCGAGCCTCCCGGCCCGGCCCATGGTAACCTTAGGGCCCCTTCCCGGGGCTGCCCAAGACCGGCCACGCGACTGACCAGACCGCAGGGGCGGTCAGGCGCCACGTCACCAGGGCTTGGCGGCACGCACGAGAGGTGCTGAGCCCGTGTCACGGATGAATGGAAACCGAGCCGAGGGGAGCGGTTCCGACCTGGTGGCCATCGTCGATCTGGGCTCGGCCGCAGTCAGGTTCCTCCTGGCGCAGATCCGCCCGACCTCCGGCTATCGCATCCTGGCCCAGGAGCGCGTTCCCACCCGCCTGGGCGGCGGCGCGCCTGGCACCCTGCCCCGCGCGGCCATCGACAAGACGCTCCGCGCGGTGCACCGGTTCTTCAAGCGCTACTCCCCCCACGAGCAGGGCCCGCGCATCGTGGCCATCGCCACCTCGGCGGTACGGGACGCGCACAACCGGGAACGGCTCCTCGATCCGCTGCGGCGCCGCGAGGGCATCGAGGTGCAGGTGCTCAGTGGGCGCGACGAGGCGCGCTTCGGGGTGGTGGCCGCGCTGGAGAGCCTGTCCTTCGCCAAGGGCGTGGTAGCGGACCTCGGGGGGGCGAGTCTCCAGCTCAGCCGGGTGCGCAACGGCCGGGTGATCTCGACCGCGAGCTTGCCGCTGGGAGCGGTGCGCACCACCGAGCTGTTCCTCAAGCACGATCCGCCGACACCGCGCGAGCTGCGCGCGCTGCGCGCAGAGATCCGGGCCCACCTGGCCGCCGCGCTGCCCTCCTCCGAGCGCGGCGAGGCGCTGGTGGGGCTGGGCGGCTCGGTGCGCACGCTGGCCAGCGTCCACCTGCGCGCGAACCCGGGGGAACGCAAGCACCGGCATGGGCTCGTGCTGCAGCAATCCGATGTGACCGCGATCCGGGAGCGCCTCGAGGCGCTCTCGTCGCGCCAGCGCCGTCGGATCCGCGGACTGAAGGCGGAGCGCGCCGACATCATCCTGGCCGGCGCGATGGTGATCGAGGACACGATGATCAGCGGGGGCTATCTGAATCTGGTGGTGTGCACACGCGGGGTGCGAGACGGCGTGCTGCTCCACGAGACGTCCAGGAGAAGGAATGCCTATGGGCTCCGATAAATTCGTGAACCGGGAGCTGTCGTGGCTCGAATTCAACCGGCGCGTCCTCGAGGAGGCGCAGGACCCGAGCGTGCCGCTCCTGGAGCGCCTGAAGTTCCTGTCCATCTTCAGCTCGAACCTCGACGAGTTCTTCATGGTGCGGGTGGCCGCGCTGAAGCGGCGCATCCGCGAGGGCGAGCAGACGCCCACCCCGGACGGGCTCACCCCGGCCGCGACCATGGCCGCGGTGTCGGCCCGCGTGCACGAGCTGGTCGAGCTGCAGCACCGCACGTTCCTGCAGGACCTCCAGCCGCCGCTCGCCGCGGAGGGCGTACTGCTGCTGCGGCCCAAGGAGGTCACCGAGGAGCAGCGGCGGTTCCTCGACGAGTACTTCCGGCGCACGCTCCTGCCCGTGGTCACGCCGCTCGCGGTCGATCCCGGGCATCCCTTCCCGTACCTGGGCAACCGCTCGCTGTGCCTCATCGCCTCGATGCGGCAGACCGCGCCGTCGGTCTTTCCGCACAGCCGCCTCTCGATCATCCACATCCCGAGCCAGGCCCTGCCCCGCTTCATCGCGCTGCCGGAGGCCGAGGGCAAGCGCGCCTTCATGCTGCTCGAGGACGTGGTCCGCCTCCATCTGCCGAGCATCTACCACGGCTACGAGATCCTCTCGAGCCACGCGATCCGGGTCACCCGGGACGCCGACCTGCCGGAGCCGCCGACGCGCAGCACGGATCTCTTGAGCGGCATCGAGCGGAGCCTGCGCGAGCGTCGTCTGGGCGACGCGGTGCGGCTGCAGCACGACGGCGACCTGCCCGCGGAGATCCTGACCCTGCTGCTCGACGAGCTGGAGCTGCAGGCCGACGACGTGTACGAAGGCGCGGGCTTCGCGGCGTTCTCCGACCTGATGCAGCTGTACACCGCGCTCGACATCCCGCGGCTCAAGGATCCGCAGCAGCCGCCGCGGCCGGTCGCGGAGCTGGAGAGCACCTCCGACGTCTGGGGCGCGATCCGGGCGCAGGACATCCTGGTCCACCACCCGTACCAGAGCTTCGACAGCGTGACCCGGTTCGTGCGCGAGGCGGCCACCGATCCGCGGGTACTCGCCATCAAGATGACCCTCTACCGGGTCAGCCCCGCCTCGCCCATCGCGCACGCGCTGCAGACCGCGGTGGAGAACGGCAAGGAGGTGGCGGTGCTGGTCGAGCTGCAGGCCCGCTTCGACGAGGAGGCCAACATCCGCTGGGCCCGGGCGCTGGAAGAGGTGGGCGCCCACGTAGTGTATGGCTTCCCCGGATTCAAGACCCACTGCAAGGCGTGCCTCGTCGTGCGCCAGGAGTCGGATGGGATCCGGCGCTACTGCCACCTCGCCACCGGCAACTACAACGTGCGGACCGCCGGCATCTACACCGACGTCGGGCTCTTCACGAGCCGGCAATCGTTCGGCGAGGACCTGACCCAGCTCTTCAACCTGCTCACCGGCTATTCGCGCCCGACCCGATTCCACCACCTGATCCTCGCGCCGAGCGCGATGCGCGACGCCTTCGTGGAGCGCATCCGGCGCGAGGCCGAGCACGCCCGGGCCGGGCGCTCGGCCCGGATCATCGGCAAGATGAACGCGCTGGTGGACCGCAGCGTGATCGAGGAGCTGTACGAGGCCAGCGCCGCCGGCGTGCGCATCGACCTGATCGTGCGCGGCATCTGCTGCCTGCGGCCGGAAGTGCCCGGGCTCTCCGAGAACATCCGGGTGATCTCGATCGTGGACCGCTATCTCGAGCACTCGCGCATCTACTACTTCGAGAACGCGGGACGACCTGAGTACCTGCTCGCCTCCGCCGACTGGATGACCCGCAATCTCGACCGTCGTGTCGAGGTGGCCTTCCCGGTCCTGGACCCGAGCCTGCACCGGCAGATCCGCGAGATCCTCGAGACGGAGCTGGCCGACACCGTGAAGGCGCGCCGCATACTCCCCGACGGCTCCTCGGAGCGCATCCGGCCGGTGGGCCGCCCGGCCCTGCGGTCGCAGGAACGCCTCTACGAGATCACCGGCGCGGGCCGGCCGACCGACGACGAAGCCGACTGCTGAGCACTCCGCCCGCGGCCCGGCTCGGTCGCGAGCCGGCGCCCGGGCGCGCGGTTGACCGGTCTCCGGTCGCGTGCTAGAACCGGGAGCACCGCGGCACGACATCCCAGGACCGGCCTGACCCACCCGAGGAGGCCCCCGCCATGGATCTCAATTACACCGCCGAGGACGTTGCGTTCCGCAAGCAGGTGCGCAGCTGGCTCGAGCAGAACATGCCGCGTCAGATCCGGAATCTCGACGAGCGCAAGGCCTGGCACCGTCGGCTCTACGAGGGCGGCTACCTGGGCATGGGCTGGCCGAAGGAGTACGGCGGCCAGGGCGCGCGACCGATGGAGCAGGCCATCGTGGCCGACGAAATGGCGCGCGCGGGCGCGCCGGCGCCAACCAACAGCCTGGGCGTGGGCATCGTCGGCCCCACCATCGTGGTGCACGGCACCGACGCCCAGAAGCGACGCTACCTCCGCAAGATCCTCACCGCCGAGGAGATGTGGTGCCAGCTCTACTCCGAGCCCAACGCGGGCTCCGACCTGGCCGCGCTCCGGACCGCCGCGGAGGACCGGGGCGACCATTTCCTGGTCAACGGGCAGAAGATCTGGACCAGCGGCGGCGCGGTCGCCGACTGGGGCCTCCTCCTCGCCCGCACCGATCCCGCGGTGGCGAAGCACAAGGGCATCAGCTGTTTCCTCATGAACATGCGCCAGCCCGGCGTGGACGTGCGCCCCCTCAAGCAGATCACCGGCTCCTCGGAGTTCTGCGAGGTGTTCATGACCAACGCGCGCGTCGAGAAGGAGAACATGATCGGCCGCCTCGGCGAGGGCTGGGGCATCGCGCAGACCACCCTCGGCTACGAGCGCGGCGGCCGGGCCCTGGCCCGCATCACCACCTACGCTTCGCAGTACCGGATGCTGATGGACGCGGCCCGACGGCTCAAGCGCAACGGCCGCCCGATCCTGGACGACGCGGTGACCCGCCAGAAGCTCGGGCGGATCTGGGCCGACCTGGAGGTGGAGCGCTACGGCGCGCTGCGCACCCTGACCATGCTGGAGCGCGGCGAGCACCCGGGCGCCGGCGGCTCGCTGACCAAACTCTCCTACTCGGAGTTCGAGAAGCGCTTCATGGAGCTGGCCGAGGAGATCCTCGGACCCTACGGGCAGCTCACCGACGGGGTGCCGTCCGAGTTTCGGCTGGAAGTCGACACCGCGGTGGGCGATCACGGGACGTGGGCGTACGCGTTCCTGTGGTCGCGGGCCGGCACCATCTATGCCGGCTCGTCCGAGATCCAGAAGAACGTTATCGGCGAGCGCATCCTGGGGCTGCCGAAGGAATCCCGCGCCGACCGCGTCGGAGGTATTCGATGAACTTCTCGTTCAGCGAAGATCAGGTCCTGCTCCGCAACTCCGTCCGCGCGGCGCTGGACGAGCAGTGCACCCCGGCCCACGTGCGCGCCATGGCCGATGACCCACGGGGCTACTCCGAGACGCTGTGGAGCGAGATGGCCAAGCTCGGCTGGCTGGGCCTGCCCTTCGCGGAGGAGCAGGGCGGCGCCGGGCTGGGGCTGGTCGAGCTGGCGCTCGTGCTGGAGGAGATGGGCCGCGCGGCGTACCCGGGCCCGTACTTCGCCAGCGTGGTGCTGGGCGGCCTCGGCATCCAGCTGGGGGGCAGCCCCGCCCAGAAGGAGAAGTGGCTGCCCGCGATCGCCTCGGGACAGGCGCGCGCGAGCGCGGCGCTGCTCGAGGACGCGCTCGACTGGGATCCGGCCTCCACCGCAGCGACCGCCACGAAGGCGGGCGACGGCTGGCGGCTCTCCGGGCTCAAGCGCTTCGTGCCGTGGGCGCACGTGGCCGACGTGGTGCTGGTCCCGGCCCGCGCCCCCGAGGGCCTCTCGCTCTTCCTGGTGGATCCACGCGCGTCCGGCGTCACGCTCACGCCCATGGTCGGCATCGACCTGAGCAATCGCTGGTCGGAAATGCGCCTCGACGG
>DATFWA010000004.1:0-7389 GCA_035259825.1 Candidatus Methylomirabilota bacterium | reverse complement strand
TCCGCGTGCACCCGATCATCACCCACGGCGGCAGCCAGGTGAACGTGATCCCGGGCGAGGTCCGCATCGAGACCTACGTGCGTGGCAAGACGGTGGAGGCGATCCTGGACGCCGACCGGCGCGTGGACCGCGCGCTCAAGGCCGGCGCCCTGGCCCTCGGTGCGCGGGTCGAGATCGAGACGCTCCCGGGCTACCTGCCGCTGTTCAACCACATGGGCATGGCCCAGCAGTTCAAGGCCAACGCCAGCGCGCTGCTCGGGCCGGATCAGGTGACCGAGTCCGGACACCGGAGCGGCTCCACCGACATGGGCGACATCTCGCACGTGATGCCGACCCTGCATCCGTACATGGGCGGCGCCACCGGGAGCGGCCACGGCGCCGACTACGCCATCGCCGATCCGAAGCTGGCGTACCTCGAGCCGGCCAAGCAACTGGCCCTGATGGCGGTGGACCTGCTCTGGGACGACGCGGCCGGCGCGCACGACATCCTTCGTGGATTCACTCCGCGCCTGACCAAGGATGCCTACCTGTCGTTCCAGCGCTCGGTCTCGCGGACCGAAACGTACGACGCCAAGGATCTCTGATCCGCCGACGGGTCAATGTACGGCAACGCGCCGGCCGAGTTCCCGCGCCGCATCGTCTGCCTGAGCACGGAGCACGTGGAGATCTGCTACGCGCTCGGCGCGGGGAACCGGGTAGTGGGCGTGCCGGGCACCGCGCGCCGGCCACCCGAGGCGCGGGAGAAGCCGAGGGTTGGCGCGTTCACCTCGTTCCGGCAGGACCTCATCCTCGCCCTCGAGCCGGATCTGGCCCTGGCCTTCTCGGACCTGCAGGCGGACGTGGTGGCCGAGCTGATCCGGGCGGGCGTGCCCGTCTTCTGCACCAACCCCCGCTCGGTGGACGAGGTCATGCAGTCCATCCTGACGGTGGGCGGCGTCATCGGCGCCGAGCCGGCCGCGAGGGCGCTCGTGCTGGACATGCATGACGAGATCAACCAGCTGCGCGAGTTCTCGAGCGTCTGGCCGGACCGGCCGCGCGTCTACTTCGAGGAGTGGCACGATCCGCTCATCACCGGGATCCGGTGGGTGTCCGAGCTGATCGAGCTGGCCGGCGGGCGCGACGTCTTCAACGACCTGCGCGACCGCCGCAGCGCACGCGATCGGGTGGTGGACGCGGCGGAGGTAGCCCGCCGCGACCCGGAGATCATCCTCGTGTCCTGGTGCGGCAAGCCTGCCGATCTCGACGTCATCCGCCGACGGCCCGGCTGGGATCGCATCAGCGCGGTGCGGCACGGGCGCATCCACGAGATCGACGGCGGCGACGTGCTGAGCCCCGGGCCCTCGATGCTCGTCGGGCTGCGTCATGTCCACGAGCTGGTGCAGCAGGCCTTGCGCGCGCGCGACTGATCTTTCGACTCGTTCGTCAGTGGCGCCGCGGCAAGGCATGGACATATCTGAGATAATCGAGACCGCAGAGTCGTTCGTCGCGGACGCCACTAAACATGCGGGCCCGGCCAAGGGCCGATGCTAGGATGAACCCCTTTTGAGAGAGTCCCAGGAGAGATAGAGAGATGCCGGCGCACCCGGAACGCTTCTTCGCCGATCGGTTCGGACTGAATGCGGGAGCCATGGAGCGTCTGCTCGGCTCCACGCTGACCGGCCGCGTGGAACACGCCGATCTGTTTCTGGAGTACCGCATCAGCGAGGAGCTGGTGCTGGAGGAGGGCGCGGTCAAGAAGGCGGCCCGTCACGTGAGCCAGGGAGCGGGCGTTCGCGCCCAGTCGGGCGAGCGCACCGGCTACGCGCACACCGACGATCTCGCGCTCCCGAACCTCGAGGAGGCCGCGCGCCAGGCCCGGGCGATCGCGGACCGCTCGAGCGCCTCGGCGGTGGTCGCGGTGGGCCACGACGGCGCGCCCCACGATCTCTACCGGCTGGCCGAGCCGCCGATCGCCGCGAACCTCGATCGCAAGTTGGCGCTCCTCGGCCAGATGGACGGGGCCGCCCGCGGACTCGACCCGCGCGTGCGTCAAGTGATCGCCACCCTGGGCAGCGAGGACGTGGTGGTCGTCATGGCCACGCCGTCCGGCTGGACGGTCGGCGACGTGCGGCCGCTCACGCGGCTCAACGTCACCGTGATCGTGGAGGACGGAGCCAAGCGAGAGATCGGGACCTACGGCGGCGGCGGGCGCGTGGCCTTCGATTTCTTCCTGGAGCAGGACCGCTGGAAGCACTACGTCACCGAGGCGGTCCGCCAGGCGGTCATCAAGCTCCACGCGGTCGACGCGCCGGCCGGTGAGATGACGGTGGTGCTCGGACCGGGCTGGCCCGGCATCCTGCTCCACGAGGCGATCGGCCACGGGCTGGAGGGTGACTTCAATCGCAAGAAGACCTCGGCCTTCTCGGGCCGCCTCGGCCAGCCGGTCGCTTCGGAGCTGGTGACGGTGGTCGACGATGGCACGATCCAGAACCGGCGCGGCTCGCTGAACGTCGACGACGAGGGCGTGCCGACCCGGAGGAACGTGCTCATCGAGAAGGGCATCCTGCGCGGCTACATGCAGGATCGCCTGAACTCGCGGCTCATGGGCATGGAGCTGACCGGCAACGGGCGCCGCGAGTCGTACGCGCACCCGCCCATGCCGCGCATGACCAACACCTTCATGCTGGCCGGCCAGGATGAGCCGTCCGACATCATCCGCTCGGTGCAGAAGGGCCTCTACGCGGTGAACTTCGGCGGGGGCCAGGTGGACATCACCAACGGTCGCTTCGTGTTCTCGGCGAGCGAGGCCTACCTGATCGAGGACGGCCGCGTCACCAGCCCGGTCAAGGGCGCGACCCTGATCGGCAATGGACCGGAATCGCTTACCCGCGTGAGCCGCGTGGGCCACGACCTCAAGCTCGACGAGGGCGTGGGCACCTGCGGCAAGGACGGCCAGTCCGTCCCGGTCGGCGTGGGACTGCCGACCATCCGCATCGACCGCATGACGGTCGGCGGGACGCAGGTCTGAGCGCATGCGGGACCTCCTCGCCGATCTCCTCGCACAGGCCACCCGCAAGGGAGCCACCGCCGCCGACGCGTTCGTGGTGCAGGACCAGGCCTTCTCGGCCCAGGTGCGCCTGGGGCAGGTGGACACCGTCAAGCACGCGCGCGATCAGCACATGGCCCTGCGGGTCTTCGTGGGCCAGTCGGTGGCCGCCGCCTCCACGTCCGATCTCACCGCGGAGGCGATGACGCGGCTGGTGGACGAGGCGGTCTCCCTCGCGCGGGTCACCAGCCCCGACGAGCTGGCCGGCCTGCCCGACGCGTCGCTGCTCGCGCGCGACGTTCCCGATCTCGACCTGCACGACCCGCATGGCCACGATCTGCCTCCCGAGGAGAAGATCGAGCTGGCCCGACGCTGCGAGGCGGCCGCCCTTGAGGCGGACCCGCGGATCACCAACTCGGAAGGCGGGGATTTCGGCGATCGTCGCGCCCGCTACGCCTACGCGACCAGCCACGGCTTCTCGGGAGAGTACCGGACCTCGTCGTTCAGCCTCGCGGTCTCGCCGGTGGCCGCCCAGAACGGCGAGATGCAACGCGACTACTGGTACCACGGCACCCGCAAGCGGGCCTCTCTCGAGCGGCCCGAAGACATCGGCCGGGTGGCGGCCCGACGCACTCTGCGCCGGCTGGGGGCCCGGCGGGTGAAGACGACCGAGGTCCCGGTCATCTTCGATCCGGACATGGCCGCCTCGCTGGTGCGCCACATCGCGGGCGCGGCGTCCGGGCCGGCGCTCTACCGGCGCGCCTCGTTCCTGGTCGGCAAGCTCGGCGAGCGGATCGCCGCGCCCTCGATCACCGTGGTGGACGACGGCACCATTCCGGGCGCGCTCGGCTCCCGGCCGTTCGACGGCGAGGGGCTCCCGGTGCGCCGCACCGTGGTGGTGGACCGGGGCGTGCTCAGCTCGTACCTGCTCGACACCTACAGCGGTCGCAAGCTCGGCCTGCCGTCGACGCATCACGCGGCCCGCGACGGGAGCGGGGTCTCCGTCTCCACGACCAACCTCTATCTCGCCGCCGGGGCCACCGATCCGGTCGAGATGATCCGGAGCGTGAAGAGCGGGCTCTATGTCACCGAGCTGATCGGCTTCGGGGTCAACGGCGTCACCGGCGACTACTCGCGGGGCGCGGTCGGGCTCTGGATCGAGAACGGCGAGCTGGCCTACCCGGTGGAGGAAATCACGGTGGCCGGCAACCTTCTCGACATGTTCCACGCGGTGGAAGCAGTCGGCAACGATCTCGTGTTCCGCGACCGCACCGCCGCGCCGACCGTGATGATCGGCCGCATGACGGTGGCCGGAGCCTAGGGAGACGCCGCTCGCCATGATCATCGACAGCCACTGCCACCTTCACGATCCAGCCTTCGCGGATGTCCGGGGCGCCGTGATCCGCGCCACCGAGCACGAGGTGTGGGGCGTGGTCGCGGTCGGATGCGACGCCGCCACCAACGAGCGCACGCTGGAGGCGGTGAGGGAGAACGCCAAGGGCGTGTGGCCCGCGCTCGGCTTCCATCCCGAGTGGAAGCTCACTCGGGCCGATCTGGATGCGGTCGAAGGGCAGATCCACGCGCACCACTCGCGCCTCGTCGCGGTCGGGGAGATCGGGCTGCCGTGGTACGGGCTCGCGGCCCTCCCGGATCCCGACGCGGTCCGCCGCGAGGCGCGCGCGCGGCTCGAGCGATTGCTCGACCTGGCGTGCCGCTACGATCTGCCGGTGATCGTGCACGCCCCGCACGGCGCGGCGGCCGACGCCCTGGCCGCGCTGCGGCGCCGAGGGGTGGAGCGCGCGGTCTTCCACTGGCACAAGGCCTCTCCGGAGGTCACTCGCGAGATCGTGGAGGCGGGGTACCTCGTCTCGGTTACCCCGGACCTGGTCTACCGCGCGCGCGACCGCGAGATGGTGGAGCGGGTGCCGATCGAGTCCCTCCTCGTCGAGAGCGACGCGCCGTGGCCGTACCAGGGCGAGTTCGAGAACGTCACCTCCGGGCCGTGGCTCGTCGCCCGCGTGGCCGAGGAGGTCGCCAAGATCAAGGGGATTCCCGCCGACGAGGCGGCCTACCAGCTCACCGTCAACACCTGTCGGCTCTTCGACCTCGTCTGGGCGTGAGCGAGCAGCGCTTCACCGTCACGGTCGGCGGGGCCGACGTCGTTGGAGTTCTCCACACGCCGGAGTCCCGCCCGAGCGCATGCGTGGTGGCCTGTCATGGCATGGGCGCATCCAAGGACAGCGACAAGTACCTGCTTCTCGGCCGTGAGCTGCCCGCCGCCGGCCTCGCGCTCGCGCGGTTCGACTTCCGGGGCAGTGGCGAGTCTGGCGGCTCCCATCGAGAGGCCACCATCGAGAGCCGCGTGGCCGATCTGGAGGCGGTGCTCGACCACCTGGCCAAGCGCCCCGAGATCGACGGCCGCTTCGGATTGCTCGGCTCGAGCCTGGGCGGTTTCGTGGCCCTCTGGGTGGCCGCGAGCCGCGCCGCCGCGGGGGCGCCGTTGCCCGTCGTCACCTGGAACGCCCCCGCTTCCCTGCGCGACCTGCCGAGCGCCGATCCCGAGCAGGCCGAGCCCGCGCTCGTCGCCGAGGTCCGCCGCGGCGAGTGGGCCGAGGCGCCCGCCGGCGTTCCCGGCGCGCTCGTGATCCAGGCCGATCGCGACGAGGTGGTCCCGCCCGGGCACGGCCGTCTCCTCTTCAAGCGCGCGCGCGAGCCCCGACGGCTCCACGTCATCGCGGGCGCCGACCACCGACTCAGCGAGATGGGCCATCGCCTCGAGGCCGTCGGGGAGAGCCGGCGCTGGCTCATCACCCATCTATCCGGCATGGCAAGGACGTCTCCATGATCGACGCGGCGCGGCTGAAGGAAGAGTTCATCGAGCTGACCTCCATCTCGAGCCCCTCCAAGTGGGAGGGCACCATCGCGCGCCGCCTCGAGGCGATCCTGAAGAATATGGGCGCGAGCGTGGAGGTTGACGGCGCCGGCGAGCAGGTCGGCGGCAACACCGGCAACCTGCTGGCCCGCTTCCCGGGCAACGCGCCCGGGGCGCCCCCGTTCCTCCTCTCCGGCCACATGGACACGGTGGGGCCGGCGGAGACGATCCATCCGGTGGTCGAAGGCGACGTGGTGCGGACCGACGGCACCAGCGTCCTGGGCGGCGACGACAAGGCGGGCGTGGTCGCGATCCTCGAGGCGATCCGCACCCTGCGCGAACGCGCGATCCCGCACGGCGACATCGAGGTGGTCCTGACCATCTGCGAGGAGTACGGGCTGCTGGGCGCCAAGCACTTCGACACCGGCCGACTCCGCGCGAAGCGCGGCCTCGTGCTGGATGTCGACGGGGTCTGCGAGCTGATCACCCGCGCGCCCGCGGCCAATCGCTTGACCTTCACCGTGCACGGCCTCGCGGCCCACGCCGGCATCTGCCCGGAACAGGGGATGAGCGCGATCCAGATCGCGTCGGAGGCCATCGCGGCGATGCGCCTGGGGCGCCTCGACGCGGAGACCACCGCGAACCTCGGCGTGATCCAGGGCGGGCTCGCCGGCAACATCGTGCCCGCGAGCCTCACGGTGCGCGGCGAAACGCGGAGCCTCAGCCTGGAGAAGCTCGAGGCGCAGACCGCGCACATGCGGCAGTGCTTCGACGAGGCGGCCGCCCGGCACGCGGTGCGCGTCGGGGACCGCGACCATCGGGCGCGTGTGGAGACCCAGGTCGACCGGCAGTACTCGCGGCTCGACGTGCGCGACGACGCCGGCATCGTGCGCCTCGTGCAGTCGGCCGCGCGGGCGGTCGGGCGCACGTGCGCGACGCGCGGCACCGGCGGCGGATCGGACGCCAACGTCTTCGCGGAGCGCGGCATCGAGATCGCCAACCTCGCCTGCGGGATGCGGGAGATCCACACCGTGAACGAGTGGGTCGACGTCCGCGACCTGGTTCTCACCGCGGGGCTGGTCCTCGAGACCGTCCGCCTGAACGCGGCGGTCTGAGCAGCGCCGCGTGCGCGCCACCGGGACCGACACTGCGTTGACCGAGCGGATCGACGACCTGGTCCTCGAGCACGCCGCTCCCGCCGGCCGGGCCCATTCGCGGCCGGTGCTCTTCGTCCACGGCATGTGGGGCGGCAGCTGGTACCTGCGCAACTATCTCTACGCGGCGGCCCAGTCGGGCTGGGATGCGTGGGCGGTCAACCTGCGCGGCCACGGTGAGAGCCCGGCGCCGGACGGGCTCGGGCGCGCCTCGCTCCGGGACTACGTGGACGACGTTCGCCGCTGCCTCGCGCGCCTCGGCCGAGCGGTGCTCGTGGGCCATTCGATGGGCGGGCTGATCGCGCAGAAGGCGGCCGAGGACGAGGGCGTTGCGGCGG
>DATFWA010000003.1:0-22634 GCA_035259825.1 Candidatus Methylomirabilota bacterium | reverse complement strand
CGCCGGCCACCACCGCGATGATCACGGAGCCGAAGCCGGCCACCAGCGACACGCGCGTGCCCCAGATCACCCGCGAGAGCACGTCGCGGCCCACGTTGTCGGTGCCCATGAGGTGGGCCCGGTCGGGGCGCGCCAGCGTGCGATTGAGGTTCTGCTTGAGCGGATCGTACGGCGCGACCACCGGGGCAAGCAGCGCCATCGCGATGGCCAGCAGCATCACCGCGGCGCCGAAGGGCGCCAGCCGCGCGCGGGCCGCGCGGCGCAGGGTCTCCCAGCGCCGATCCCGGATCGAGCCGGATGGCGCGGGCGCCACCAGCGGGCCGGCGTCAGCGGTGCCGGATCCGGGGATCGATCCAGCCATAGAGGAGGTCGACCATCAGGTTGCTGACGATGAAGCCGACCGCGATCAGCAGCACCACCCCCTGCACCAACGGATAGTCGCGGGCGAAGACCGCGTCCACCACCAGGCGGCCCACCCCGGGCAGCGCGAACACGTACTCGGTGATGACGGCCCCGCCGATCAGCGTGCCCAGCTGCAGACCCAGCACGGTGACCACCGGGATCAGCGCGTTCTTCAGCGCGTGACGGCGGATCACCGCGCCGTCGGAGAGGCCCTTGGCCCTCGCGGTGCGGATGTAGTCCTCGGACAGCGCCTCCAGCATGCTCGAGCGCAGCGTGCGCGTGATGACCGCGGCCAGCGCGAGCCCGAGGGTGATCGCGGGCAGGGCGAGCGAGCGCAGGCCGTCCCACGGCTCCTCCAGCGGGTCCACGTAGCCGGAGATCGGCAGCCAGCGGAGGGTGACCCCGAACACGAAGATCAGCAGCAGCGCGATCAGGAAGTTCGGCATGCAGATACCGAACAGGGCGAACGAGGTGCCGACGCGATCCAGCCCCGAGTTGCGTCGCGCCGCCGACAGGATGCCGATGGGGGTGGCCACCAGCAGCGAGATGGCCATGGCGAGACCGGCCAGCTGCAGGCTCGGCCGGATCCGACGGCCGACGTTCTCGATCACCGGCTCGCGATTTCGGATGGAGCGGCCGAGATCGCCCTGGAGCAGGCGTCCCATCCATGTGGCGTACTGGAGGTACAGCGGGCGGTCGAGCCCGAGGTCGCGCCGCATCTCGCGCTTGACCGAGTCGTCGACCGACTCCGCCATCATCGCGTCGATCGGGTCGCCCGGCGTGAGATGGATCAACGCGAAGACCCCGGCGGTGACGAGCAGCAGCACCGGGATCGTCGCGATCAGCCGGCGGAGGATCAGCAGGCCCAACGCGAGCGCCGCGGGGCTACTTCAGCCAGACGTCCTTGAAGCGCATCATCCCGTCCGGGATCGGGTCGTAGCCCTGCACCTTCGGGCTGAAGGCCTTGGGCTCGATCGGGTGGACGATGAAGATCATCGGTAGCTCGTCCTGCAGGATGCGCACGAGCTGGCTGAAGAGCTTCTTGCGCTCGGCCTGGCTGCTGACCTCCCGCGATTTGTCGAGCAGGCTGTCGATCTGCGCGTTGGAGATACCCGACCAGTTGAGCGACGTGCCCGGCGTCGTGCGGTAGAACTGGTAGGTGTTGCCGTCCGGATCCGGCCGGCCGCTCCACTGGTAGCTGATCATCTCGAAGTTCTTGCCGTTGCCGTCCGAGAGGAGCGTGGCCGAGTCCACCAGCTTGATCTTCATGGTGATCCCGGCCTCGGCGAGCTGGGCCTGGATGACCTCGGCCTCCTGCACGTTGATCGGGATGTTGTTGGTGGTCATGGTGAACGTGAAGCCGCCCGCCTTGCCGCCCTCCGCGAGCTTGGCCTTGGCGCGGGCCAGGTCGCGCTTGATGAACGGGATCGAGCGGTCGTAGGCCCAGCTGGTCGGCGGGATCGGCCCGTTGGCCGGCACGCCCACGTTGAGCCACACCCCCTTGACGATCTGCTCAAGGTCGAGCGAGTAGGCCACCGCCTGCCGCAGCGCCTTGTTGTCGAAGGGTGGCTTCGTGTGATTCAGCTGGTAGGCGAAGTCGGCCAGCGACGGCACGTCAAGGACCACCGCGTTCTTGTCGGCCTTCACCGCGGCCACGTCGCGCGGCTGCACGTAGTCCATCACGTGGATCTCGCCGGCCTGCAGGCTCTGTAGCTTCACGGTGTCGTCCGGAATCGGCCGATAGCGGATCTGCTCGAGATACGGCCCGCCCTGCTTGTTCCAGTAGTTGTCGTTGCGGCGGATCAGGAGGTGGTCGTCCTTCACCCACTCCACGAACACGAAGGGCCCGGTGCCCGCGCCCTTGGCGTTGCGCTCCAGCTCGGCGCCGCGCTCCTGCGCGGTCTTGGGCGACACCATCATGCCCGCCCGGTCGGTCAACGTGGCCAGCAGGGCCGCGTCGGGCCGCTTGAGGTTGAGCTTCACGGTGTAGGCGTCGATCACGTCCACCGTGTCGATGCTGGCCACCTCACCCTTGCGCACCGACTTGGGCTCGGTCTTCATGCGGTTGAAGTTGAACTTCACCGCCTCGGCGTTGAAGTCGGTGCCGTCGTGGAACTTCACCCCCCGGCGCAGCTTGAAGACGAGCGTCTTGGGATCCGGCTGCTGCCACGACTCGGCGAGGCCGGGCTTGACGCCGAGGCCCGCGTCGAGGACGACCAGCGGCTCGTAGATGTTGTGATAGACCTGCCGGTCGATCTTGCTCCCCGACAGGTGCGGATCCATGGTGGCCGCCTCGATGTAGAAGCCGACCCGCAGGGTCCCGCCCTTCTTGGGGGTCTCCTGCGCCCACGCGCTGCGCGGGGCTCCCTGAGCCGCGAGGAGCGGAACCGCCGCGCCGGCGGCGATCGCGCCCTGCAGGAAGCCGCGTCGTGAGATCTCGGTGGACGTCTGATCGGGCTGCTTGGCCGCCATGCCGTCTCCTCCTGGTTCCGGGTTCGATGGATTACAGCCGCGTCTCGTCGACCTTCAGCCCGAGCCAGTGCCGTCCGACCAGCTCGTAGTGGGCCAGGCGCGCCTGCAGGTGCTGGCTGATCACGTGCACGTCCTGGAAGTGGCGCTGGATCGGGCTCGACTCGTAGGCCGCGGTGGCGCCCGACATGTTGTAGATCATGTCCACCACCTGCACCGCGAGCCGGATGCCGTGGGTGGTGGCCAGCCGCAGGGTCGCGCGCTGCTCGAGGGTGATCGTGCCGGTGGTGGTCAGGGAGTGCCAGATCTCGTCCACCGTCTCGACCAGGAACGCGCGGCCGGAGCGGATGTGGGCCTCGACGTGACCCACCTCGTTCTGCACCACCACCTGGTCGCGCAGCAGCAGGTCCATCGCGCGCGGAGTCTTGGTGGTGGCCAGCTCGATGAAGGCGGCGAGACAGGAGCGCGCGGTGCCGAGGGCCACCGCGGCGTCGCCGGAGGCGAAGACGAGCGTGCGGGGGATCTGGTAGAGCGGGCCGGTCTCCACGAGCGGCGCGGTCACCGACCGCACGGTGCGCTCCTCGGGCACGAACACGTCGTTGACCGCAAAGTGATGCGTGCCGGTCCCCCGCATGCCGCGCACGTGCCAGGTGTCGAGCAGCTCGGCCTGCGCCCGCGGCACGAAGCAGTAGCGCATCTCGGGCTGGCCCTCGTCGAGCCGCGGCCGTCCCTCCTCGATGACGGTGGCGTGCGCGGCCAGCCACGAGGCGTGCCGGCAGCCGGTGCTGAAGCCTTGGCGCCCGGTCACCCGGTAGCCGCCCGGCACCACGATGGCCTGGGCGTTGGCCACCGGCGTGTTGGCCACCACGCTGCGGGGCGTATCGATCCAGATGGCGCGCGCCGCCTCGTGGGGCATGCGCGCGGCGTAGGTCGCGAAGATCGCCACCTGGTTGGTGACCCAGCCGGTGCTGGCGTCGCCCTTGCCGATCTCCTCGATGACCTCGATGTAATGGGGCAGGTCCATCTCGGCCCCACCGATCGCTCGAGGCAGCGCGAGCCGGAAGAGTCCCGCGTCCGCCATCGCCTCGAACAGCGGGCGCGGCAGCTCGCGCTGGGCCTCCGTGTCCGGGGCGGACGCGCGGATGAAGGGCCCGAGCTTGCGCGCGGCCTCGAGCGGGGTGGTCACCAGCGTCCTACTGGATCACCGAGTGCGGCGTCGCGGTCAGGCGCGTCACCTTGATCTGCTCGCGGTCGATCATGTTGCCCACGCGCGGGCTGATCTCGTTCTTCCAGTAGTCGCTCTGGTACACCGCATCGTAGAGCCGCTTGCGCTCCTGCTCGCTCTCGAAGCGGCGGATCCACACGTAGACGCTCTGGTCCTCCTCGCCCACGAAGCTGCCCAGAATGACCATGCCCATCTTCACCTGGAACGGGATGATCTCCTCTTCCATGCACTTCACCCAATTCTCCTGCTGTCCGGGACGGATGTGGTATTGCCGCAGCTCGAAGAACATCACGACCTCCTCGGTTCGAGTGCACTGCCCGCTAGCCACTCCGCCACCTGCACACACCGCGGCTGGTCCGGCCGCTCGCGGGCCAGGTCGACCGCGGTCTTGCCTTCCGAATTGCGTCTCGCCGGATCGGCCCCGGCGGCCAGCAGCGCCTTTACCGCGTCCAGCGCGCCGGCCCGGGCCGCCTCGTGCAGCGGCCCCCCGCGCGCGCTCTCCGCCGCCACCAGCCGCGGCGCGTCGGCCAGCCTCTGCCGCACCTTCGCCGTCCAGCCCACGCTGGCCGGGAAGCAGATGCCGAACACCTCAGGCGTGCAGCCTAGCACGGGATCGCGGAGCGTGGGGTCCGCGCCCGCCGCGAGGAGGAGGGCGGCGACCCCGGGCGCCCCGCCGAAGTACGCCCAGTGCAGCGCGGTGGCGCCGGCGAAGGCGCGGAAGGAGAGGTCGGGGCCGCGCGTCAGCAGCTCCCGCACCACATCGTCTCGGCCGGTGCGACAGGCGATGTAGAGGGCGTCCGCCACGATCTCGGGGTCCGACTCGGGCGGGCACGGCAGCCGGGTGCCGTCCGGCGCGAAGCGCGAGCTTCCGGTTCGGGACGCGCCGGGCTTGAGGCGCCCGTCGGCCCCGAAGAAGCCGCGAACGCGCTCGACGTCGCCCAGCCCGGCCGCGCAGAAGAGATCGGGCTCGACGCCGGCGCGCAGCAGAGCCCCGGCGGCATCGAACGCCTCCGCGGTGACCGCCCACGACAGCGGCGTGTGGGCGGAGTGAGCGTAGACCGCGTGTGGATCCGCGCCCCGACTCAGCAGCACGGCAATCAAGCCGGCCCGGTGCGCATCGACGGCGGCCAGCAGTGGCGTCTGGCCGTGGGCGTCACGCGCGCCGGCCAGCGCGGGATCGGCGTCGAGCAGCCGGCCCACCGCGGCCTCGTCGCCACGCTCGATGGCCTCGAAGAGCTCGCTCGTGCGGTCGGGTGGCACGGCGCGCGATACCGCGTCGAGGTGGGCGCGCAGCGCCCTCCAGCTCGTGAAGCCGTGGTGCCGCGCGACCACGCGCTGGGCGTCGGCCAGCCGTGCACCCGCATCAGCGCGGCGAAGATCCTGGAGCGTGTCCTTGGCGAGCTTCTTCAGGTATTCGAGATTGGGGCGATCCGGCAGCGGCATCACGCACCATCCTTCCATGTGCCCGGTGTCCGCGGAATCGGGCGGAAGGTGGCGGTGTCGATGTCGAGCAACAGGTGGGTTCGACCCTTCACGCGGACCGTGAGCCGCCTGGACGGCTAGCTTGAAGTCTACGACGGCTCACCCCCAAGTCAAGGCTCGTGTAGAATCCCCGGACGTATGCCCCATCGCGTCTGCGGCTGCTGCCATGGGCGCGCGGTCGCTCCGGTCACGCTCGACGGGCGTGGCGCGCGCCGCGGGTCGAACACCTCCCACCGCGGCGCTTCAGGCGGCGGAGGCGCGGCGGCGCGCTCTGCGGCAGCGCGCTCAGGCGAGAATCCGGGCGTCCAAGGCTACTCGCCGCCTCCGGCGCCGGTCAGCCCGATCAAGGGGCTGATCGACTTCCACACGCACGCGGCACCCGACATCTTCGGCCGCTCGCTCGACGACGACGAGCTGGCCACCCTCGCCGCCACCCGGCAGATGGAGGCGGTCGTCTTCAAGAACCACGTGACCCATACCGCCGACCGCGCGTTCCTCGTGCGCAAGCACGTGCCGGGCATCAAGGTGTTCGGCGGCATCACGCTGAACCACGCGGTGGGCGGGCTCAACGCGCAGGCCGTCGAGTGGATGTGGCGCATGCAGGGCGGCTACGGCCGCGTGGTCTGGTTCCCCACGTTCGATGCCGACAACCACGTCAAGCGCACCGGCACCGCGCCGTCCGGGATCCGAATGGTGGACGACCGCGGGGAGGTCCTGCCCGCCGCGCGCGCAGTGCTGAAGATCGCGGCCGCGCAGCGCCTGGTCGTGCAGACGGGCCACGCGTCGCCCGACGAGGCCCTCGCGCTGATCGCGGCGGCGCGCGAGGAGGGCTGCGAGCGCATCGTGGTCACCCACGCCCAGTTCGACGTCGTAGGCATGAGCCTCGAGCACATGAAGAAGGTGGCGGCCCTCGGCGGCAAGCTCGAGCTGTGCGCGCTGCTGATGCTGGCGGGCCCCAGCTCCCCGCTCGAGTTCATGCACCACACCGCGCGCGTCGAGGTCTCGGACACCGCGGCTCGGATCAAGGCGGTGGGCGCCGAGCACTTCGTGCTGGGCACCGACCTGGGCCAGGCGGGCAATCCCACGCCCGCCGACGGCCTGCAGATGCTGGTGGCCGGCCTCATGAAGCATGGCATCACGCGCGAGCAGATCCAGACGATGGGCCGCGAAGTGCCCGGCGCCCTCCTGATGGGCTGACGCCTACCGTGACCACGGAGGAACGAGCGTGCGCATCGAGGTGATCTGCACGGGGGACGAGGTGCTGACCGGCAAGATCGTCAACACCAACTTCAGCTACATCACCCAGAAGCTGGAGGACGTCGGCCTCTCCGTGCAGTGGGAGACCACCGTCGGCGACGATCGCGAAAACCTGCTGCGCGCCTTCGTGCTCGCGGGCGAGCGCGCCGACGCGGTCATCGTCAACGGCGGCCTCGGCCCCACCGTGGACGATCTCTCGCAGGAGATCGCGGCCAAGGCGGCCGGGGTGGACCTGGTCCTGCACGAGGATTGGCTCCGACGCATGGAGGACTTCTTCCAGCGGCGCAGCCGGGTGATGCCGCCCAACAACCGCAAGCAGGCCATGCTGCCCAGCACCGCCGAGGTGCTCGACAATCCCATCGGCACCGCCTGCGGCTTCGCGGTGGACATCGGCCGCGCGCGCTTCTACTTCACCCCCGGCGTCCCGCGCGAGCTGCGCCGGATGCTGGAGGAGCAGATCGTCCCGCGGCTGCTCGGCCGAGCCGGCCTGCCCGGCGCGATCTTCCTCAAGCGCTTCCACTCCTACGGGCTCGGCGAGTCTCACGTGGACTCGCTGCTGGAGGGCGTGGAGGCCCTGGTGCCGGACGGCAGCGTGAAGCTCGGCTTCCGCGCCCACTACCCTCAGCTCGAGACCAAGCTGACCGCGCGCGGCCGCGACATGGACGAGATCCGGCGCAAGCTCGAGCCGGTGGAGCGCGAGGTGCGCCGGCGCGTCGGCAACTTCATCCTCGCCGAGGACGACCAGACCCTCGAGGGCGTGATCCTGCGCGAGCTGCAGACGAAGTCGGCGACGCTGTCACTGGTCGAGACCTTCACCAGCGGCCAGATGGCGGCGCGGCTGGCCCACCTGCCCGGCGCCGACGCGGTGTTCCGCCGGGGCGCCGTCGCGCGGGCCCTGCCGGAGGTATGGGCCGCGGTCGGCCTCACCGGCGCGCCGCCCGACGGCCCGCTCACCCCGCAGATCGCGGAGACGGTGGCTCGTGCCGCCCGCACCCATACCGGCGCGAGCCATGCCCTCGCGGTACTGATCGACCTGGACGACGGCCCCGACCGCATCGAGTTCGGCGGCACCATCTGCCTCGCGATCGCCACCGAGGGGGACGCGGCATCGCGCAAGGCTCGCATCCTGGGCGGGCGCGAGTGGGTGCGCCTGGGTGCCGTCGAGATGGGACTCGACTGCCTGCGCCGCTACCTGCAGGGGCTGCCGGTCTACGAGCGGATCGACTTCGAGAAGACCTGAGCGCATGGACGCCGGCGCCGCGCCGATCATCGTGACGCCGCTCACCTCGACGTTCGCGGCGCGCATCGACGGCGTCGACACCACCGGCTCGATCGACCCGGCCACGTGGCAGGCGATCCGCGCCGCCTTCGAGGAGCACTCGGTGCTGCTCTTCCGCGGCCAGCCGCTCGACGACGAGCAGCAGATCGCGTTCAGCCGCCGCTTCGGCGATCTCGAGATCACCCGCAGCATGAACCCGGCGGCGGGCACCCCCTTCGCGCGCCAGTCGAACCTCGACATCAAGACCGGGGCGGTGATCCCGGACGACGACCGGCGCATGGTCTACCAGCTGGCCAACCTGCTCTGGCACACCGACAGCTCGTTCAAGCCGGTGCCCTCGCTCTGCTCGCTGCTCTCCGGCCGCATCGTGCCGCCCGAAGGCGGGGCCACCGAGTTCGCGAGCGCGCGCGCCGCGTATCCCTCGCTGCCCGAGGCGCTGCGGCGCCGGACCGAGGGCGCGGTGGCGGTGCACGACTTCTCGTGGTCGCGCGACCAGGTGCGCCCCGGCTTCTACACCGCCGAGGAGCGCGCGGTCTACCCTCCGGTCCGGCACCCGATCGTGCGCGCCAACCCGGTGAACGGCCACTGCAGCCTGTTCCTGGGCGCGCACGCCTCGCACGTCGAGGGCCTGCCGCTCGACGAGGGCCGCGCCCTGCTGCGGGCCCTGCTCGATCACGTGACCCAGGCACCCTTCGTCTACCGGCACGAGTGGGAGGCGGGCGACCTGGTGATCTGGGACAACCGCTGCGTGCTCCACCGCGCGACGCCCTACGACACCGCCCGGCACAAGCGGCTCATGCAGCGCACCACCGTATCCGGCGACCCGGCCGAGCCCTCGTGGCTGGCCGGCTGGCCCTATCGCGCGTGAAGCAGGTCCTGCTCGAGCGCTACGGAGCGCCCGCGGAGGCGGTGCGCTGCGTGGACGTCGCGGATCCTGGCGCGCCCGGCGCGGGCGAGGTGGTCTTCGACGTGCTCGCCTTCCCGATCAACCCGGCCGATCTCTCGATGTGCCGCGGTACCTATCGGCTGCGGCCCGTCCTGCCCGCCGGCATCGGCGCGGAGTGCGTGGGCCGCGTCAGCGCCGTCGGGAGCGGCGTCTCCGGGGTGGCGCCGGGCGACCTGGTCGTCAACCTGCAGCGCGAGAACTGGACGCAGCGGCGGCGCGTGTCGGCCGACGATCTGATCCCGGTGCCCGCCGGCCTCGACCTGCAGCAGGCCGCGATGCTCCGGATCAACCCGCCCACCGCGCTGCTGCTGCTCACCGACGTGGTGACCCTCCGGCCGGGGGACTGGATCGTCCAGAACGTGGCCAACTCCGCGGTCGGGCGCTTCGTGATCCGTCTCGCGCGGGCGCGCGGCCTGCGCAGCGTGAACGTGGTGCGGCGCGAGTCGCTCTTCGCCGAGCTCGAGCCGCTCGGGGCGGACGTGTGCGCGGTGGACGGCCCGGACCTGGGCGAGCGCGTCCGGCGCGCGATCGGCAACGCGTCGATCCGGCTGGGCCTCGACGCGGTCTCGGGCCAGGCCACGGCGCGCATCTCGGCGTGCGTGGGAGAGGGCGGCGTGGTGTGCAACTACGGCTCGATGAGCGGCGAGGATCCGGTCATGCCGCGCAGCCGGCTGATCGGCGAGGGGCAGAGCCTGGTCGGCTTCATCCTCGGCCGCGCGCTGGCCCCCCGCTCGCGCGCGCAGGTCCGCGCGATCTACGCCGAGCTGGCCGAGCAGGTGCACGCGGGGCTACTCACCGCGCCGGTCGAGCGGATCTACCCGATCGAGGAGATCCAGGCCGCCGTCGCTCACGCCGAGCGCGGAAAGCGCCGCGGCAAGATCCTCGTCACCCCCAACGGCCCTCTCGGGTAGGCCGGGTCAGGAGCGCATCACCGCCGCGTAAGCGTCGAGGCGCGGCAGCACTCGGTCGCGCGGCTCCGGGTTGAGACCGAAGATCACGCGCGACACGCCGGCCGCGGCGAGGCCGTCGAGGGCCTCGCGCTTCGGCGGCGCGAAGAAGATCGACACCGGCGCGCTCTTGGGATCGCGGCCGGCGGCCTCGAGCCGCTTCCGCAGCGCGGGGATCTTCTCCACCGGGTTGGTGTGCGGGCGCAGGATCGGCATCCAGCCGTCGCCGAACTCGACTATGCGATCGAAGGTGCGCTCTCCGTCGCCGCCGATGATCACCGGCGGATGCGGCTTCTGCAGCGGCTTGGGATCGGCCCAGATCCGCTCGAAGCGCACGAACTCACCCTGGTAGCTCGCCTCCTTCTGCGTCCAGATCTGCTTCATGGCGAGCACCCGCTCGCGCAGCAGGCGCCAGCGGGTCTTCCAGGCCGTGCCGTGATTGCTCATTTCTTCCTGATTCCAACCTCCGCCGATGCCGAAGAGCACGCGGCCGCCCGAGAGGCGATCCAGCGTGGCCACCTCCTTGGCGGTTACGATCGGATCGCGCTCGATGACGAGACAGATGCCCGTGCCGAGCTTCAAGCGCCGCGTGGCCGCGCCGGCCGCCATCAATGCGACGAACGGGTCGTAGGCCGACCAGTAGTCGCGCGGCAGCTCGCCGCCGCCCGGCCACGGGCTCTTCCGGCTGGCCGGGATGTGGGTGTGCTCGGGAAACCATACCGACTCGAAGCCGCGCTCCTCGAGGGCGCGGGCCAGCTCGTCGGGAGCGATCGAGTACTCGGTTGGGAACATCACGACGCCGTGATCCATGTCTGGCCTCCTTGGTCGACGGATTGTACTATCCTGTCCGCCGACCGGCCATGCCTGCCCCTCGCCACGTCATCGTCTGCGGCGCCGGCGTCGTCGGCGCCTCGGTCGCCTACTTCCTGACCCGGCGCGGGATCGCGGTCACGATGGTGGAGCGCACCGCCGTGGCCTGCGCGGCGTCGGGCAAGTCGGGCGGCTTCCTCGCGCTGGACTGGTGTGACGGCACGCCGGTCGAGCCGCTCGCGCGGGCCAGCTTCGCGCTGCACGCGGCGCTGGCCCGGGACATCGCGCGCGACTGGGGTTACCGGCGGATGGATACCTTCATGCTGGCCGCTCGCGAGAAGGGCTCGCTGCCCGGCGGGCATCGCGTTCCCGCGCCGGGCTGGATCGACGGGCCGGCCGTCGTCGCGGGAACCCTCGGCTCCCCGGAGACCACCGCGCAGGTGCACCCGGCGCAATTCACCACCGCCCTGCTCGACGAGGCGCGGGTCGGCGGCGCGACGCTCCGCATCGGCGTGGTGGAGAGCGTGATCTCGCGCGATGGCGCCATCGGCGGTGTTACCGTCGACGGCCAACCTCTCGAGTCGGACGTGGTGGTGCTGGCCGCCGGCCCCTGGACCGGGCGCATCAAAGGACTGCGCCTGCCGCGCATCCATGGGCTCAAGGGCTACAGCGTCACGCTCGACGCCGCCGACGTGCCCGCCCACGCGCTGTTCATGGACTACCGCCTCGCCGACGGTCGCGCGCTGGAGCCGGAGATCATCCCCCGGCCCGACGGCACGGTCTACGTCTGCGGGATGGCCGATCGCCAGCCGCTGCCCGAATCCGCCGAGGGCGTCGAGGTGAGCGAGGCCGGCTGCGCGATCCTCGCCGGCGCGGCCGGCCGCGTCTCCGCATCGCTGGCCGCGGCGTCGATCAGCCGCCGGCAGGCCTGCTATCGCCCGGTGGTGGACGACGGCCTGCCGATGATCGGCCCGGTTCCCGGCACCCGTGGCGCGTACGTCGCGACCGGCCACGGCCCCTGGGGCATGCTCAACGCGCCGGCCACCGGCTTGGCCCTCGCCGAGCTGATCGCCGACGGCGCGGCCCGCTCGGTCGACCTGCGTCCCTTCTACCCGGATCGATTGCCGCCAGCACGCTCGTGAACCCCGAACGGATCGGAGGCGCCATGCGACGCTTCGCTCTCGTCCTGACGGCCCTGCTCCTGCTCGCCCCGCTCGTCACGCCCGCCTTCGCCGCGCCGGAGGGCACGATGACGTGGGGCATTCACGTCACGCTCGCCGCGCGATGGCTCGATCCGGCCGACACCGAGGCGTTCATCAACCCGTTCATGGTGCTCTACGCGGTGCACGACGCGCTGGTGAAGCCGATGCCGGCCGGCGAGAACACTCCGAGCCTGGCCGAATCGTGGACGCAGTCGAAGGACGGGCTCGTCTACGAGTTCGTGCTGCGGAAGAACGCGAAGTTCCACAACGGCGACCCGGTGACCGGCGAGGACGTGAAGTTCTCCTTCGACCGCTACAAGGGCGCCGCGGCCAAGCTGCTCCACGACCGGGTGCGCGAGGTGCAGATCGTCGACGCGGGACGGGTGCGCTTCCATCTGAAAGAGCCCTGGCCCGATTTCATGACCTTCTACGGGACCTCGGCCACCGGCGCGGCCTGGATCGTGCCGAAGAAGTACGTGGAGAAGGTCGGCGAGGACGGGTTCAAGAAGGCGCCGATCGGCGCCGGCCCCTACAAGGTGGTGAGCTTCAACCCGGGGGTGGATCTCGTCATGGAGGCCTTCGACGGCTACTGGCGCAAGACGCCATCGGTGAAGCGCCTCGTGTTCCGCAGCATGCCAGACGAGACGACGCGCGCGGCCGCGCTGAAGGCGGGCGACGTCGATCTCGTGTACCTGCTGAGCGGGCCCACCGCGGAGGAGGTCAAGCGCACGCCGGGGCTCCGCCTGGCCGCCGCGATGCCGCCCGGCGTGGTCTTCCTGGACCTGCCCGAGCAGTGGGATCCGAAGTCGCCGTGGCACGATCGGCGGGTGCGCCTGGCCGCGGGCGTGGCCCTGGACCGCAAGGCGTTGAGCCAGGCCGAGACGCTCGGCCTCTCGAAGCCTACCGGCGGCCTCATCCCGCGCGTGCTCGACTTCTCGCGCGCCTACGATCCGCCCGCCTACGATCCTGCGCAGGCGAAGAAGCTGCTCGCCGAGGCCGGCTTCCCCAACGGCTTCGACGCGGGCGACCTCACTCCGTTTCCCCCCTACTTCTCGCTCGCCGAGGCGGTCGGGGGCTACCTGCAGGCGATCGGCATTCGCACCCGCATGCGCACGATGGAGCGGGCCGCGTTCCTCACCGCGTGGCGCGAGCACAAGCTGCGCGGCGTGATCATGGGCCTGGGCGCGCCCGCCGGCAACGCGGCCACCCGCATCGAGGTCTACGTTACCAAGGGCGGCATCTACTCGTCCGGCGAGGTGCCGGAGATCGAGACGCTCTTCCAGCGGCAGGCCCGCGAGCTGGACCGGAAGAAGCGCGAGGCGATGCTCCACCAGATCCAGCAGATCATGTACGATCGCGCCATGTACGTGCCGATCTACGAGCTGGCGTTTCTCTGGGGCATCGGCCCACGCGTGGAGGAAGCGTGCGTGGATTCCATCAAGGGCTTCTCGTACTCCGCGCCGTACGAGGACTTGCGGCTCAAGGCGCCACGATAGGAGTCCCCATGGATATTGTGGATTCGCAGGTGCACCTCTGGGCCGCGGAGAGCCCGAGCCGGCCGTGGCCGCCCGGCCGCGCGAAGGAGGCGCAGAAGCCCTACCAGATCCTGAAGGAGACGCTCCTGTTCCAGATGGACCTGGCCGGCGTCCGCCGCATGGTCCTGGTGCCGCCCTCGTGGGAGGGGGATCGCAACGACATGGCGCTGGAGGCGGCGCGCACCTATCCCGATCGCTTCGCGGTGATGGGCCGCCTCTCACTGCCCGATCCGGCCAGCCGCGCGCTCGTCGCGGACTGGAGAAAGCAGCGGGGCATGCTCGGCATGCGCTTCACCTTCCACAACGAGCACAATCGCCACTTCCTCACCGACGGCTCGGCCGACTGGCTCTGGCCCGCGGCCGAAAAAGCCGGCATTCCACTGATGGTGCTGGTGCCCGGCGCGCTCGACCATCTCGACCGCATCGCGTCGCAGCATCCCGGGCTGAAGCTCGTCATCGACCACGTGGGGATCAGCGTGCGCGGCAAGGCGCCGCACGTGTTCGAGGAGCTGCCGGCGGTGTGCGCGCTGGCGAAGCATCCGAACGTGGCGGTCAAGGCCTCGGGGATGCCGTCGCTCTCCGCGCAGCCCTACCCGTTCCGCGATCTGCACGACGCGATCCGCCGGCTGGTGGAGGCATTCGGCCCGAAGCGGACGTTCTGGGGCACGGATCTCACGCGGATGCCGTGCACGTACTACGAGTGCATCACGCTCTTCACTCAGCACCTGCCGTGGCTGAAAGGCGAGGATCTCGAGTGGGTGATGGGCCGGGGCGTCTGCGAGTGGCTGGGCTGGCCGCTGACGCGCGACTGAACGCGCCGGCTCAGCGGACGGGATCGACGCGCAGGATCCGGCCGCGGGGGTTGTCGGTCAGCAGGTAGAGCCCGCCGTCCGGCGACTGGACCACGTCGCGGATCCGCTCGCGCACCTCGGCCAGGTAGCGCTCCTCCTGCGTCACCCGGCCGTCCTGCAGCCGCAGCCGCACGAGCAGCCCCGGCGACAGCGAGCCGACCAGGAGGTCGCCGCGCCAGTCTGGGAACGCGGATCCGGTGTAGAAGGTCGCGCCCGACGGCGCTATCACCGGATCCCAGTAGTACGCCGGCTGCTCCATATCCGCCTTGGCGGTGCCGATCCCGATGCGCGCGCCCGAGTAGTCCACGCCGTAGGTGATGACCGGCCACCCGTAGTTCTTGCCCGGCTGCGGATTGTTCAGCTCGTCGCCGCCGCGCGCGCCGTGCTCCACCGTCCACAGGTGACCGCGCGCGTCCAGCGCGGCGCCCTGCACGTTGCGGTGGCCGTACGACCAGATCTCCGGCCGCGCGTCCGCGCGTCCCACGAAGGGATTGTCGCGCGGGATCGAGCCGTCGGCGTTGATGCGCACGACCTTGCCGAGCGTCACCGACAGATCCTGGGCGCGCTCGCGATAGCTGAAGCGGTCGCCGAGCGTGACGAACAGGGTGCCATCCGGCCGGAAGACGAGCCGTGACCCCCAGTGATTAGGGCCCTCCACCTTCGGCTGCTGACGCCAGATGACCTGGGTGCCCTCGAGCCCGCGCTCACCCAGCCGTCCGCGGGCCACCGCGGTGCTCGCGCCGCCCTCACCCGGCTCGGAGAACGACAGGTAGACGAGGCGATCCTGTGCGAAGCCGGGGCCGAGCGCCACGTCGAGCAGCCCTCCCTGCCCGCGCGCGTAGACCGGCGGCACCCCGCTTAGCGGGTCGGACAGGATGCCATCGGCCGTCACGATGCGCAGTCGTCCAGGCCGCTCGGTGACCAGCATGCGGCCGTCGGGCAGGAAGGCGAGCCCCCAGGGATTCTCCAGCCCGCGCGCCACGTCGGTGATCTTGAGCGGAAGCTTCGACGGGGCCGGCGTCGGCGAGCGCGGGGCGTCCTGGGCAAGCCCAGGCGCCACTGCCAGCAAGAGGAGCGCGAGGGCAACGGAAGCCGCGCCCGCAAGGGACCGCAGCGCCCGGGTCAAAAGCTCACCGGCAGTGACTGCAGCCCGCGCAGGGTCAGGCTCTGCCGGAAATCGGGCTTGTCAGTGGCGAGCGCCAGCTTGGGCAGGCGCTTGAGGAGCGTGTTGATGGCGATCTGTCCTTCCATGCGCGCCAGCGGCGCGCCCAGGCAGAAGTGGATGCCCATGCCGAACGCGATGTGGCGGTTGTCGGCGCGCGTGAGGTCGAGCCGCTGCGCATCCGGGAACTGGGCCGGATCCCGGTCCGCCGCCCCCAGGAACGGCATCACCATCTCGCCCTTGGGAATCGTGCGGCCGCCGATCACGATGTCCTCGCTCGGGATGCGCGCGGTGCGCTGCACCGGCCCGTCGAAGCGGAGCAATTCCTCCACCGCGGTGCCGATGATCCCGGGATCGTCGCGCAGGCGGCGCAACTCTGCGGGATGGCGCAGTAGGGCCAGCGTCCCGTTGCCGATCAGGTTCACGGTGGTCTCGTGCCCGGCCACCAGGAGGAGAATGCAGGTCGCGAGCAATTCGTCCTCGTTCAGCTTGTCACCGGCCTCCTCCGCCGCGATCAGGGCCGAGAGCATGTCCTCCCGCGGCGCGGCACGCCGCTGCGCGATGAGCTCGCGGAAGTACTCGGCCAGCGCGCGCCGCCCGACCACGCTGCGCTGGCCCACCTCCGAGTCCGGCGGCAGCATGATCGCGTCGAGCCCGCGCGCGATGTCCAGGCCCCACTGCTTGAAGCGCTCGTGGTCCTTCACCGGCACGCCCAGCATGTCGCAGATGACGTTGACCGGGAGCGGATAGGCGAACTCGTCGATCAGGTCCATCTCGCCGTGTCCGTCCACCCGGTCGAGCAGCTCGTTGACGATTCGCTGGATGTCGGGGCGTAGACGCTCCAGCGCTTTCGGAGTGAACGCCTTGCTGACCAGGCCGCGCAGCCGGGTGTGATCGGGCGGATCGCGGTCGAGCATCGAGAGGCCGAGGCCGGGCGGCACCGCCATCCCGAAGCGCGCGGCCACGAACGCAGCGATCGGCTCCTTGATCAGGCGCGGATCCCGCAAGCTCGCGATCACGTCGGCGTAGCGGGTCAGCACCCAGAAGCCGAGCGGGCTGTGGTGGACCGGATCGTCCGCCTGCAGCCGCTGGTACATCGGGTACGGATCCGCCACGAACTCCGGGTCCATCGGGTTGAACTGCACGTCGGCCATGTCGTCTCCTCCCGCGGCCATTCTACATCTGCTACAGTCCACCCACTGGCGCAGGACGGGTCTCCCACGGCACGAGGAAAGGATAGGTCAATGGCGACGATCACCGGGTCGGAAGTACTGGCGCAGGCGCTGCGGTCTCAAGGCGTGGACACGATGTTCTATCTCATGGGCGGCCCCATGCTCGAGACCGAGGCCGCTTGCATCAAGCTCGGCATCCGCGCCATCGACACGCGCCACGAGCAGGCCGCGGCCCTGGCCGCGCACGCCTGGACCCGGGTGATGCGGCGGCCGGGCGTGGCCATGGGCTGCTCCGGCCCCGGCGCCATCAACCTGGCCACCGGGGTGGCGAACGCCTTCACCGACTGCGCCCCGCTGGTGGCCATCGGCGGCTCGAGCCCGCGCGTCTTCCTGGGCATGGAAGCGTTCCAGGAGATCGACCAGGTCGCGCTGATGAAGCCGATCACCAAGTGGGCCGAGCGCATCTACGACGCCCGGCGCATCCCCGACGTCGTGGACACGGCGTTCCGTCAGGCCACCACCGGGCGCCCGGGGCCGGTCTACATCGACATGCCCGGTGACATCCTCGGCGAGAAGATCGAGGAGGAGAGCCTTCAGTACCGCGGTCCCTGGAAGCCGGCCCCGCGCAGTCTCGGCGATCCGGGCGCGGTGCAGGAGGCCATCGCCTTGCTCGCGAAGGCCGAGCGCCCGGTGGTGATCGCGGGCAGCGGCGTCTGGTGGTCCGACGGCGCCGCTGCGCTGCAGGCATTCGTGGAAGCCACCGGCATTCCCTTCTACACCACGCCGATCTCGCGCGGCCTCATCGCGGAGGACCACGAGCTGTCCTTCCTCAACGCTCGGAGCAAGGCGTTCACGGAAGCCGACGTGGTGCTGGCAGTCGGCACCCGCTTCAACTGGATCATCCAGTTCGGCCGTCCGCCCCGCTTCGCCGCCGATCTGAAGGTGATCCACGTGGACATCAACCCGACCCAGCTCGGCCATAACCGTCCCGTCGACGTGCCGATCGCAGGCGACGCGAAGGCGGTGCTCGAGCAGCTGCGCGCCGAGGCCGAGGGCAAGATCGCGCCGAAGCGCTTCGCGGACTGGACCGCCAAGCTCCGCACGCTGGACGCCGAGAAGGGCGCCGAGCAGGACAAGGCCATGAGCCGGGAGGAGACGCCGATCCACCCGCTGCGGCTCTGCAAGGAGGTGCGCGACTTCATGCGGCGCGACGGGATCCTGGTGGTGGACGGCCAGGAGATCCTCAACTTCGGCCGCCAGGCCATCCCGACCTACGTGGCCGGGCACCGCTTGAACTCGGGCGCCTTCGGGACGATGGGCGTGGGCCTGCCCTTCGGCGTGGGCGCGAAGGTGGCCAAGCCGAATACGCAGGTGCTGGTGCTCCACGGCGACGGCTCCTACGGCATCAATGCGATGGAGATGGACACGGCGGTGCGCCACAAGATCCCGGTGGTGGTGGTGATCAGCAACAACGGCGGCTGGACCGCGGACGCGCCCTGGACGCGCCCGTTGCCCAAGCCGGGCCGCAATCTCGGCCACACCCGCTACGACCGCGTCGCGCAGGAGCTGGGCGCGCACGGCGAGTTCGTGGAGAAGCCGCACGACATCCGTCCGGCTCTGGAGCGCGCGTTCGCCTCGGGCAAGCCGGCGGTGGTCAACGTCATCACCGATTCCAAGGCGAGGGCGCAGACGGTACGCTTCTCCGCCTACACGACATAGGCGGGAGCCCAGACCATGGCCCAGGCCCTCGACGGGATCCGTGTCCTCGACCTCACCCAGTACGAAGCGGGGCCCTCCTGCACCCAGATGCTCGCGTGGCTCGGCGCGGAGGTCATCAAGATCGAGCCGCCGACCGGCGAGCCGGGCCGCACCGCGCTCTCCGACAAGCGGGGCGAGGACGCGTGGTTCTTCCTGCTGCTGAACTCCTGCAAGAAGGGCGTGACGCTGAATCTCAAGTCCGAGCGAGGGCGCTCGATGTTCCTCGACCTCGTGAAGACCGCCGACGTGCTGGTCGAGAACATGGGGCCGGGCGCGATGGACCGCCTCGGGCTCGGCTGGGAGGCGCTGCACCGCCTGAACCCGCGGCTGATCGCAGCGTCCGTGAAGGGCTTCGGCGGCGGCGGTCCCTACGCCGAGTACAAGAGCTTCGAGTGGATCGCCCAGGCCATGGCCGGGGCCATGAGCATGACCGGCTCGCCCGACGGACCGCCCACCAAGGCGATCGGCGGGCTGGCCGACACCGGCGCGGGCCTGCACACCGCGATCGGCATCCTTGCCGCGATCATCCAGCGGCAGAGCACGGGCGTGGGCCAGCAGGTCGAGGTGGCCCAGCAGGAATCGGTGGTCAATCTCCTCCGCATACACTTGCGCGAGAGCTACGCCACCGGCAAGCCGGCGCCGAGGCAGGGCAACCGCTCCGCGGCCGCCGCGCCGTCCAACATCTACCGCTGCAGCCCGGGCGGCCCGAACGACTACGTCTTCATCCACTGCGCGACGGTGGACATGTGGAAGGCGCTGACCAGGATCGTGGGCCGGCCCGAGATGGCCGACGATCCGCGCTACCACGACCGGCGCGACCGCGTGCAGATCGTGGACGAGATCGACGCGATGATCGAGGCGTGGACCGAGAAGCGCGACAAACACGAGGTGATGGAGATCATGGCCGGCGCCGGCGTGCCGTGCGGCGCGGTCCTCGACTCCACCGAGATCCTGTCCGACCCACACCTGCGCAAGCGCCGCTTCATCGTCGATCTCGAGCACCCACGGCGCGGCCCGTACCCGATGCCCGGCAACCCGGTGCGCCTGTCCGACTCACCGACCGACGTCGGCCGCTCGCCGCTACTGGGAGAGCACAACACCGAGGTCTACGAGCGCCTGCTCGGCATCAAGCCGGACCAGATCGCCCAGCTCAAGCAAGACGGCATCATCTAGGAGCTGCCAATGTCCGACAACAACGCCATCGTCGTCGACCCCGCCGCCGCGGGGCGCCTCGTCATCCGAACCGTCCCCGACCCCACACCGGACCGCGGCGAGGCCATCGTGCGTGTTCGCGCGATCTCCCTGAACCGCGGGGAGGTCCGCCGCTCCACCATGGCCGCCGCAGGCTGGCGCCCGGGCTGGGACCTGGCCGGCACGGTCGAGCGCGCCGCCGCCGACGCCTCCGGCCCCAAGGTCGGCGCCCGCGTCGTCGGTTTCCTCCCCGAAGGCGCCTGGGCCGAGCGCGTCGCGGTACCGACGCACGCGCTCGCCGAGCTACCCGAGAAGGTCACGTTCTCGCAGGCCGCCACGTTCCCGGTGGCCGGACTCACCGCGCTCCACGCACTGAGCAAGAACGGCACGATCCTGGGCAAGCGGGTGCTGGTGACCGGCGCCACCGGCGGCGTCGGCGACTTCGCGGTCCAGCTCGCGCGGCTCGGCGGCGCCCACGTCACGGCCAGCGCGCGCCGCGCCGATCAGGCGCCCGCGCTCCGCCAGCTGGGCGCCCACGAGGTGACGGTCGGCGACGAGATC
This sequence comes from Candidatus Methylomirabilota bacterium, assembly GCA_035259825.1. Lineage (GTDB taxonomy): Bacteria > Methylomirabilota > Methylomirabilia > Rokubacteriales > CSP1-6 > CAMLFJ01. Next base: position 2,385 of record DATFWA010000003.1, on the reverse strand, counting down.
CCGGCCTCGCCCAAGTACGACCTCGTGATCGAGTCGGTCGGCGGCCGCACCCTGGGCACCGCGTTGGCCGCGCTCGAGCGCGGCGGCGTCTGCGTGACCCTGGGCGTCTCCGCCTCGTCCGAGGTGACCTTCGACGCGCGCACCTTCTTCGCGACCGGCCGCACGCAGCTCTATGGCTTCTACCTCTTCACCGAGCTGGGGAACGAGCCCGCCGCGATCGGGCTACGCCGGCTCGCCGACCTGGTGGCCGCGGGCCAGCTCGCACCGCACATCAGCGTGGAGAAGCCGTGGAGCGAGATCGCCCAGGTCGCCGCGGACCTGATCGCCCGCAAGTACCCGGGCAAGGCGGTGCTCACGCTCGGCTGAGCCGATGCCCCGCCTGGACCGGCTGGATCCGCGCCGAAAGGCCGCCGCGTTCGGGGTCGCGCGGTCGGGGACCGATCAGCCGGCGGGGGTTGAGGCCGCGCGGGGATGCAGCACGTCGATGGCCCAGCTCATGTTCAATCGCTCGCCGAGCCAGGCTGGGCACGCCGTCCGCGCGTCGATATGCAGGCCCTGTGCGTGATGACGCTCGCGGATCGCCTTGACGGGGTCGTCCGGCAGCGCACTCGGAGGCGGGACATCGGGTAGCGGGGCGCCGTCTGGCCGCAAAAAGCCGAGCGTGCCATCCGTCGCGTGGACGATCCGATAGCCCTCTTCGTGCACGGCTCGGTGATGACGACGACAGAGCAACACGAGATTGCTCAGAATGGTCGGCCCGCCCTGGGCCCAGTGGCGCACATGGTGCCCCTGCCCCACTCGCACCTGGCAGCCCGGGAGGCGGCACGATCGGTCTCGATGCTGCAAGGCGCGCCGCAGCGCGGGAGGGATCGTCCGGGTGCGGGCTCCGATCTCGAGCAATCGGTCCTGCTCGTCGTGCCGCATCACGACGCGGCTCGCGTCACAGGACAGACGCCGAGACGTCTCCGCGGGAACGTGGCCCACTTCTTCCAGCGTGGATTGGCCGGACTGGGACGGATCGGCGAGAACAGCGGCATCCACATGAACCACCACCTGATACCGCTCGCCCGGCGCCCCCGGATCCAGGTCGTGATGGAGAGCCGTCTCGCAGAGCAAGGCGAGAGCGTCCGCCTGCTGCTGTCCTCTCGTGGGAACCTGCATCGCCGGATCGGCGGTCCGAGAAGTCGCCTGCGCGCTTCTCGTCCGTTGATAGAGCGCCTCCCGAGCTGCATCAAGGGCTCGGAGCAGGAGCGCGCCAACCTCGGGAGTCAGCCGACCATCGAGGACAACGGTGCCGTCCTCCTCCTGGTGGATGCGCAGAGCCCGGCCCGCATGCTGCCGGGCAGCGTCACGGGACTCGGCCTGCTGGTCGACTCGCCGCCAGCTGCGAACGATCTGTTCCACGTGCACGGCGGTGCCGGTTCGGCCCACTGCGACGAGACGCGCCTCCGTCTCCGGGGTGGCCACTCGCGTTAGCGCGCGCACCTTCGCGTAGGAGAGCTCCCCGCGCGCCAGCGCTTCCGTCAGTCGCGGCAGCGGTCCCAGCGCCCGTGCGACCCGTACCCATTCGCGGGCAGCGCCGGGGGCAAGCCCGACTCGCCAGCTGAGCCAATGTGCACACGAGCGGAACCCGGCATTCCAGCCGCCACGAGCGTCGAACTCGCGAATGAGGGCGAGCAAGCGCGCGGTGGCCGCGTCGAGGTGGGCGGACAGCTGGGCGATTTCGTCGCCCAGCCGGTCCAGCTCCTGGACGCGAGATGGCGATTCAAGAAGCGCGAACGATTCGGGTGACATGGCGTGGCCTCCTTCTGCACCCCCGACTCTAACCCGTGATTTTTGGAGGGCCTGACGCGGCCGACACCGAAGAGTTCGCGAGCGCCGAATGATTTTTGGTCGGCCGGCCGGACGGAATGCGGAGGCGCGGACGTCTGCGCGCCGAGGGGGGCATTCCTCGAGGGCCGCGGTCTCGCAGAGATGAGCCCTGGCAGAACGTGTCAAGCGGAAACTGACGGAAATCAAGTCCTCACCCTCTCCTTGACAGGAGAGGGTGAGGGAGCGGAGGAGCTACTCCGCCAGCCACACCGTGTCGAGCTGATTGTTCAGGTAGTGGCTGGGCGTGATGGTCCAGCCGCGCACCTTGGACAGATGCGGCACGATGCGGTTCCACTGGAAGGTCATGATGTAGTGCACTTCCTCGTCGTAGAGCCGCTTCTCGAACGCGCGCAGGAGCTTCCGACGCTCCTCGGGATCGGTGGTGCGGGACTGGCGCTCGTAGAGGTCGTCCATCGCGGCGTCCTTGTGACGGCTGAAGTTCACCGGCGACGTGGTCAGGAACCAGTGCAGGTCCATGTCCGGCTCGACGATGGAGTTGCACGGCGCGTTGGT
>DATFWA010000002.1:0-2463 GCA_035259825.1 Candidatus Methylomirabilota bacterium | reverse complement strand
CGGGCCGTTCTTCTCGGTCTCCGCGAACTTGGCCAGCCGGTCCTTGTCCGCGAAGAAGCCGCCCCACTTCTTCTCGCGGTCGGCGAGGCTGTCGTAGGCGAGGATGTAGATGAGCTGGTCCGACGACCCGCCCAGCTCGTTGGTCCAGAAGCCGACGACCTGGATGTTGTGCTTCTTGAAGAAGTCCATCGTGATCTCGGCGAAGCGCCGGTTGAGGTCGGGCAGCCGGCCGGGCATGGCATGATAGGTGCGGAGCTCGTACAGCATGGAGACCTCCTGAACGGCGCGGGGTGTGTGGTGTCTGGCGCGACTCTAGGCACGCCTCTCGTGGGTGTCAAGCGACGTGAGCGCTAGACTGTCCCGCGTTGCCTCCCTGGTCGTTCGCGCCGGGCTCGCCCTCACCGTGCTCGGCACCCTCGCGCTCCTGATCTCCGGGCTGGGCAGTCGGTGGGACTGGTGGGATTTCCGCACCGGCTTCGTCATCTTCCGCTTCACGCTGTACGCCGGGCTGCTCGTCGTCGTGGTCGTGCTGACCGGCCTCGTGCTTGCGTGCTTGGAGCGTACCGGCCGGACCGTCCTGCTCTCGCTGCTGTCGGTCGTGCTGCTTATCTTGGTCGCCTCGGTGCCGGTCAGCCACCTGCGCGGCGCTGGACGGGTGCCACCGATCCACGACATCACCACCGATCCCGACGATCCCCCGCGGTTCGTCGCGGTGCTGCCGCTTCGACAGCATGCGCCCAACTCCGCGGACTACGCGGGTCCGGAGCTGGCCGCCCAGCAGCGGGCAGGCTACCCCGATCTCGCCCCCGCTCACTTCGCCGCGCCGCCCGCGGTGGTGCTCCAGCGCGCCAGCGAGGTGGCTTGGGACCTCGGCTGGGAGATCGTGGCGACGGCGCCCGCGGAGGGACGGCTCGAGGCGACCGACCGCACTCGCTGGTTCGGATTCCGCGACGACGTGGTGGTGCGCGTGCGGCCCGACGCCTCGGGCAGCCGCGTGGACGTCCGCTCGGTCTCGCGGGTGGGCCGCAGCGATCTCGGCACCAACGCCCGCCGGATCCAGCGCTTCCTCGCCGCCCTGAAGACCGGACTGGCCTCTCCCCGCTAGCGGTCGCGGACGGCGACCCGCTCCACGAAGTCCCGTCGGAGCGTCAGCCCGAGCCCGGGACCGGTCGGCGCGAGCACGTGGCCGTCCTCGAAGGCCACCGTCTCCTCGACCAGATCGTTGAGCAGCGGGTTGTGGCCGCGCGAGAACTCGAGCAGGTTCACGCACGGCGTGGAGATGGCCAGGTGGAGCCCGGCGGCGAACAGGATGGCCGAGCCCCAGAGGTGCGGCGCCACCGTCAGATCGTGCGCCGCCGCGAGCGCGGCGATGCGCTGGGTCTCGGTGATGCCGCCGGCGATGGCCACGTCGGGCTGGCAGACGTCCACCGCGCGCGCCGCGACCATGTCGCGGAAGGCGAAGCGTGTCTGCTCGCTCTCGCCCGCCGCGATCGGGATGTCGGTGGACGCGCGCACCTCGGCCTGCCCGGCCAGGTTCTCGGACGACACCGGCTCCTCGAGCCAACCCAGGTCGCAGTCCTCGATCTTTCGAGCGAAGCGCTGCGCGTCCCGCACGCTCCACGTCCCGTGGGCGTCGACCATGATGCCCACCTCAGGGCCGAGCGTCTCGCGCACCTCGCGCACGCGCGCCGCCGAGTCGTCCACGCTCTTGTCCTGGAGCCCCACCCGCAGCTTTACCGCGCGGTGACCGCGCTCCACGTACTGGATCATCTGCTTGCCGATCGAGCCCACCGGGGCCCAGCCCCCGCTCGCGTACGCGGGCACCCGGTCGCGATAGCGCCCGCCCAGCAGGCGCCACACCGGCTGGCCCACCGAGCGCCCGAGCAGATCCCAGCACGCGATGTCGATGCCGCTGATCGCGCTCATGGCGAGCCCGCGCCGGCCGATGGTGGGAAACGTGCGGCCCTCTCGTGTCGCGTAGCGGGCGCGCGTGCCGTTGTAGAGCGTCTCCCAGATCGCGGTGACGTCGCGGGGATCGCGCCCGATCAGGGCCGGCCCCATCTCCTCGCGGATCAGCGTCACCATCGCGGCGTAGTTGCCCAGGTTGCCCACCGCGGCCTTGGCCTCGCCCAGGCCGAGCAACCCCGCGTCGGTCTCGATCTCGACCAGGCACATGTTGAAGGTGTCGTTGCGGCCGAAGTCACTGATGTGGGCGTGCTCGGCGGGAATGGGCGCGCGGAGCCAGGTGGCGCGGACGGCGGTGATCTTCATGGGCTCTCCTTCGGCGGAGGTGATCAGTCGAGGCTCAGGGTACCCCAGAAGATCGGCTCGGGGTGCAGCCGCACGCCGAAGCGCTCCTCCACTCCGGCGCGGACGCGGCGGGCGAACGCGGCGACGTCGCGGGCGCGGGCGCCGTCGTGGCATACGATGGCGAGGGCGTGTCGCGTCGAGAGGCCCACCGGG
>DATFWA010000001.1:0-13843 GCA_035259825.1 Candidatus Methylomirabilota bacterium | reverse complement strand
ACGTCGAGGTCGCGAACCCGCCCGAGCGCGATCCCGAGCCACTTCAGCTCCCGACGGAGGCCCTCGACCAGATCGTCGTCGGAGAGCGAGCCGCTCGCCCGCAGAATGGCGCGGAGCCGGCGCACCGCCACGCGCATCCGGTGGACGGCCTCGGGATCGCGGGCGCGATGCGCATCCGCCCGGTAGGAGTGGATGGCGTCGACCTGCGTTCTCATCGCCGTGACGAGGTGATCGAAGCTGGGGTGGCTCGGCATCCCGGTACGCCCCCGGGATGCTCACCAGGGCCGTGCCCCAGTATGGTCCAGGGCGGGCTGCCGCGAAACCGGGGGGCAATCAGCGGGCCGGGCGTCTCGGTGGTACGCTCGGTCTGCTCGCCATGACGCCCAGCCGCGCTCGCCACGTGATCCCCTCCCGCCGAGCGCTGACGTGAAGCGGATGCGCGCGCGTCGCGCGCGCGGTCCTCGCGCCGAGTCCTTCGCGTATGGGCGGATCGCCGGGCTGTACGACACGTCCCTGCGCGTCTTCGGCTTCAAGCGCGCGGTGGAGCAGTTCCTTGAGCGGGTCGACTGGCGCCTGCCGCTCCGTCCGCGGGCCCTCGACGCGGGGGCCGGCACCGGGCTCAACGGACTCTGGTTCCTGCGGCAGTTCCCGGGCGCCGAGGTGGTGGCCTTCGACATCGACCGTCAGATGCTGGCCGTGCTCGCGCGGCGGGCGCGGCGTCTCGGCGACCTCCGGCACCGGCTGACCGTCGCGCACGGTGATCTGCGCATTCCCGAAGTGCTGACGCGCACCGACACCGGACAGGCGATCGTGCTCGCCCCGCGCAGCTTCGACGCCGTGATGGTGGGGGCGGCGCTCGAGCACGTGCCTCTCGACGTGTCGCTGGAGCACCTTGCCCGATTGCTGCGGCCGGGCGGGCTCTTCCTCAATCTCGGGATGCGCCAGGGTCCGTCGAGCGCGATGCTCGGCCGTCTCTACCGCTTCCGGCCTTACACCACCGGAGAGATCCGCCGCCGATTGGGGCGGCTCGGCTTCGTGGATGTCCACACGCTCCGCCTGACACCCAACGAGTTCCCGGCCAACCTGACGCGCATCGCGGTGACCGCGCGCAAGGCCTGAGCGCTCAGCCGGATGCGGTCACCTTCACGGGCTCCATGGCCTGGACCGGGTAGCCCAGCGCCATCCATGCGGCCAGTCCGCCCTCGAGCGGGTGCACCCGCGTGATCCCACGCCGTCGCAGCTGCAGCGCCACCCGGGCGCTGGTCGCCTCGTTGGGTCACGCGCAGTAGAGCACCAGATCCTGCGCGCCGAGCAGCTCGGCCTCGTGCGCGTCGATGGCCTCGGCAGAGAGCCAGCGGCTGCCCGGGATGGCGTACGGTGTGGCCGCGACGTCGAGCGGAGTTCGGAGGTCGATGATCGTGACATTCTCGCTCGCGTCGAGACGCCGCTTGAGCGCTTCGGGCGAGACGCGGGCCATCCGGAGCTGGCGCAGGAAGAGATGGCGGCGCAAGTACTTGAGCCCGATGTACCCGGCCAGCGCGGCCACGATGACCAGAGCCAGCAGTCGTCCGAGCCGCGTCGCTCTTGCGGTGACCTCGACGATGGCGTCGCTGAAAACGTAGCCGATCGCGATCCAGGTGCCCGCCCAGAGCAACACCCCGGCGAGATCGTAGAGGAGGAAGCGCTTGCGATCGACCGCGAAGACGCCGGCGAGCGGGGGCAGGACGGTGGTCAGCCCGGGGACGAATTTGGCGGCCAGGAGTCCTCGCGCGCCGTGGCGCTCGAAGATCGTCTGGGCGCGGCGGACGCATGAGTCCGGCTCGAGAGACAACCGGCAGAGGCTGGTCAGGGCAGCGGGCCCACGGCGCCGCCCCAGCTCGTACCAGCCCTGGTCCACCACGATCGCCACCACCGCAATCGATGCCAGGATCAGGTACACGCTCACGCGGCCCTGCGCGGCGAGCGCTCCGACCGCGAGCAGGGCCGGTACGGCGGGCAATGGGATTCCGATCTGCTCGGCGACGACAAGCGCGGGCAGGATCACCACGGCATACCGCTCGAGCGCCTGCAGGGTGTCGTTGGGCGTCATCGCGATCTTTTGGAGGGTCTATCACGCCGTGTGGTTGCCATCCCCTATAAATGGGGCCTGACGCATCGCGCCAGGCTTTGGCCAGCTGGCTGGCCTCAGTTCGAGCGGATGCGGACGGGATGAGGTAGACTTCCGGCCGCGGCGCCGACTGAGGAGAAAGCAGAGCGGCGGCTCCGCAAGCGGTTCACGCCGATGAGTCCTCTCTGGATCACCTCTAGCCTCGTGTGCCTCGTGGCAGTCGCCATCTTCCTGGTTCGTCGTCACGCCCGGCTTCGCGGGGCGTGCCCGGAGTGCGGACGAGCCCTCCGAAGTGGCGCCGTGAAGTGTCTGGCCTGCGGGATGTGGTTCGCTGGACGGTCGGGTTGAGCGGCGCTACCACCGGACGTGGCCGAGCAGCCTCGTGACCAGGACGCCGGCGCTCACCGCCACCGCATACGCGAGCCAGTCCTTGATCGCCATCGTGTCGGCCTCCACTTCCGTGATGCGCAGAGCACGAGCCACGCCAACGCGGGCGTGCCGACGACGCGTTCTGTTTCCCGCACCTCCGGCCCGCCCCCCTGGCGGCCCGCCTGTGCCCGGGAAGGATCGACCCAGAAGAAACCGACTGCGCCGGGCGCCGGATATCAGGCTGAGGTGCCGGCCGGGCGGCGCCTGTACCATAGGCGCATGCTCTCCCTGGCCCGGGCCCTGGCCCTGCTCGCGGCGTTGGCCGTGAGCAGCTGCGGGGGAGACCCGAATCTCAAGCTGCGCGGCGGCCAGACCGAAGCCAAGCTCGCCCAGGACCGCACGGAGTGCATCACCTTCGTCCAGGCCCACCCGGAGACGTCGGCCCAGCTGGCTGAAGCCGCCTGCCTGATCGCGAAGGGCTACCGAGCGCCGGTCGAGATGACTCTGGGACCGTCCCGGATCGGCCAGGTCTTCACCGATGCCCGGGGCGACGCCAACTCCATGGTGCGCGACTTTCAGACCTGCCGGGTGGAGGCCGCCAACGCCCCGATGCCGGAGGTGACCGACACCGTGAAGACCGGCATCGTCGCCGGGTTCTTCGGCCAGATCTATCCGCGCGGCTTCTTCACGAAGGCCCAGACCTCGGATCAGTGGATCGCGAAGAGCTTCGGCGAATGCCTCAAGCGGCGCGGGTACACCGTCAGCGACGTCATCACGTTCGACACTCCATAGGGCGAAAGCCGAGCGCGAGCGCCCGCGTCCGTGCATAGTATCGGGCCATGACCATGGATTCCGACCGCACCCGCGCGCTGGTCCAGAAGGCCTGGGACGACGACATCGTCCCGGCCCTCACCGAGTACATCCGAATCCCGGCCAAGTCGCCGATGTACGACGCCCGCTGGGCCGAGCACGGCCACATCGATCGGGCGGTGACCCTCATCACCGACTGGGCCCGGAAGCGAAAGATCGAGGGCCTCGGCATCGAGGTGGTCCGTCTCGAAGACCGGACGCCGGTGATCCTGATGGAGGTGCCCGGCACGGGCGGAGAGACGGTGCTGCTCTACGGGCACTGCGACAAGCAGCCGGAGATGGTCGGCTGGGCGCCGGACGGCGGACCGTGGACGCCGGTGCGCCGCGGCGACCGGCTCTTCGGGCGTGGCGCCGGCGACGACGGCTACGCGTCCTTCGCGGCGCTGACCGCGATCGAGACGCTCCAGGCCCAGGGCATTCCCCACGCCCGCTGCGTGGTGCTGATCGAGGCGTCGGAGGAGAGCGGCAGCCCCGATCTGCCCGCCTACGTCGAGAAGCTGGCCGATCGCATCCGTCCCGACCTCGTGGTCTGCCTCGATTCGGGCTGCGGGGACTACGACCATCTGTGGGCGACCACGTCGCTGCGCGGAGTCCTTTCCGGCACGCTGACCGTCGAGGTGCTCTGGGAGGGGGTGCACTCCGGCGCGGCCAGCGGCATCGTGCCGTCGAGCTTCCGCATCCTGCGCCAGGTCCTCGATCGGCTGGAGGACAGCCGGACCGGCCGCATCCTGGTGCCGGAATGCCACGTCGACATCCCGCCGGCCCGGCTGGCCGAAGTGCGCGCGGTGGCCGAGGTGCTGGGCCACGAGATCGGGACGCGGTTCCCGCTCCTGCCGGGCATGAGCGCGGTCACGAACGATCCGGTGGAGGCGCTGCTGAACAACACGTGGCGCCCGACCCTGTCCATCACCGGCGTGGACGGCATCCCGGCCCTGGGAGACGCCGGCAACGTGCTCCGGCCGAAGACCTCGTTGAAGCTCTCGCTGCGTCTGCCGCCCACCGCCGACGCGGACCGCGCGAGCCGGCGCGTCAAGGAGGTGCTGGAGGCAGATCCGCCCTACGGCGCGCGCGTGACCTATACGAGCGGCGAGCGGCCGGGTACCGGCTGGAACGCGCCGGCCATGGCCGACTGGCTCAAGGAGTCGGTGGCGCGCGCGTCCACCGCGCACTTCGGCGCGCCCGCGATGTTCGACGGCCTCGGCGGCTCGATCCCGTTCATGGCGATGCTGGGTGAGCGCTTTCCGCGGGCGCAGTTCCTCGTCACCGGCGTGATGGGGCCGGGTTCGAACGCGCACGGACCCAACGAGTTCATCGACCTGCCGACGGGAGTGAAGGTGACCGCCTCGGTGGCGCAGGTGCTCGCCGACCACGCCGCGGTCAGGACGCGCTGACGCTCGCCTCGCTGGGCGCGCCGACCGGCAGGGTGAACCAGAGCGTCGCGCCGCTCCCGGTCTGGTTGTTCTCGGCCCAGATGGTGCCGCCGTGCGCCTCGATGATGGACTTGGTGATGGCCAGCCCCATGCCGAGCCCGGTGGACTTCGAGGTGAAGAAGGGCGTGAACACACGGCCCAGCTGATCGTCGCCGATACCGGTCCCCGCGTCGCGCACGCCCACCAGGATCGCGCCGCTCGCCGTACGAGTCGCCCGGATCACCAGGCTGCGACGGGCCACCGGCGTACCTTCCATCGCCTCGAGACCGTTGAGGATGAGGTTCAGGAAGACCTGCTGCAGCTGAACCCGGTCGCCTCGCGCCGGCGGGAGATCGGGATCGACCTCCACCGCGATGGTGGCCTTCCGGATGATCGCGTCGGTGCGCGCGAGCATGGCCACCTCGCGGATGACCGCGTCGAGATCCAGGGGCACGAACTCGAACTCGGTCTTCTGGAGCAGGCTGCGGATCCGCCGGATGACCTCGCCGGCGCGCTTGGCGTCGGCGGTCACGTCGGCGAGCAGCTCGCGGACGTCGGCGACCGCGGAGGCGTCGGTGGTCAGGTAGCGCTCGCCGGCCTGCGCGTTGCTGACGATGGCGGTCAACGGCTGGATCAGCTCGTGGGCCAGCGAGGCGGTGAGCTGTCCCATCGTGCTCACCCGCGACAGGTAGGTGAGATCGCGGCGAAGGTGCTCCGCCTCCATCTCCGCGCGCTTCTGCGACGTGATGTCGAGGTAGAGGATGACCGCGCCGCCCTCGGGACGCTTGAGCGGCGAGACGGTCACGCTGACCCAGCGGTCCACGCCGGGCGCACCGATCGGGTAGTCGAGATGGAACTCCGTCTGCGCGCCGGTGAGGACCGAGTCGATGCCGTCCAGCACCTGCCGCGCCACTGGATCGCGCTGACGCGAAACCTTGAGGTCCTCGATGTTCACGCGCACGCTCGTGGCATCCTCGGGCCGGCCGGGCGTGGCGAGGCTGCGCCACGCCCGGTTCACCTCGACCACCGTCCCGGCGCGGTCCACCACCGCCATCGTGCCGGGCAGCGAGGCGAGGATGCCGTCGCGCAGGGCCTCGCTGGCCCGCAGCGCGGTCTCCGCCCGCGCTCTGCGACGGCGCTGCGCGAGGAGCACGACGATCAGGAACCCCTCCGCCACGATGAAGGCGAGGCCGCCGATCAGGTAGTACCGGAGGTCCCAAAGCGAGAGCTCCCGGTTCACGATGACGCTGCTGAGCGGCAGTGCCCGGAGGCTGAGCCCCCAGCGCCTCATCTGCCGGCCGTCGAACATCGGTCTTGGCGCCACCTCCAACACCACCGGCCCGCGCTCGAGGCGGCCCGGGTCGCGAAGGAGATCCAGGGCCAGACGTCCGGCCTGAACGCCGGTCTGCTCGAAGCTGGCCAAGGAGCCGCCGACGATGCCACGCCCGAGGAAGATGTCGAAGAGGCCGAACACCGGCGCGCGGGATTCCCGGCTGAGGCGCTGGGCGATCTCCAGCGGGTTGTAGACCTTGCCGGTGACGTCCACCAGGACCGCGATGTAGAGGACGATCGTACCGGGCGGCGCGCCCGCGACGGTCGCCAGGATGTCGTCCAGGGGCCGGTCGCTCAGGTAGCGGAACTCGAGGCGGCCCTCCCACTCCTTGAAGTCGCGGTGCGCCTGGGCCTCGTACATCTTGTGCCGCGGATGGACATCGCTCACCACCCAGACGCGCCGCGCGTCGGGAAGGAGCTGGAGGGCGGCGGCCAGGGTGCCGCGCAGGTCGAGGGTGAGGGAGTGGCGAATGACCTGCCGATCCGTCTTCGGCAGCGTCAGCGCCGGCGGCAGGTAGAGGGCCAGCACTGGAGCGTCGGAGAAGAGGGCCTGGCCCTCGTTCAGGACGAACTGCAGCGCCTCGGGATAGAGCGTGATGATGAGGTCGATCCTCCGATTCCGATAGCGGTGCCCCATCAGCTCCGCCAGGTCCCGCCGATGCTCCGAGCCGGGATTCCGCGCCAGATCCAGGTGCTCGAAGAACTGGCTCTGGACGCCCAGGCCGCCCGCCTCCAGGGTCGGCATGAGACCCTGGCTGGTCATGACATTGATCGGCATGTTCGCCTCGAAGGCGTGGAGGATCAGGATGTTCTGGCCCTCGGCCGAGGCGGGACGGGCTGGGGAGGCGAGGGGAAAGAGGAGGGAGAAGGCAACTGCGAGCAGTCGAGCGCGCCGCGTCGTCAGCATCGTTCCCCGAGAACGGCATCGTGCCCTTCCGGGGGCCGATCCGTCAAGACCTGCTCGAGGCAGCCTAGCAGGAGGGGCCCGATGGTGGTATGAGTGCGCCGGGGCAATCTCCGATCTCCACGAAAGGACAAAGCGATGAGCGCACGTGAGACGGGAGCACTCGACGGCAAGGTGGCGCTGGTGACGGGAGCGGGGCGGCTACGCGGCATCGGGCGGGCCACCGCGCTGGCCCTGGCCAATCTCGGCGCCGACGTGGCGGTGACCGGGACCGGCCGCGATCCCTCGACGTTCCCAGAGGACGAGAAGAAGGCAGGCTGGCGCGACGTCGAGTCCACCGCCGAGCAGATCCGAGCCAGCGGCCGCCGCGCGATGACCTGGACCGGCGACGTGAGCCAGGCCGCCTCGGTGGAGCGCCTCGTGGATCAGATGATGAAGACGTTTGGGCGTATCGACGTGCTCGTGAACAACGCGGCCTACCCGCGCGGCAACGACCGGGTGCCCTTGCCCGAGCTGGACGAGGCGGTCTGGAGGAAGGTCCTCGACATCAAGCTGACCGGGGCGTTCCTGCTCTGCAAGCGCGTGGTCCCGATCATGGTGCGACAGCAGTGGGGCCGCATCATCAACCTCTCGTCGATCGCCGGCAAGCGCGGATCGCCCAATACCGCGGCCTACAACGCGGCGAACTTCGGCATCCAGGGTCTCACCCAATCGCTCGCCATGGAGGTGGCCCGCCACGGGGTCACCGTGAACGCCGTGTGCCCCGGCACCATCGATACGGCGCGCATGGACGTGCTGGGACGCAGCGAAGGCTGGCAGCGTCAGCTCGACCGCATCCCGATGGGGCGCGCCGCCTCCGACGAGGAGGTCGCCGGGCTCATCGCCTTCCTCTGCTCGCCGGCGGCCGCGTTCATGACCGGCCAGTCGGTCAACATCGACGGCGGCGTGGTCATGTGGTGACGCCCCCCGCCCCGTCCGCGGGCTCGTTCTTCGAGGTCCTTGCCATCGCGACGCGGCTGGGTCTCACCTCGTTCGGCGGGCCGGTGGCGCACCTGGGCTACTTCCGCAGCGAGTTCGTGCTGCGCCGGCGCTGGCTCGACGAGGCGACCTATGCCGATCTGGTCGCCCTCTGCCAGTTCCTGCCCGGCCCGGCCAGCAGCCAGGCCATGATCGCGATCGGTATCTTCCGCGCCGGGCTGCCCGGCGGGCTCGCGGCCTGGCTCGGCTTCACGCTGCCGTCGGCGGTCGCGCTCGTGCTCTTCGGTCTCGGCCTGCGGGGGCTCGACCTGACCGCCTCGGGCTGGCTCCACGGCTTGAAGATCGCGGCGGTGGCGGTGGTGGCGCAGGCGGTGTGGGGTATGAGCCAGGCGCTGTGTCCCGACCGCGAGCGCGCCGCCATCGCGATCGGAGCGGCGCTGATCGCGCTGACGTGGCCCACCGCCGGCGGCCAAGTTCTCGTGATCCTCGCGGCCGGTCTCATCGGCCTCTGGTGCCTGTCCGCCTCCGAGCTCCCGACTCCGGCAGCCGGCGTGGGAGTCCGCTTCGGGCGCCGTCTCGCCGTCGTCTCGCTCGTCCTGTTCTTCGCGCTACTGGTGATGCTGCCGGTTCTCCGCCGCGCGATCGCATCTCCGCCGCTGGCCGTCTTCGACGCCTTCTACCGCGCGGGCGCTCTGGTCTTTGGCGGCGGTCACGTGGTCCTGCCGCTGTTGCAGGCCGAGGTCGTGCCGCCCGGGTGGGTCACGAACGCGGAATTCCTGGCCGGCTACGGCGCCGCGCAGGCCGTGCCGGGGCCACTCTTCACGTTTGCGGCCTACCTGGGCGCGGTCATGCACGTGCCGCCCGGCGGGTGGGCGGGCGCCGCCCTCGCGCTGATTGCGATCTTCCTGCCCGCGTTCCTGCTGGTCGTGGGGGCGCTGCCGTTTTGGGACGCGCTGCGCCGACGGCCGTCGTTCCAGTCGGCCCTCCGGGGCATCAACGCGGCGGTCGTGGGGCTGCTGCTGGCCGCCCTCTATCATCCGGTGTGGACGGGCGCGATCGACACGTCCGCCGACTTCGCGCTCGCCCTGGCCGCCTTCGGCCTGCTCGCGGTGTGGCGCCTTCCACCCTGGCTCGTGGTGGTCGTCGCGGCCGCGGGCGGCGCGGTCATCGCCGCCCGCGGCTGACTGCCCGTCACTTCAGCGTGTGGGGGTCTGGGCCGTGGCGCTCGCCGCGAGGGCGAGCGCCAGGATGGAGGCGATGGCTACGACTCGACAGGTCCGCTGAGGCGTCATCGGCTGCCACGGCCCTGGGCTAGTGCCCGCCGGTTCCGTGCGTGCCGGGCACGAGCGTCTTGAAGATGCCGGGCTGCTCCGGGCCGGCCACCTCCAGCACGCCCAGCGCGCCCTTCTCCATCGCGCGCACGATGCTGTGGTCTACCAGAAGAAACCGGCCGGGTGTCTGCACCTTCATCTCGACGATGGCGGCGCCGCCGGCCGGGACCAGCGTGGTCTGCACGTTCCGCCGCGGCGCCTCGCCCACCGCGGCCTCGGGGTAGACCGCGTCGAAGATCTCGCCGATCACGTGGAACGAGGAGATCAGGTTCGGGCCGCCGTTGCCCACGAAGAGTCGCACCGTCTCGCCCACGTTGGCCCGGACCGCCCCGTCACCCATGAGCGCGCCCATCTTGCCGTTGAACACCACGTACTCCGGCCGCTCTGCGGTGAGCTTCGCGGCATCCAGCGGCTGGAGCCCCGGAGCCAGCGTCTTGCCCTTGGTGTAGAACTCGCCCTGCATCACGTAGTACTCGCGATCCACGCGGGGCAGCCCCTTCTCGGGCTCGACCAGGATCAGCCCGTACATCCCGTTGGCGATGTGCTCCGGCACGCTGGGCGTCGCGCAGTGATAGACGTAGAGACCGGGATTGAGCGCCTTGAACTCGAAAGCGCCTTCCTGTCCAGGTCCCAGCTGCGTGACCGCCGCGCCGCCACCCGGCCCGGTCACCGCGTGCAGGTCGATGGAGTGCGGGTGCAGGCTCTTCTCGGCGTTCTTGAGCCGGATCTGCACCACGTCACCCACGCGCACCCGCACGAAGGGGCCGGGCACGGTGCCGCCGAATGTCCAGAATGTATACTGCACGCCGTCGGCCAGGACGCCCTTCACCTCGGTCGTCTCCAGTGCCACGATCACCCGCGCGTTGCCCGGCCGATCGACCGGCGGAGGCACCGCCGGCGCCGAGGTGAGGATGGCCTTCACCTCGGGTAACGCGGCTGGCTCGGCCGCCTTGTCGCGCGCCTGACTCTGCCAGACCACCACGCCTCCGATCAGCGCCCCGGCCATCACCACTGCCGCCGCGAACACCCGTCCCCGTCTCATGGCCTGTTCCTCCTTGCCCGTGTGGGCTCCCGGCGAGTGCCCTCACTCGCCCTACCCACAGCGTGCGGCGAATCGAGGAAAGGCGGGTATGACGCCCGTCATAGGGAGTCCATCCGCTCGGGCGGTGACCTGCTCGCGGCTCGGCGTCAAAGGCCGGCCTTCCGGGGGGCCGCGCCGATCAGATGGCGGAGGATGCGAATCAGCACCGCCGCGAAGGCCAGCGCGCCGAGGCTCAGCATCGTCCCGGCCACGCGGATCCACGTCGCGTCACCGGCGAGCAGGGCTCCGGTCATGAGCCCGATCCCGCCGGTCAACAGCACGTAGCTCGCGCCTTCCAGACCTGGCGAGGAGAGACCGGCGAGAGTGGGCACCGGCTCGCGTCCGGCCCGCGGGCCGTAGACGCGGTACCAGACGAGGAACGGGACGATCCGGAGCATCATGCCGACGATGGTCAGTGAGATCCAGCCGCCGAGGACGACCACCGCGTACGCCAGCGCCACGCGCGGCCCGGCCAGTGCGCTGGCCGCGATCGCCACGCCCAGCACGATCGCGGGCGCGAGGCAGGCGGTCGCGGTGATGGTGAACCGGAGCCCCCAGTCGAGATCCGGCCGCTTGCGCGCGCGCACCATCCCGACCACCCAGGAGCCGTGGACGAGCGCGGCCGCGGCCACGGCCAGCGTCCCGACGAGCGTCAGGCCGGGGACGCCGAGCAGGCCGAGCACCAGCGCGGGCACGCCGAACGCCACCGCCCAGACCTGCAGCCGGGACGTCCACGGGCCCATCGCCGGCGCGAGCAGAAACATCGGATAGACGCGCGCCGACACGCCCAGCATCATCGGCGTCACCCATCCGAGGAGCGCCAGGTGTAGGTGGGCGTGCACCGTCGGGAAGAACTCGCCGGGGAGGAAGCGCACGAGGTGGTTGGCGGCCAGCGACAGACCGAAGAGCGTGGTCAGCGCAAGCCCCGTGAAGCCCATCGCCATCAGCCGCGCGGTCGCCGTCCACGGGGTGAAGAGGCGCAGGCCCGACCCGCCGAACCCTCTGCCCAACCCTCTAAAGGTCACGGCGAGATTCAGGAGATACAGGCCGATCCCGGCGGCGAGCATGGCGGCGGACGCCGCGAGCCCGGGCCAGGTGCCCATATGGAAGTGGGCGACCATGCCGGTCACCGCGACCGCCACGATGACGAGCTGCCACTGGGCGATGCGCTCGCTCCAGATCGGGCGCTCCAGCACGACCGGGACCAGCTGGTACGTGGCCCCCATGATCGCCATCGTGATCCAGCCGAGCGTGATGGTATGGGTCAAGGCCAACACCTGCGGATGGTAGTAGTGGCCGGTGAGCTCCGGCGCGAGCCACGCGGTGGCGAGCGCGCCCGCCACGAAGGCCGCCGCCGCGCAGGCGAAGTAGCCGAGCGGGATCAGCGGTGACAGGCTGCGCCCGGCAGGCGCGCGAACGGCCATGGTCTACGCTCGCCGACGGCGGATGAAGACGCGCACGAGCCCGGGCGCCGGCTCGGAGGTGTCGTGCTCGAAGCCTCGCTCCTCGATCTGCGGATAGAGGAAAACCGGCCGGCGGTCGAGCCAGACTTCCAGCTCGTCGGCCGCGTCGAGCGCTTCCAGGACGCGCAGCATCGGCTGCGGGGGCTCGAGCCCGCGGACGTCGAGGACGACATCGTGGGGGCCTTTCGCGGGAGCCGGCGGATTCAGGGCGAGCAGCAACGCCCCGAGCGGCGCGCCCGCCGCGGCGGCCGCCTCGCGCAGCGAGAGATGGGCTCCGCAGCAGTGGTTGATGCCGGCCCGCTTGAAGAGCTCGAGAGCTCCGGGGTGGTGTCGGACGATGTCGTCGACCGTCTGGTCGGGATGAACCGGTGAGCCGTTGGCGCAGGCGTGCTGGGTCATGGCGCGTCCTCCTTGCTACCACGGTAGTGCCGGGGACGACGGGCCGATATGACCGGCGTCATAGCCGGCGGGGGAGCGCGAGAGGGGCGGGGAGGGTCAGCGGGCGGGCGGCGCCGCGGCGGGAGGCATGCGTACGCGCCACCACATGTTCACGACGAACAGGGCGGTGCCGACCAGCTGGCCGAGCCCACCGAGGGTGATGAGCCAGCGCAGGCCGAGCGTGCCGGTCAGCGCCACCGCCACCTCGGCGAGCGCGCGCAGCGCGGTGGCCGCGGTCATCACCCAGTACACCGCCTCGGCCAGCTCCGGCCGGTACCGCGTGTCGTCGCGCGCGGGCCGCGGGAACATCCACGTGGCCACGCCCATCACCATCATGAGCATGAAGCCGACCAGCAGGAGGTGGGCGTGGGCGGTGGTGAAGAGGCGCGGCGGGTAGGCGTCGAACACGAACTGCGCGGTGATCATGTAGGCGCCGATCAGGAGCCCGGCGAGAAGGAACACGAAGCTGGTCTTGACGTAGCGGCGGACGAGCGGCGTCACGCTACTCGCCCTCGCCCTCCGCGCGCTCTTGCAGGGCGTCGGGATCGACCAGGACGAGCCGTCCGTCGTCGTCGTCCAGCAGGCCCTCCTTCGACCAGCGGCCGAGGATGCGGATGGCGGTCTCGACGGTGGTCCCCGACATGTCGGCCAGACTCTGGCGGGTGAGGTGATAGGGGAGTCTCACGCCGTCCCTGGTCGCCACCCCCTCGCGCCCGGCCAGCCGGAGCAGGCTCGCAGCGAGGCGCGCCTCCACCGGATCCACCGCGAGGGCCTTCACCGAGTCGTGAGCGTCGCGGAGCCGCCGGCCGATCATCAGCGCCATCTCTCGGATGAACGCGGGATGCCTCTCGGCGATCGCGATCATCGGCTCGGCGGGGATCTTCAGCACCACCGAGGGCTCGGTGGCCTGCGCGGAGGCCGGATAGGGCCGCTTCTCGATCACCGCCACGCCGCCGAAGATCTCTCCGGGTCCCAGCAGCTCGAGGACCACGTCCTTGCCGGTCCGCGACTGGCGCAGGATTTTCACGTGGCCGGACTTCACCACGTAGAACCAGCGTGCGGCGTCGCCCTCCATGAAGACGTAGGCGCGGGCGCGGTGGGACTCCTCCGAGACGACCGAGGCGATGGAGTCGATCTCGCGCGCGGGGAGGCCGGCGAAGACCGGCGTGGAGCGGAGGAATGCCGCGATCTCCTTCGCTGGCATCGCGGGGAGGATAGCACGGCAAGGACGAGCCGCACCGGGGCGGTCCTGCCCCAGCGTGGAGCTGCCGCCACACGATGGCGTCGGCCCCGCCTTCGCAAACGCCTTGTATCTCAGTGGTTCGTCCATGGCAGCTCAATTGCAGCCTTCGCGTTGCCGAGGAGGAACGCGATGAAGGCGAACAAGATCCTGGTCCCGCTCGATGGATCCGCGATGGCCGAGGCCGCCATTGCAGAAGCCCGGCAACTGGCCGGTCCCCACTCCACGATCCTGCTCATCCGGGCCGCCAATCCTCGCATCGCTCCGGGTATCGACGTGATCGGCACCCAGATTCTCGCGGTACGCGAGGCCGAGGAGTAC